>NZ_JBEOYR010000022.1:0-165281 GCF_040297165.1 Streptomyces sp. NPDC001851 | reverse complement strand
GAAGTTCAGCCGCCCCAGGAGCCTGCTCGCCACGCCGGCTCAGCAACAGCAGACGCCGTGCGCCATGCCCGGTCACCAGATGCCGGGCCAGTACGCCACCAAGCGCACCCGTCGCCCCCGTGATCAACACGGTCCCGTCGGAATCGAACCGCAATCCCTCACCGTCTCCTGCCGTGGTCGCCCGGGTCAGCCGGGGAACACACAGCTCCCCACCCCGCACCGCGACCTGCGGCTCACCCGACGCCACAGCCGCAGCCAGCAGCTCCTCCCCACCACCGTCCACATCGACCAGCACGAACCGGCCCGGATGCTCCGACTGCGCCGCCCGCACCAGACCCCACACCGGCGCCGCACCCAGATCCGTGACGTCCCCGCCCTCACCGGCCGCAACCGCACCCGACGTCACCACCACAAGACGCGAACCCTCCTCCACCGCCTCATCACCGAGGAACTCCTGCACCAGCGCCAACGCCCGACGCGGCGCCTCCTCACCCGCGAGCCGCACCACCACATCCGCCCCACCCCCAGCAACCTCCGGCACCGCGACCCGCCGCCACTCCACCCGGAACAAACCATCGCTGCGGACGGTCGCCTGCACGGCCACCGGCCGTAGAGCCAACTCGTCGACAGACGCGACCAGCGCTCCGGTGGGGTCGGCCACGGTCAGTGCGACCGTGTCCGCACCCGTGCTCCTCAGCCGAACCCGCAGCATGGAAGCCCCCACCGCATGAACCTCAGCCCCACCCCACGCAAACGGAAGCCGCGCCGGAACATCCCCCTCCACCACACCAGGCAACAACGGATGCAACGCCGCATCCAACAACGCCGGATGCACCACAAACCGCCCCGCATCCACCCGCCACTCCTCACCCAACACCACCTCCGCAAACACCTCACCCTCACCCCGCCACACCCGCCGAAGACCGGCAAACCCCGGACCATAACCAAAACCAGCCTCAGCCAACCGCCCATACACACCCTCAACATCCACCTCCACACCACCCACCGGCGGCCACACACCCAACCCCTCACCCGAACCCACACCAGCCACCAACCGACCACTGGCATGCCCGGTCCACCCACCCCCATCACCCTCCACACACCCGAACACATCAATCCGCCGGCCACCGGAATCATCCGGTTCCGCAACGACCATCTGAAGCTGGACACCACCGCGTTCGGGGATCACCAGCGGAGCCGTCAGCATCAGCTCCTCGACGCGCTCGCACCCGACCTGTTCGCCGGCGCGCAGTGCGAGTTCGAGGAACGCGGTGCCCGGCAGCAACACCGAGCCCTGGACCCGGTGGTCGGCGAGCCACGGGTGGGTGGAAAGGGAGACCCTGCCGGTGAAGAGGTGGGCGTCCCGGTCGGCGATGCTTACGGCCCCGCCGAGCAGTGGATGGTCCGTCGCGTGCAGACCGAGTCCCGCCACGTCCAGCGGAGCCGTCGATGACGTGAGCCAGTAACGGTCGCGGCGGAAGGCGTACGTAGGCAGGTCGACGCGGCGGCCGCCGGGGTAGGTCGCCGCCGGGTCGAGGGCGCCGCCCCGCAGGTGCAGCAGGGCCAGGGCCGTCGTATGGGTGACGCTTTCCGGTCGCCCGGCCCGCAGCATCGGCGTGATGGCGCCGGCCTCCTCCGACAGGCAGTCCTGCACCATCGCGGTCAGCACTCCGTCGGGGCCGAGCTCCAGGTAGTCGGTGACGCCCTGCGCTTCGAGGAACCGTACGCAGTCGTGGAAACGGACGGCTTGGCGAATGTGCTGTGCCCAGTAGTCGGGCGACCGCAGCTGTTCGCCGGTGGCGAGTTCACCGGTCACGTTGGAGACGACGGGAATGCGCGGCTCGTGGAAGGTGAGCTGTGCGGCCACGGCACGGAATTCGTCCAGCACCTCGTCCATATGGGGTGAGTGGAAGGCGTGGCTGACCGGGAGCCGTTTGCTCTTGCGGCCCTTGGCCCGCCACAGTGCCGTGATCTTGTCTACCGCGGGTTCGTCGCCGGAGACGACGACGGCTCGGGGGCCGTTGACGGCGGCTACGGCGATCGCGTCGCCGTACTCGGCGAGGGTGACGCGCACCTCGTCCTCGGTGGCCTGCAGGGCGGCCATCGCACCGCACTCGCGGGCTGCCTGCATGAGCCTGCCGCGGGCCGCGACGAGCGCGCAGGCGTCCTGGAGAGAGAGCACGCCGGACACATGCGCCGCGGTGATCTCGCCGACGGAGTGGCCGAGAAGATAGTCGGGAGCGGCCCCGCGGCTCGTGGCCAGGCGGTACAGGGCGACCTCCAGGGCGAAGAGCGCGGCCTGGGTGAAGGCCGTCTGTTCGAGCAGCGCCGAGTCCGCGGAGTCGGCGGGAGCGAACAGAACGTCCTTCAGCGGCCGTCCGAGTCGGTCGTCCAGGTACGCGCACACCTCGTCCAACGCACGTGCGAACACGGGTTCCGCTGCGTGGAGTTCGCGGCCCATGCCGTGGCGCTGGCTGCCCTGCCCCGTGAACAGGAACGCGGTCTTCCCGCGGGAGACGGCGCTGTCGTCGCGTACGACACCGGCGGCTTTCTCCCCTTGTGCCAGGATGTCGAGGCCGCGCAGGATCTCGGCACGGTCCTCGCCCACGACCGCGGCACGCCGTTCCAGGGTGGCCCTGGTCGTCGCCAGCGAGAACCCGACGTCCACCAGAGGCAGTTCGGGGTGGGCCGTCAGATGGGCGTGCAGCCGCTCGGCCTGTCCGCGCAGTCCGGCCTCGTTCCGCGCGGAGAGGAACAGGGGGGTCGCGCCGGCCGGGCCGGCGGAAGCACTGGCCTCCGTCTCGGCTTCGATCGGCTGCTCGATGATGATGTGCGCGTTGGTACCGCTGATCCCGAAGGAGGAGATCCCGGCCCTGCGGGGTGTGTCCGTCACCGGCCACTCCCGGGCCTCGGTGAGCAACGACACCGCTCCCGCCTCCCAGTCCACATGCGGAGACGGCTCATCGACATGCAGCGTCCTGGGCAGAACACCATGCCGCATCGCCTGCACCATCTTGATCACACCACCGACACCCGCAGCAGCCTGCGCATGCCCGATGTTCGACTTCAACGACCCCAACCACAACGGCCGGCCATCCCGCCGACCCTGCCCATACGTGGCAAGCAACGCCTGCGCCTCGATCGGATCACCCAGCCTCGTTCCCGTCCCATGCGCCTCGACCACATCCACATCCGCAGCCGACACACCCGCATTCGCCAACGCCTGCCGGATCACCCGCTCCTGCGCAGGACCATTCGGCGCCGTCAGACCATTGGACGCACCATCCTGATTCACCGCACTCCCCCGCACCACCGCCAACACCCGATGCCCATTGCGCCGGGCATCCGACAGCCGCTCCACCAACAACAACCCCACACCCTCCGACCAACCCGTACCATCCGCAGCCGCCGAGAACGACTTGCACCGGCCGTCCTCGGAGAGCCCACGCTGACGGGAGAACTCGATGAAGGTGTTCGGTCCCGACATGACGGTGACGCCGCCGGCCAGCGCCAGGTCGCACTCCCCCTGGCGCAGCGCGTTGGCCGCCAGGTGCAGCGCTACCAGGGAGGACGAGCACGCCGTGTCCACCGTGACCGCCGGGCCCTCCAGACCGTACGTGTAGGCCAGCCGCCCGGAGACCACGCTGGAGAGGTTGCCCGCCAGCAGAAAGCCCTCGAATTCCTCGGGGCTCTTGGCCAGGCGTGAGGCGTAGTCGTCGTACATGGCACCCGCGTAGACGCCGGTGTTGGTGCCCCGTACGGTGGCCGGGTCGATGCCCGCGCTCTCGAACGTCTCCCACGCCGCCTGGAGCAGCAGTCGCTGCTGGGGATCGGTTGCCACCGCCTCGCGCGGTGACATCCCGAAGAACTCCGGGTCGAACTCGTCGGCGTCGTGGAGGAATCCACCATGCCGGGTGTAGGACGTGCCCGGCTGCGCCGGATCCGGGTCGTACAGCTCGTCCAGGTTCCAGCCGCGGTTGACCGGGAACTCGCCCACCGCGTCCACGCCGTCCGCCACCAGCCGCCACAAGTCCTCGGGCGAGTTCACACCGCCCGGGAAGCGGCAGGCCATGCCCACAATGGCGATGGGCTCGTCTGCGGCAGCCACGGCGGTCGCGCGTGGCGTTGTCGTGCTTGCGGTCCCGGCCACCATGCTGTGCAGATGGCGTGCGAGTGCCTTGGGTGAGGGGTGGTCGAAGACGGCGGTGGGGGGCAGGCGCAGTCCGGTGACCGTGCCGAGCCGGTTGCGCAGTTCGACACCGGCGAGTGAGTCGAAGCCGATCTCCTTGAAGGCGCGTTCGGGATCGATGCCGTTCGGGTCCCGGTGGCCCAGCACGGACGCGACGACGGCGCGCACCTCGTCGAGTACGGCGTCGAGTCGCTCCTCCTCGGGCAGTTCGGCGATGCGCCGCGCCCAGACGGCATCGGTTGGTGTCGCGCCACCGGCGGTCTTGGCGGCGGGGCGGGCGGGGCGCGCGCGGACGAGTCCGCGCAGCAACGGGGACGGCAGTTCGTCGGCCGCGTTCAGCGCGCCGGGGTTGAGCAGTACGGGCACGGCGAGGGCCGTGTCCGCCGCCAGCGCGGCGTCGAAGAGCGCGAGGCCCTGCTCGGGCGGAAGCGGCAGGATGCCGGAGCGGGCCCATCGGGCGCGGTCGGGCTCACTGAGGGAGCCGCCCATGCCGTGCTCGCCGCTCCACAGGCCCCAGGCGAGGGAGAGTCCCGTCAGTCCGTGTGCGCGTCGGTGCGCGGCGAGGCCGTCGAGGTAGGTGTTCCCGGCCGCGTAGTTGGCCTGTCCCGCGGTGCCGAGGAGGCCGGAGACGGACGAGTACAGCACGAAGGCGCTGAGGTGCTGATCCTGCGTCAGTTCATGGAGGTTGCGTGCGGCATCGGTCTTGGGGCGCAGCACGGCCGCCAGCCGGTCCTGGTTCAGTGACTCGATCGTGGCGTCGTCGAGGACACCTGCGGTGTGCACGACGGCTGTCAGCGGATGGTCGGCGGGTATGCCGGCGAGGACCTCGGAAAGGGCGTCCCGGTCGGCTGCGTCACAGGCCACGACAGTCACCTGCGCGCCCAGCTCTTCGAGTGAGTCGCGCAGTTCGGGCGCGCCTGGGGCCTGTTCGCCGCGTCGGCTCAGCAGCAGCAGACGCCGTGCGCCATGCCCGGTCACCAGATGCCGGGCCAGTACGGCGCCCAGGCCGCCCGTGCCGCCGGTGATCAGGACCGTGCCGTCGGGATCGAGGAGCACGGGCCGGTCAGCCGCGGACGGGGAACTACGGGTCAGCCGGGGAACACACAGCTCCCCACCCCGCACCGCGACCTGCGGCTCACCCGACGCCACAGCCGCAGCCACCAGCTCCTCCCCACCACCGTCCACATCGACCAGCACGAACCGGCCCCGATGCTCCGACTGCGCCGCCCGCACCAGACCCCACACCGGCGCCGCACCCAGATCCGTGACGTCCTCACCCTCACCGGCCGCAACCGCGCCCGACGTCACCACCACAAGACGCGAACCGTCCTCCACCGCCGCATCACCGAGGAACTGCTGGACCACATCCAGGGCACGCTCCGCAGCCCCGTCCCCCGAAATCCGTACGACGACGTCCGTGCCATCCGTCTCTCCGCCGACGGCCCGTGGCACCGCGATCCGCTGCCACTCCACGGCGAACAGCGCGTCCCGCACCTCGCCCGTCGTCTGTCGTAGCGCCTCCTTCGGCATCGGCCGCAGGGCCAGCGACCCGACGGTGGCGACCGGCGCGCCGGTGCCGTCCGCGAGGGTGAGGGTGACGGTGTCCGGGCCGGTCGGGGCGATGTGCGCGCGCAGCTCCGTCGCTCCCGTGGCGTGCACGGCGACGGCGCCCCACGCGAACGGCAGCCGGATGAGGTCGGGCCGACCGGTCTCGGCGGTGCTCAGGACGAGCGGGTGGAGTACGGCGTCGAGGAGGGCGGGGTGCAGGGCGTACCGCTCTGCCGTCGCGCGCTGGTCCTCGGGCAGCCGCAGCTCGGCGTAGAGGTCGTCGCCCGCGCGCCACAGTGCCCGCAGTCCCTGGAAGGCCGGGCCGTAGCCGTACCCGAGGGCGGCGAGCCGCTCGTAGGCGTCGGCGATCGGTTCCGGCGTGGCGCCCGGGGGCGGCCACTCGCGCAGGTCCCGCGCGGGCGGAGCGGCGGCGCTCAGCAGGCCGGAGGCGTGCCGGGTCCAGATGCGTGACTCGTCGTCACCGGCGTCGGGGCTCGCGTGCACCGTGAAGGGCCGGTTGCCGGCGGCGTCCGGTGCGGCGACCGCGACCTGGACGCGCACGGCCTGGCGTCGGGGCAGCACGAGCGGCGCTTCCAGGGTCAGTTCGGCGACATGGCGGGCGGGGGTGCGGTCGCCCGCCGCCACGGCCAGTTCGAGGAAGGCGGTGGCGGGGACGAGGACCGTGCCCTCGATGCTGTGGTCGGCCAGCCAGGGGTGGCTGGAGAGCGAGAGACGGCTGGTGAGGACGGTCTCGTCGCGGCCGGCCAGTTCGACCGCGGTGCTGAGCAGCGGGTGGTGCGTCGGGTCGAGGCCGAGACGGCGGGCGTCGCCGCGTGCCTCGGGCAGGAGCCAGTAGTGCTCGCGTTGGAAGGCGTATGTGGGCAGCTCGACGGGCCGGGCGCCGGGGAAGAAGGACGCCATGTCGACGGCGGCGCCCGCCGTGTGGGCCCGGGCGAGTCCGGCGACGAAGGCCTCGGGCTCTGCGCGGCCCGCGCGCTGGAGCGCGATCGCGGTGGCCGCCCCGGTGGTGAGCGAGTCGGCCGCCATGGCGGCGAGGACGGCGTCGGGGCCGACCTCGACGAGGACGGTGGCACCCTGGGTCTCCAGCGTGCGTGCGGCGTCGAGGAAGCGGACGGGTTCGCGGATCTGGCGTACCCAGTAGTCCGGGGAGCGCAGTTCGTCGGCGTGGGCCGGCTCGCCGGTGACGGTGGAGACGACCGGGATCCGGGGCGCGTGGTAGGTGAGCTCGGCGGCGACGGCCCGGAAGTCCTCCAGCACCTCGTCCATGTGCGGTGAGTGGAAGGCATGGCTCACCCGGAGCCTGCGGGTGCGGCGGCCACGGGCCTGCCAGGTCTCCGCGACGGCGAGGGCCGCGGGCGCGTCGCCCGAGATCACGACCGCTTCGGGGCCGTTGACGGCGGCGATGGCCAGGGCTTGCTCGTGGCCCGCGAGCGTCTCGCGGATCTCGTCCTCGCCGGCCTGGACGGCGATCATGGCGCCGCCTTCGCGGGCCGCTTCCATGAGGCGGCCGCGCGCGGCGACCAGGCGGGCCGCGTCGGCGAGGGACCACACCCCCGCGATGTGCGCGGCTGTCAGCTCGCCGATCGAGTGACCGGCGACGAGGTCCGGGGTGAGTCCGTGGTGCTCCAGCAGGCGGGTCAGCGCGACCTCGACCGCGAACAGCGCGGGTTGGGTGTACGTGGTCCGGTGCAGGAGCTCCGCGCCGTCCGGCACACCGGCTCCGCTCTCGTCCACGCTCTCGTCCACGTCCCGGTCCGCGGACATCACGGTGCGCAGCGGGCGGTCCAGGTGGGCGTCGAGCTCGGCGCACACGGCGTCGAATGCCTCGGCGAAGACCGGGTAGGTCTCGTACAACTCCCGTCCCATGCCGAGGCGTTGGGCCCCCTGGCCGGTGAAGAGGAATGCGGTGCGGCCGGTGCGGGCCGCGCTGCCGCGCACGACGCGGGGGGTGTCCTCGCCACGAACGAGTGCGTCGAGGCCGGCGAGGAGGTCGTCGATGCCGGTGCCGGTGACGACGGCTCGCTCTTCGAAGGCGGTACGCGTGGTGGCCAGGGCGCGTCCCACGGACGAAGGGCTCGGCTGCGGGTTGCGGAGCAGATGGTCGCGCAGCCGTCCTGCCTGGGCACGCAGGGCGGTGTCCGACCGGCCGGAGATCGCCCAGGGGACGGTCCGGGTCGGGCTGTCCCCCGTCGCGGCGGGGGCGGGCAGGGGCTCGGGCTCGGGCTCGGGCTCGGGCTCCTCGATGATCACATGGGCGTTGGTGCCGCTGATCCCGAACGAGGACACGGCGCTGCGCCGCGGACGGCGGGTCACCGGCCAGTCCCGTTGTTCGGTGAGAAGCTCGGCCGATCCGCCGGACCAGTCGACGTGCGGGGTCGGTTCGGTGACGTGCAGCGTGCGCGGCAGTATGCCGTGCCGCATCGCCTGGATCATCTTGATGACGCCGCCGACGCCCGCGGCCGCCTGGGCGTGGCCGATGTTCGACTTCAGTGACCCGAAGTACACCGGTTCCCGGCCGGCGCGGTCATGACCGTATGTGGCCAGGAGCGCCTCGGCCTCGATCGGGTCGCCGAGCCGGGTCCCGGTGCCGTGCGCCTCGACCGCGTCGACGTCCGCGGCCGTCAGGCCCGCGTCCGCCAGGGCCTGGCGGATCACCCGTTCCTGGGAGGGGCCGTTGGGTGCGGTCAGTCCGTTGGACGCGCCGTCCTGGTTGACGGCGGTGCCGCGGATCACGGCGAGCACCGGGTGGCCGTTGCGGCGCGCCTCGGAGAGCCGCTCGACGAGCAGCAGCCCCACGCCTTCGGCCCAGGAGGTGCCGTCCGCGTCGGCGGAGAACGACTTGCTGCGGCCGTCGGCGGCGAGCCCGCGCTGCCGGGAGAACTCGACGAACATGCCGGGCGACGACATGACCGTGACACCGCCGGCCAGCGCCATCGACGACTCGCCCGAGCGCAGCGAGCGCACAGCCATGTGCAGTGCGACCAGCGACGAGGAGCAGGCCGTGTCGACGGTGACGGCGGGTCCGAGGAGGCCCAACTGGTAGGCGATGCGGCCCGACATGACGCTTGCGGTGGTGCCGGTGAGGACATGGCCTTCGACGGCGCTGTCCGCGTCGTGCATGCGGGGGCCGTAGTCGAGGGCCGTGGCGCCGACGAAGACGCCGGTGCGGCTGCCGCTGAGCGTGCGGGGGTCGAGCCCCGCACGTTCGACCGTCTCCCAGGCGGTTTCCAGGAGCAGTCGCTGCTGGGGGTCCATGCCGAGGGCTTCACGCGGTGAGATGCCGAAGAAGGCGGCGTCGAACCGGCCGGCGTCGTGGAGGAATCCGCCCTGGTCGACGGTGCTGCGGCCGGTCCGGTCGGGGTCGGGGTCGTAGAGGTCCTCGTCCCAGCCGCGGTCGGTGGGGAAGGAGGAGACGGCGTCCACTCCGTCGGCGACGAGTCGCCACAGGTCCTCGGGGGTGGCGACCCCGCCGGGGTACCGGCACGCCATGCCGATGACGGCGATCGGTTCGCCGTCGTCGGCGGGGCCGGGTGCGGCGGGGACCGCGTCCGTCGTGTCCGTGCCCAGCAGTCGGGTCACGAGGTGGGCGATGAGCGCGGCGGGCGTCGGCTGGTCGAAGAGCAGTCCGGTGGGCAGTCGCAGACCGGTGGCGGCGGCGAGCGTGGAGCGCAGCTCGACGGCCAGCAGGGAGTCGAATCCGAGCTCCCTGAAGGTGAGGTGATGCTCGACGCGGTGGTGGTCGGCGTGTCCGAGGGCCGCCGCGATATGGGCGGTCACCAGGTCCGCGACGGCACGCTCGTCCCGTACGGCGTCCCGCCCCCGGTCCCTGCCCCCGTCCGGTCGTGTGCCGGAGTCCGGGGTGGCGTCGGGCGCGGCGCCGGGTGCGTCGGAGCCCGCCGGTAGGGCCCTTCGCGTGTTCGTGTCGAACCAGTGCCGCTCGCGCTGGAAGGCGTACGTGGGCAGCTCGGCGCGGCGCGCACCGGTGCCCTGGTACGCGGCGGTCCAGTCGACGTGTCCGCCCCGTACGAAGACGGTCGCCAGCGCGCCGACCAGCGTGGCGGGCTCGGACCGGCCCGCCCGCAGGGCGGCGACGGCGGCGGCCGGGCCGGGGTCGAGGACCGCATCGGCGACCATGGCCGCGCATACGCCGTCCGGGCCGAGTTCGAGGTAGGTGGTGACGCCCTCGGCCTCCAGCGTCCGTACCGCGTCCAGGAAGCGCACCGGGCGTCGCACCTGGTCCACCCAGTACTCCGGGGAGCACAGCTGCTCGGCGCCGGCCGAGCGGCCGGTGACGGTGGAGACGATGCCGAGGTGCGGCGGGCGGAAGTCCAGCGTCTCCACGACCGCCCTGAAGTCCTCCAGCATCGGCTCCATGAGCGGCGAGTGGAAGGCGTGGGAGACGGTGAGCCGCTTGGTCCGGTGCCCCGACGCGGCGAGCCGGGCGGCGACGTCGGCGGTGGCCTCCTCCTCGCCGGAGATCACCACGGCTCGGGGGCCGTTGACGGCGGCGACCGCGACCTCCTGCTCGCGACCGGCCAGCAGCGGCAGTACCCGGTCCTCGGCCGCCGCGACGGCGATCATGGCACCGCCGGCGGGCAGTGCCTGCATCAGCCGGCCGCGGGCGGCCACGAGCGCGCAGGCGTCCGCCAGGGAGAGGACCCCGGCCACGTGCGCGGCGGCTATCTCGCCGATCGAATGCCCGGCGAGGAGGTCGGGGCGTACGCCCCAGGACTCGACGAGGCGGAACAGCGCGACCTCGACGGCGAACAGGGCGGGCTGTGTGCAGGCGGTGTCGTCGAGTCCGGCGCCGGAGGCGATGATGTGGGCGACGTGCCGTCCGAGGAGCGGGTCCAGCTGGGCGCAGACGTCGTCGAAGGCGGTGGCGAACGCGGGGTAGGCGGCGTACAACTCGCGGCCCATGGCGACGCGTTGGCTTCCCTGGCCGGTGAACAGGACGGCGAGGCGTCCGGGCCCGGCGCTGCCGGAGACGACGTCGGGGGCGGGGCGGCCGGTGGCCAGCGCGTCGAGGCCGCGGAGCAGTGCTTCACGCACGGCGTCACGGCTCCGGGTGTCTTCCCGGGGGCCTCCGCTCGCGGTGGCTTCATCCGGACCGCCGGTTGCGGCCGTCGTGTGGCGCGATGTGCCGGCGCCTGGGGTGAGTACGACGGCCCGGTGGTCGAAGACCGCTCGGGTCGCGGCGAGCGACCAGCCCACGTCGACCGGGTCCTGGGCGGGTTCCGTCTCTCGTACGGCGTCACCCAGCCGTGCCGCCTGGGCGCTGAGGGCGTCGGCACCGCGCCCGGAGACGATCCACGGCAGTACGGCGGGGAGGTCGGCCCGCTCTCCCGGTCCGGGGCCGGCCGAGGGTCCTTCGCCGACGACGACATGGCAGTTCGTGCCGCCCATGCCGAAGGAGCTCACGCCTGCGAGCAGCGGTCGGTCCGGGCGCGGCCACGGTGTGACCGCGCGCTGTACCGCCAGGCCGAGCGCGTCGAAGGGGATGGCGGGGTTGGGCCGTTCGAAGTTGCGGCTGGGCGGCAGCTCGCGGTGGTGCAGGCTGAGGAGCGCCTTGAGCAGGCCCACGATGCCCGCCGCGCCTTCCAGATGGCCGACGTTGGTCTTGGCCGAGCCGATCAGCAGCCGGTCCCCGTCGGGTCGTCCCGCGCCCAGTGCCGCGCCGAGCGCCGCCGCCTCGATCGGGTCGCCGACCGGTGTTCCGGTGCCGTGCGCCTCGACGTACTGGACGGTGTGGGGGTCGATGCCGGCCTGCTCGTACGCCTGCCGGAGCACGCTCTCCTGCGCGTCCTGGCTGGGTACGGTCAGCCCGGGCGTGGCTCCGTCGCTGTTGACCGCGCTGCCGCGGATGACTCCGTAGACGCGGTCGCCGTCGGCGAGAGCGCGGTCCAGCGGCTTGAGGATCACCGCGCCGCCGCCCTCGCCGGGCACGAAGCCGTTCGCCCGGGCGTCGAAGGCGTAGCTCTCGCCGTCCGGGGACAGGCCGCCGAACCGCTCCTCGGTGACGGTGTGTTCGGCGAGGATGTTGAGGTTGACTCCGGCGGCGATCGCCGTCTCGGCCTCGCCGGACCGCAGGCTCTCGCAGGCGAGGTGGACGGCGACGAGCGACGAGGACTGCGCGGTGTCCACGGTGAGGCTGGGTCCGCGCAGGTCGAGGTGGTACGAGACCCGGTTGGCGATGACTCCGCGGTTGAGGCCGGTCATGGTGTGCTGGGTGATCGCCGCGGCGCCGTGCTGGTAGAGCAGGCTGGTGTAGTCGTCGCGCAGGGTTCCGACGTACACGGCGGTACGGCTGCCGGCGAGCGTGGTGGGCACGATGCCCGCGTCCTCCAGCGCCTCCCAGGCGAGTTCGAGGACGAGCCGCTGCTGCGGGTCCATCGCGGCAGCCTCTCGCGGCGATACCCCGAAGAACGCGGCGTCGAATTCACCGACCGAGTCCAGGAATCCGCCGCGACGGCCGTCCGGCCCCTCGGTGACGGCGCTCCCGCCCGCGCGCAGCAGCTCCCAGAACGCCCGGGGCCCCGAGACCTTCGGCAGTCGGCAGGACAACCCGACAACAGCGATTTCCTTCATGGCCGAGCGGTTCCCTTCTTCGCCGACTCAAGTCGACAACCACAGCCCAAGTAATTTCGGGAATGTGATCGACAGTCTGACTATGCGGGCCCCAGTGGGCAGTAATGTGCCGGTAACTCCCCTCTGACCAGCATCGCGGTGAGCTGCCCATTGCCTGGCGATGAGCCCCCGGTGAAGAGCGTTCGGTTACCTTCGGGCCACGTTCAACCGCCACGCCCAACCGCCGGCCTCTACAGCGAAAGTGGGAGCAGCCTCGACATGGCAAACACTCTCGAAAACACCGACCTCGCCAGCGACCCGGAAGAGCACGGAAAGCTGTATGTGCAGGCTTTCAATTCCGGTGACATCGAGACGCTCGACCGTATGTACACCGATGACGCGATCTCCGTCTGGGAGCCGGGAAATCCGCTGTCCGGGCAGGCACGCAAGGACGCACTGCGGGAGTTCATCGCGCTGAAGCCGAAAATGACCGCCAGCCTGCGCGAGTCGCACGTCACCGGTGACACGGCGCTGCTGGTCGTCGACTGGACGATCGACGTGACCGACCCGGAGGGCGAGCAGCACCTGTCGGGCACCGGCCTGGACGTGCTGCGGCGCGGCCGGGACGGCAAGTGGCGCTTCGCCGTGGACAACCCCTTCGGCGAGGGCTAGTGCCCCCACAGGCCGGGCGATTGCCGCTCAATGACCAACCACCGGAAAGAGGAGAGACGATGACGACGCCCGACGTCGAAGTGGCGTCCGTACTGGACGCGGTGAAGGCGGTCGTTCCGAAGCTCCGGGAGAACGGCACCGAGGCCGAGGACCGGCGCTGGATACCCGACGAGAACATCGAACTGCTGGAGAAGGCCGGTGTGTTCCGGCTGGCGGTGCCCCGCAGGTTCGGCGGGTACGAGGCCTCGCTCGCCGACCAGATCGCGGTCGTCGAGGAGATCTCCCGGGGCTGCGGCTCGACGGGGTGGGTGGCCGGGGCCTGGGTGCAGGGCGCCTGGGTGGCCTCGCTCTACCCGGACGAGGTGCAGGAGGAGATCTTCGCGGACGGCGATGTCCGTATCTCCGGAGGGCTCGCGCCCACCGCGAGCGCGACCCCTGCCGACGGGGGCTACGTCCTCAACGGGAGCTGGAACTTCAACACCGGCTGCCGTGGCGCGCGGTGGAACTTCGTGGCCGCGATCGTGGAACACCCGGACGGGACACCGGAGCCGGTGTACGCGCTCGTGCCGATGGACGAGCTGGACATCGCCGACGACTGGCATGTGTCCGCGGCCATCGGCACCGGGAGCTTCACCACGACGGCCACGAACGTGTTCGTCCCGGCGCGCCGTGTCGCCGGCGCGGCCGAACTGGTCACCGGCACCACCGGCGGACGTTCCAACGCCGGTGCCACGGGCCGTAACTACGGGCTCATCACCTATGTCTCGGCCGTGTCGCTCGCCGTGTACCTCGGCATCGCGCAGGGCGCGTACGAGTCGTTCGTCGCGCGTGTTCCGGGGCGGGGCATCACGTACACGAACTGGACGGACCAGGCCCAGCACCCGCTCACCCAGGTCAAGGTGGCCTCCGCGGCCAACCGGATCACCGCGGCCAGGGCGCTCGTCGACGGCTGTGTCCAGCTCCTGCAGCAGCGTGCCGACGCCGGGGAACACCCGTCGGTGGAGGACAGCGTCACGGTGCGCGGCCGGTCCGGCTTCGCGATCCAGCTGGCGAAGGAGGCCGTCGAGGAGCTCCACGATGTCACCGGCGCCTCCGCGCTCGCCCGCAAGGAGCCCTTCCAGCGCTTCTACCGGGACATGGAGGGCCTCTCGCGCCACGGGATGATGACGCCCTACACCAACCTCGAACTGCACGGACGTTTCCTGCTCGGGCTCGACCCGGACACGCTCTTCCTCTGACGTCCCCGGTTCCGCCGCCGCACCCGTGCGGCGGCAGGTCATCCCTGCACGTACTCGATCGACACCATCCGCGGACGGCTTCACAGGGCGACCGCCCTGGGAGCCGTCCGCTCGCACACATCGCCACACCGGAACCCTGATGGGGGAATTGTGAACAACAGCACCAACCGGCCCGCTCGTAGTGCACCGGCACACGCACTGCCCCGGCGCAGGGTTCTGAAGGTCGCGGGGACGACCGCGCTCGCCGCGTCGGCGGGGGTGGTCGGCGCGAACCTCGCGTCCGCAAGCAGCTCCTCGGACGACTCCGCCGGGAAGGGCTCGTACGACGCGATCGTCATCGGTGCCGGTTTCGCCGGCGTGACGGCCGCCCGTGAGCTGCGGGCCAAGGGTCTGAGGCCGCTGATCCTGGAGGCGCGCAACAGGATCGGCGGGCGCACCTGGACGGCCGACTTCAACGGGGTCACCGTCGAGATGGGCGGCGAGGCCGTCGACGAGAAGCAGCCGTACGTCTGGAACGAGGTCAAGCGGTACAGCACCGAACTGGCGACGGGCGTGGGGGCGGACCGCTACTACTTCCCCAAGGACGGCGGGTTCGCTCCCGTTCCGACCGCAGATGTCATTCCGCGGCTGAAGAGCCTGTTCAGCCCGATGTTCGACGGATCGAAGGACTACTTCCCGCGCCCGTACGAGCCGCTGTACCGGGCGGACCTGCTGCAGGACCTCGACAAGCTGTCGATGCGTGACCGCCTCAACCAGCTCCGGCTCTCCCCCGAGGACGAGAGCTGGATCAACGGCGCCACGGGCGGGCTGTCGGGCGGCTCCAGCACGCGTGGGGCGTTCACGATGCTCGCGCAGTCGTGGGCCCTGTCCGGGTACACCTTCGAGGGCTACCTGAGTATCAACACGTACCACCCGAAGCTGGGTACCGGTCAGCTGCTCCAGAACATGCTGAAGGACGCGGCGGCCGATCTGCGCCTCGCGTCGCCGGTCACCAGGATCGAGCAGAGCAACGGCCGGGTGCGCGTCACCATCCGCAGTGGTCAGGTCTTCACGGCACCGGTCGCCGTGCTGGCCGTGCCGGTCAACATCTGGAAGACCATCTCGTTCAGCCCGGCGCTGCCCAGCGAGTACCAGAGCGCGTCCAAGGCGGGCATGGGCGTTCCCAACGTGCAGAAGCTCTGGCTGCACGTCAAGGGCGACACCGGCCTGTTCGCGACGAACCCGGCGGAGGGCACCAGGCTCGGCGCGGTCCGTCCGCACGCGACGCTCCCCGACGGCGGAACGCTGATGTTCGGCTTCGCGTACGACCCCACGCTCGACTGCTCGGACCCCGCCGTGGTCCAGAGCGAGCTGCGGAAGATCGTGCCGGAGGTCGAGGTCGTGGCCGCCAAGGCGCAGAGCTGGGCCGCCGATCCGTTCTCCCAGGGCGGCTGGGCGTGCAGGCATCCCGGGGAGCTGACCGGTCCGTTCCGCGCGATCCAGCAGCCGCAGGGCAGGATCGTGTTCGCCGGCAGTGACATCGCCAACGGCTGGAGCGGCTACATCGACGGGGCGGTCGAGTCGGGCTTCACAGCGGCGAAGCAGGCGGTGGCCATCGCCGCGGGCACGACCGCGGCAGCGGCCCGCTAGCCGCCGGCGTTCCCACCGTCACCGAGCGACCGGTCGCCGACGTGGTCGGCGGCCGGTCGCTCATGTCGTGGGGGCCGGCGCCGCGTTGCGGGCGGGCGAGGTGCCGCCCACCGAGCCCGGGGACGGTTACGTCGTCCGGCCGGTCGTGTTCGCATGTTCCACGTCAACGCAGAGGGGCGCCCGCCGGACGGTTCCGGGGGGCGCCCCTGTGTGCGGGAAGCAGCCGGGTCAGCTGCGCGCGGCCGTGAGCCCGAGGTGGACCGGCAGCTCCTGGTGGCCGTTGGAGATGAACGACTCCAGGGGCAGCAGTTCGTCGGCCGGCTTGGCCAGGGTGAGGCCCGGGAACCGCGCGAACAGCGCGGGCAGGGCGATCTCCGCCTCCAGGCGCGCGAGGGGCGCGCCGACGCAGTGGTGCACGCCGTGGCCGAAGCCGATGTGGTCACGACGGGTGGCGCGCGTGACGTCGAAGCGGTCGGCGTCCGCACCGTGCACGAGCGGGTCCCGGCCGGAGGCGGCAAAGGAAATGATCATTGCGTCGCCCTTCGGGATGGTCACGCCGTCGGCGATCTCGATGTCCTCCACCGCATAGCGCATGGGCAGATTGGCGAACGGGGCCTCAAGCCGCAGCGTCTCGTCGATCACGTCCTCCCACGTTGCCGCGCCGCTCCTGACCAGCTCCAGTTGCCCGGGGTGGCAGAGCAGGGTGTAGACGGCCTGATCGAGCAGGTTGGCGGTGGTCTCGTGCCCAGCGGTGAACATCAGCAGGACGGTGTCGACCAGCTCCTGCTCGGACAGTCCGGCGCCCGCCTCGTCGTCACGGGCCGAGATCAGGGCGCTGACGAGGTCGTCCGCGGGCTCGGCGCGCTTGAGGGCGATCAGCTCGACCAGCAGCTCGTATCCGCGCATCGCGTAGCGGGCCGCGTCCTCCGGCGAGTCCTGGCTGGTCATCCAGGCACCGATGACGCCCAGCAGCTCATCGCGTATCCGGTCGGGGACGCCGAGGAGTTCGGAGATCACCTGAGTGGGCAGGGCATAGGCCAGTTCCCTGCGCAGATCGACGGGCTGTCCCTGGCCCTTCGCCTCGATCTCGTCCAGCAGGGCCGCCGTGATGGCCTCGATCCGCGGGCGCAGGGCCTGGGTCCGGCGGGCGGTGAAGGCCTTGGCGACCAGCTTGCGCAGCCGCCGGTGTTCGTCGCCGTAGGCCGTGATCATGTTCCGGTCGGCCATCCACATGGCCATCGACCAGTTCTTGGCCAGTTCCCCCTCACCGTTCTCCCAGGCGGGCCAGTGGCGGTAGGCGTCCCGGGACACTCGGGGATCGGTCAGCAGCCGCTTGATCAGGGCGGTGTCGGTGACCGCCCAGACGACGACGCCGCCCGGCAGTTCCACCTGCGTCGCGGGTCCCCTCTCCCTGAGCAGAGCCGCTTCCCCCTGAATGTCGCGGCCGGCGGGGTCCATGGTGTACGGGCAGGATTGACTGGTCATTGCTGACTCCCACGGGATGAGCGACCTGGATTCCCCGGAAGGCGCCGGGGCGTGTCCAGCGTAGGGACGCACCTGTAATCGCCGACTCACCAGCCGCTCTGCGGCTGCGGCGCGGCGCCTCGCCCGGCCGAGCGCGGTCATGTCACGGCGAGTTGTGTGTCCCGAGCACGACAGTGACGATTCTGCAGTGCTCCCAGAACCCGCCCGGACACCGGCTGGCCCACCGGCGAGCGCTCCGGCGACTGCAGCCGCAACGGCGTTTCGATCACGGAGTCGAGCATGGCGAGCGCCGAGCCCAACTCGCTGATCTCGCCGCTGATGCGGGTGCGCTCCTCGTCCAGAATGGCACGCAGCTCGGGCCCGTGGACGGTGTGGTCCGCGTGCTCCCCGACGAGCCAGGGCAGCACGTCGGCGATCGTGGCGGTGCCGAGCCCGGCGGCGAGCAGCACGCGGATGCGGCGCACGGTCAGCACATCGGCCTCGCAGTACTCGCGGTACCCGCTCGGCCGGCGCGACGGACGCAGCAGTCCTTGCTCCTCGTAGTAGCGCAGCGCCCGATGGCTGATGCCGGTCCGCCGCGACAGCTCACCGATGCGCATGTGACCTCCGCCACACGGGCTTGACTCTCGCGTCGACGTGAGGGTCTAGCTTCTCAAACATGGTCAATCATCAACTTCCTTGTGACAGCCGTCCTTTACCTGTGACCGTGCTGGGGCTCGGCCCGATGGGGCAGGCGCTCGCCGGAGCGTTTCTGGACCACGGCCATCCCACGACCGTGTGGAACCGCACGCCGTCCAAGGCGGACTCCCTCGCCGCACGGGGCGCGGTAGCCGCGCGTTCGGCCGCCGAGGCGGTCGCGGCGGCACCGCTGACAGTGGTGTGTGTGCTCGACTACGAGGCGGTGCACGCGATCGTCGACCCCGCCGCCGGCGCCCTGCGGGACCGTACGCTGGTGAATCTGACCGCCGACTCCCCCGGCCAGGCCCGGGCCATGGCCGCCTGGGCCGCCCCGCGCGGCATCGACTACCTCGACGGCGCCATCATCACACCGACCGACACCATCGGCGGGCCGGGCGCCACGATCCTCTACAGCGGTCCCGAGGACGTGTACGCGCGCCATCGCACGACGCTGGACGCGCTCGGCGGCACGGGTCTGCACCTCGGGACGGATCCCGGCCGGGCGGCGGCGTTCGACGTGGCACTGCTGGACATCTTCTGGACGTCCATGAGCGGTGTGGTCCACGCCTTCGCCCTGGCACGGGCGGAGGGCATCGAGCCCACCGCTCTGGCCCCGCTCGCCCAGGCCGGAATGGGGGCACTGCCGGGCATTGTCGGCGGCTACGCGGAGCGGATCACGGCCGGCGAACACCCCGGCGACCGGTCGAGCATCCTGTCCGCGTCGGCGGGGATGGAGCATGTCGTACGCACCGCCCGAGCGCACGGGATCGACACCGGCGTGCTCGGCGCCGCCTGGGACGTCGCGCTCCGTGCGGTGGAGGCGGGCCACGGGGGTGAGGGGTTCTCCCGGATTTCGGAACTGCTCATGAATGACACGAATGACCTCCCGGTCGGACGTCCTGGGAAATTATCCCAGGTGCCCTGACCACTCAAGTACTTACTTCAAGGTTCGCGGCGCACACCCGGCGGTCATCGTCCGGTCATCGGCAGACATGAAAAACGGCCCTGGTAGCGAGTGGAATTCCACCCGGTACGAGGGCCGTTCCCGTGGTTCGGAACGTCATCGGTTGTCCAGCGGCGTCAGGAAGCGGTTCGCCGGTACTTTCCGTCGAAGAACAGCAGCCCGTCCTCACCGGTGCCCCGGGACGAGCTCAGCACTGTCCCGATGAAGATCGAGTGGTCTCCGGAGTCGTGCGACTCGGTGAGCTCGCACTCCAGCCAGGCCAGCGCACCGTGCAGGAGCGGAGCTCCCGTGCGGGGACCCGGGCGCCAGTCGACGGTGTCGAACTGGGCCGGCCCCAGCGGCCGTTCCTTGTCCGCGAAGTACCGCGCCAGTGGCTCCTGGTCGGCCCCCATGATCGACACGGCGAAACGCCGCTCGGCCGAGACGGACTTGTGCATCACCGCACTGCGGGACACACAGCAAAGCAGCAGTGGCGGCTCCAGGGATACCGAAGTGAACGCGTTGGCCGTCATGCCATGGATGTGCTCACCGCCGACGGTGAGCACGATGACACCGGTCGCGAACCGGGACATCACCTCGCGCATCGAGGCGGGCGCAAGAGTTGGCGTCATTCGCCCGTTGCTGGACATGCGGCCAACGTATCCACGCCCCGGGACGGACTGTCCATCGCAAGGTCACGCATCGCTAACCGAACCGGCCCGCCCTCTTCTCGCTTACCGCTCCATGACCGCACACTGGCAGCCGAATTCAGGCGCACCCGTATGGTCGGCCCATGGCCTCACAGACTTCTGAGCTCGAACTCGCCGATCCGATGATGCTGCAGTGGCTGTCCATGCTCGGCGTCGACGTCGAGTACGTGCAGGGCGAGGGAAACACGCTCCACTACATCGACGACAAGGGCGAGCGGATATCCGTTCTCGACTACGCGGGAGGCTATGGCGCGCTCATTCTCGGACACAACCACCCGGAAATCGTCGCGACTGCCAAGGAATTCCTGGACGCCCGGACACCGGTGCTGGCGCAGGCGTCCCGGCAGCCCGCGGCGAGCAATGTCGCCCGGACTCTCAACACCATCCTGCACCGTGAATTCGGCGTCGACGAGCCCTACTTCGCGGTGTTCTCGAACAGCGGCGCCGAATCCGTCGAAGTGGCCCTCAAGCACGCCGAGTTCGACCGGATACTGAAGATCCAGGCGCTCGGCCAGGAGATCTCCGCGCACGTCGACGCCGCGCGCACCGCTCTCCAGGACGGCACCGCGAAGATCGCGGAGTCGGCGTACGTCGTCCTGGGGATCGCCGCGGCCGACCGCTCGAACGATGTCCGTGGCTTCGAGCGGCTGACCGCCGGCCTCCTGCGGGAGAACGCTCAGCGCACGGCCAGGCCCCCGCTGTTCCTCACGCTGGAGGGCTCCTTCCACGGCAAGCTGGTCGGAAGCGTCCAGCTGACCCACAACGCCTCGTTCCGCACACCGTTCACGGCGATGGCCCCGCAGGCCCGGTTCATCCCCTTCGACCAGCCCGAAGCCCTCGCCAAGGTCTTCGAGGAGGAGCGGGGCGCCGTCTACGACATGGTCGTGGAAGCCGGCGAGATCAAGGTCGTGAAGCGGGACTTCCCGGTGTTCGGCGCGTTCGTCTTCGAGGTGATCCAGGGCGAGGGCGGCATCAAGGTGGTCGACCGGGAACTCGCCGCCGCGATCGAGCGGGCCTGCGCGACGGCCGACTGCCCGATCGTGATCGACGAGATCCAGAGCGGCATGGGCCGCACCGGTGCCTTCTTCGCCAGCTCCCTCATCGGGCTGCGGGCGGACTACTACACGCTCGCCAAGAGCCTGGGCGGTGGCATCGCCAAGACGGCCGTGACCCTCGTACGCGGCAGCCGGTTCCGCCCCGAATTCGACCTGGTGCACAGCTCGACGTTCGCCAAGGACACCTTCTCCTCCACGCTGGCCCTCAAGGTGCTGGAGCTCCTGGAGGCCGAGGACGGCCGGGCATACCGGCTGGCGCGGGAATGGGGCGAGCGGCTGACCGCCCTGTTCCGGGCGCTGCGCGAGGAGTTCCCCGAGGTCGTCAAGGACGTGCGGGGGAAGGGGCTGATGCTGGGACTGGAATTCCATGACCAGTCCGGATCGAGCGTGGCGGCAATCCGGGAGGCAGCCGCAACCGACACCTTCGGCTATGTCGTCGCCGGCTATCTGTTCCGCGCCCACCGGATCCGGACGTTCCCGACCGCCAGCGCCGTGAACACCCTGCGGTTCGAACCGTCGGTGCTGCTGACCGAGCCCGAGGTGGACCGGCTCGCCGTGGCCCTGCGGGAGCTCTGCGAGATCCTGCGGGACCAGGACGAGCAGCGGTTCTCCGGTTCGTGACAGGGGGGCGGGTCATGCCTGGCGCATGGTTCCGGCGGTTCGGCACGGCCGGCGCCGGGGCGCGGCGGCTGTTCTGCTTCCCGCACGCGGGCGGTGCGGCGAGCGCGTACCTCCGCCTGTCACAGGCGCTGTCACCGGCGGTGGAGGTGCTGTCCACGCAGTACCCCGGGCGGCAGGACCGTCGGCTGGAGCCGGGGGTCGAGGACCTCGGTGTGCTGGCCGATCTGCTCGCGGAGCAGGTGCGGCGGGAGGCCGGTGGGCGGCCGTACGCCTTCTTCGGCCACAGCATGGGCGCGATCGTCGCGTACGAGACGGCGCGTCGGCTGGATCGGCAGGCGGGTTCCGGCCCCGTGCATCTCTTCGTGTCGGGGCGCCGCGCACCGTCCACCGGTCCGCATCGCAGTGACCGGCTGCTGGGGGACGCCCAGCTGCGCGCCGAGATCCGCAGGCTCGGCGGCACGGGCAGCCGGGTGCTCGACGATCCGGAGCTGATGGAGATGATCATGCCGGTGCTGCGTGCCGACTACCGGGCGCTCGCGGGCTACGCCTGGGAGCCGGGGCGGCCGTTGGACTGTCCGCTGACCGTGCTCGTCGGTGACGCGGATCCCGTCGTCACCGTCGAGGAGGCGGCCGCCTGGCGGGAGCTGTCCACGGCTCCGACCGCGGTACGCGTCTTCACCGGCGGCCACTTCTATCTCGACGACCGTACGCAGGACGTCGCCGAGGTGATCGTGTCCCGCCTGGACGCCGGCGCGCGCGGCGGATCGGCGGCCTGACAGGCCGGAAAGACCTGGTCCGAGTGGTCCCCCGGGGGACGGACTCGGACCAGGTGACAACGTTTGCCTCGACTGCTGCTACGGACTTGCTAGATCCGCCCGGTGCCGGAAGAGACCAGCGGTGCGGCGGAGGTCACACAGCGGGGGCTGTGGTTCGCGGCGAAGAACCGCCCCGGTGCGCTCATGCTCAGCAGATTGCGGACGTACGTGCGGCGCTCGTCGGGCCGGTCGCCCGCCGTGGCGTACAGCCGCTTGCGGAACCAGTGGGTCAGTCCCTTCTGTTCGCTGGGTGCGGGCGACAGCATGAAGTCGATCAGCTCGTCCACCGCGGCGTCCGAGAGCGCTTCCAGAGTGATCGTGGTGACATGGCGCTTGCCGCCGCCCCACTCGGGCCGGCGCTCCAGCAGCTCCGGCCGGGCCGAGGCCACCACGAACACCGGCACCCGTGACATGTCGGCGAAGCCCGAGACGAAGTCCAGCAGGCTGTCGTCGGCCTGGTGCAGATCGTCGATGACGAGGACGAGCGGCTTGTCGAGCGTGTTGCGGTCCAGGAACTGCTGCCAGGCGATCAGCTCCAGTTCCGGGTCGTACAGGGCCAGTTCTCCCGCCTCGGGGTCGATGTACGGGGCGAGGCACTCCAGCAGCCGGCCCACCCGTGCCTCGTCGTCGACGAGCCGCCGCAGTGTGCCGACGAGCTTTTCCATCGCGGCCCGGGTCGAATCACCCGGCTGGATCGAGCAGATGGCGCTGACCAGCTCACGCTGCACCGCGTGCACGGGGCTCAGGTCGGTCACGGCGGTGGACGACACCTGGACGCCCCCGGAGAGCTCGCGGAACCGGGCCAGATACGACCGGTCGCTGTTCTGGCGCTCGAACTCGGTGAGGAAGCGCGTCTTGCCCGTACCCGCGTCACCGAGGACGGTCACCAGGTGGGTGGTGGACCGGTGCCGGGTCCGTTCCACCAGGCCGCGCAGCAGCTCCAGTTCGAACTCCCGCTCCACGGTGGGCATGGAGTCCTGTCCCATGCTCTCCTTGCTGACACCCTGGACGGTCCACTCGCCGAGATCGTCGCTGCGGCCGTAGGCGACCGAGGGCTCGGTGGCCCTGCGGGTGACGTCACAGGACCGTATCTCGCCCGCGCCGGCGTGCGAGAGCAGCGCGTGGCCCCGGTCGAACAGCGTCCCGGTGATGGACAGCGGGCTGTCGCCGTCGGGCTGGTAGCGCACCAGCGCCTCTCCGGTGACGATGGCGGCGTGGAAGGAGAGGCCCTTGGCCAGGGACGGCGTGCGGACGACGGCTCCGGAGCCCGCGCGGAGTTCCTCGCGGATGGTCACGGCCGCCAGCACCGCGCGCTCGGCGGCCTCCTCGCACTCCCCGTGGGCTCCGAACAGCGCCATCGACACGGATCCGATGCTCGCGCTGACGGTCCCTCCGAAGTGCTCGATGTTCTCCCGGATCCGGTGGGCGACGTCCTCAAGCGTCTCGTCGATACGGAGGGGGTCGATGTCGGCCGCCTCCGGGCCGAGCTGGGTGCGCACCAGCAGGGCGCTGACGGACTTGCGCCGTCCGTTGCCGGTGACGGATCGGGGTGCCCCCGCGAA
Source organism: Streptomyces sp. NPDC001851 (assembly GCF_040297165.1). Taxonomy (NCBI): domain Bacteria; kingdom Bacillati; phylum Actinomycetota; class Actinomycetes; order Kitasatosporales; family Streptomycetaceae; genus Streptomyces; species Streptomyces sp. NPDC001851. Next base: position 141,548 of record NZ_JBEOYR010000022.1, on the reverse strand, counting down.
CTCACGGTGCGGTAACGGTTCATGGGAGCGTGCTGTCGCCTCGTGCTGCTCGGCGATAGCGTGAGCCAGGTCACCCGAGTCGTACACAGGGGCGGCGCCGGCCTGTCCGCTCCTGAGCCCGCTTCCCCGTACGCCGGCCGGCCGTTCGGGCCTGGCGGCCGGGTGCGCCTCGGCGGAGGCCCGCGTCCGGGACGTGGAGGCCGTCGCGAGGTGCGTGCCCACCACGGCGGGAGTCCGGTCGGTGGGTGGTGCCTCAGGTGCGCGGGGTGCGCTGTCCCGTACGACGACCGTCTCCCCGTGCCCCGGCACCCTGGGCGGGATCAGGGACGGGTCGTGCGCGAGGATCGCCTGCTGCAGCAGCTGGAGATCCCGGCCGGGTTCGAGGCCGAGTTCCTCCACCAGTGCGGTACGCACCCGGCTGTAGACGCTGAGCGCGTCCGCCTGCCGTCCGCTGCGGTAGAGCGCGAGCATCAGCTGGCCGGAGGACCGCTCCCGCAGGGCCATGCTCTCGACCATGGCCTCCAGCTCGCCGAGCACCGCGAGATGGCGTCCGCAGGCCAGCTCCGCCTCGAAGTAGTCCTCCATGGCGTCCCATTGCGCGTTCTGCGCGGCGGACAGCTCGGGCCAGTTGATGCCCGCCTCGACCAGGTCGGCGAGGACCGGGCCGCGCCACAGGGAGAGGGCGCCCTTGAGGATCCGTGCGGCCTGTTCCGGCTCACCGGCCGCGAGTTCGTCCCGCCCGGCGTCCACCTGGCGCTGGAAGCGGAACAGATCGATGTCGTTGGCGTCAACGCTCAGCTTGTAGCCGGGCGCCTGGGTCACCAGAGCGGTATCCGTTGATTCCCCCCTGGTCAGGACTCGCCGCAGCCCCCAGACGGCGTTCTGCAGTATCTTCCGCGCGGAGATGGGGGCATCGTCGACGGACCACAGGGCGTTCAGCAGTTGACTGGTCGCCACCACGCGATTCGCCTGCAGCAGCAGATAGCCGAGAGTCGCTCTCTGCTTGGTCCCGCCTAGCGCCAGGGAGCAGCGGTCGTCGAATACTTCCATAGGCCCCAAGATCTGAAATTGCACAGCTTCCCCCTAGTGCGGTACAGAATCATGCAACCATAACGTTTGGACCATTTTGCGCGAATTGCACAGAACTGAGGGGAATGCCGGACATGCGGCAAATAAGGGCGCCGTAAAGAGAGATGTGATCAGTCTGCGAAGGACGAACGAGACCCCCTCGCATCCGCTCCCCCCACGATCTCTCCAGCCGCCCCACGCCTCGACGACATTCCCGACCGGCCCTCGGACATGGGCCAACTTCAGGGTAAGTACTGACTTTGAGGAAAGCAATTGGCATGGCTGAAACTCGCCGGGGGCGCCGAGGGGTGGGCCGCACCCACCCCCAGGTAACCCTTGACTCACCATTGCTCCGCAGAATGCCAGGTTACCGGTCCGTGACCGAGACACGAAGAGCTTCTGCGATGCTTTGCGGCAGCCTTTGCACGGTTCACCGGAGAGTTGGGAGCAGTTACCGCATGAGTGGCAGCCTCGGTTTCGACATTCCCGAAGACCCCCACAAGCAGAACGAACTCTTCGTCCGCATCTTCAATGAGGGCGACGGGGCGTTGTACGACTCGATGTACACCAGCGACGCGATCTCCAACATCTCCGGCAGCCCGCTCACGGGCGCCGCCCGTACGCAGTTCTTCAAGGACTTCCTGGCCATGGGCCCGAAGATCAACTCCAAGGTGCTGCAGACCTACACGACCGGCGACACCTCGCTGCTCATCGTGGACTACAGCCTCGACGTCCCCGGCCCGGACGGCGAGGTCACCCACGTCCGCGGGACGTGCACCGACGTTCTGACCCGGGACGAGAACGGCGAGTGGCGCCTCGCGATCGACCGTCCCGTGGCGGACGCTCACGCGGCATAACGCCGTCGCCCACCGCACCCACCCGCCGTACGGCGAGTTCCGCTACGGCGAGTTCCGTCCCCCTCCGCCCCTGTACCGGCGAAGTAATTCCCGCCGGTACAGGGGCTTCCTGTCGATCCCTCCAGAACACGCGGTTACCACGCCATGAGTACATTTTGGAGAGTGAATACGAATCTGCGGGTAAGGTCGCTCCGGCAGCTTGAGATCCAGCACCGCATTGCTGTTGCACCGTATATTCCACGGAAAGGGCGTGCCCATGGATCACATATCCGAGGCCGTGCTGGCGAGCACGGCCGCACCCGACAGCCACATGGCTGAGATTCGCACCCTTCCCGACGCACTGCGGCTACGCAGCCTGAAGCAGCCCGACGAGACGGCGTATGTGTTTCTGCGCAATGGCGAGGAACCGGAAGAGTCCCTCACCTACCGGGAACTCGACGACGACGCACGTGTCCGGGCCGCGGCGCTGGAGTCGGCCGGGCTGACCGGAAAGAGCGCGGTGCTGCTCTACCCCTCGGGGCTGGAATTCATCCGCGCCCTCCTCGGCTGCATGTACGCGGGAGTCGCCGGCGCTCCCGTCCAGGTGCCCCGGCGCCGCCAGGACGTCGAGCGGCTGCGCCGCATCGCCGACGACGCCGGGACCTCCACGGTGCTCACCACGGCGGAGGTCAAACGCGACCTCGAAGAGCGGTTCGGCGATCTGCCGGAACTGGCCGGGCTGGCCCTCCTCGACACCGGGGCACTCGCTCCCCCCTCGTCCGACGTCCTCGTCTCGTACGCCCTGCCGACCGCGCACCCCGACGGCATCGCGCTGCTCCAGTACACCTCCGGTTCCACCGGGGACCCCAAGGGCGTGATGGTCACGCACGCCAACTTCCTGAGCAACGCGGTGGAGACGGACGAGCTGTGGCCGTGCGAGCCGCGGGGGACGTTCGTGTCCTGGCTGCCGCTCTTCCACGACATGGGGATGCTGTTCGGCGTGGTGCTCCCGCTCTGGGCCGGTGTGCCGTCGTACCTCATGGCGCCCGACGCCTTCATCCGCCGACCGGCCCGTTGGCTGGAAGCGATCTCCCGGTTCCGCGGCACCCACGCGGCGGCCCCCAGCTTCGCCTACGAACTCTGTGTCCGGGCCGCCGAGGAGGGCAGGACCGCGGACGTGGGCGACCTCTCCAGCTGGCGGGTCGCCGCCAACGGCGCCGAACCCGTCCGCTGGCAGACCATCCAGGCCTTCACCACGGCATTCGCGCCGTACGGCTTCGACCCCCGTGCCATGGCACCGGGCTACGGACTCGCCGAGAACACCCTCAAGGCCACCGGCAGCCCGCAGGACCGCGAGCCCTCCGCGCTGTGGCTGTCCGCCCGCGCTCTCGGAGAGGACCGCGTCGAGATCGTGCCCGAGGCCACCGAAGGGGCGAACCCTGTCGTCAGCAGTGGTGTCCCCGTTCTCGGCACGCGGGTGTGTGCCGTGGATCCGGCCACCCTGGAGCTCTGCCCGCCCGGCCGGGTCGGCGAGATCTGGATCAGCGGGCCGTGCGTGGCCGACGGGTATCTCGGCAGGCCCGCGCTGAGCCAGGAGACATTCCGCGCCCGCATCAGGGGCGGTTCGGCCCGGACCGCGGAAGAGACCTATCTGCGCACCGGTGACCTGGGCTTCGTACACCAGGGCGAGCTGTATGTCACCGGGCGGCTCAAGGACGTCATCATCCGCCGGGGCCGCAACCACTACCCGCAGGACATCGAGTTGTCCGCCGAGTCATCGGTGCCCGGGCTGCACCCCAACTGCGCCGTCGCCTTCTCCGTCGACGACGGCGCACAAGAACGGCTCGTGGTGGTCATCGAGGCCGACGGCAGGGTCATCCGGGCGCCGGGCGAGCAGACGGTGCGCGAGCGGGTGCGGGAGGCGATCCGCGAGAACCACCGGCTGGACACCGACGACATCCTCGTCGTGCGCCGGGGCGCGCTGTCCAGGACGTCCAGCGGCAAGGTGCAGCGCCGGGCCTGCCGAAAGCGGTACGAGGACGGCTCGTTGGCGGCCTTCGCCGTGGCCCCGGCCGGCTCCGGGCAGGTGCGGCGATGACCGTGAAGGCGTTGCGCACCGTGCGCGGCACGGCCGGCTCCCGCATCCTCGGCGTCGGCGTCTACCGGCCGGCCAGGGTGGTGGACAACGACGAGGTGTCCGCCCGGATCGACTCCTCCGACACCTGGATACGCCGGCGCTCCGGGATCGCCACGCGCCGCTTTGCCGGGGACGAGGAAACGGTCGTCACCATGGCGGCCGAGGCGTCCGTCAAGGCCCTGGCCCACGCGGGTGTCGACCCGGCGGTCGTGGGCATGGTGCTGCTGGCCTCGATGTCCCATCTGGAGCAGGCGCCCGCCGCCGCGCCCCGGGTCGCCCAGCTGATCGGCTCGGGCGCTGCCGCGGCCACCGACATCGGTGCCGCCTGCGCCGGATTCTGCTACGCGCTGGCCCTGGCCGACTCCCTCGTACGCTCGGGCTCCGTCGGCCACGTCCTGGTGGTCGGGGCGGAGAAGATGAGCGACATCATCGACCCCGAGGACCGGGGAACGGCATTCCTGTTCGGCGATGGAGCGGGCGCCGTCGTCGTGGGTCCCGCCGAGACACCCGGTATCGGCCCGGTCGTCTGGGGCTCCGACGGCGAGCGGCACGGGCTCATCGCCCACGACCGGAGCTGGCTGGCCACGCGTGACGGCGCCACCCCCTGGCCGGTGCTGCGCATGGCGGGCCCCGAGGTGTTCCGCTGGGCGACCCGCAGCGTGCCGGAGGTCTCCCGGCAGGCGCTCGACGCGGCGGGCATCGACGCCACCGATCTTGCCGCGTTCATCCCCCACCAGGCCAACGCGCGGATCGTGGACTCGGCGGCCAAGGCGCTCGGACTCGGCCCGCACACCGCCGTGGCCAGGGACATCGTCGAGTCCGGCAACACGTCGGCGGCCTCGATTCCGCTCGCCATGGACAGCCTGCTGTCCCACGGCGCCGCGCCGTCCGGCGGCCACGCACTCCTCGTCGGTTTCGGCGCCGGCCTGGTGCACGCGGCCCAGGTGGTGACCCTGCCATGACCGACACCGGAGAATCCGCGCACACCGTACGTACAGGAGAGGCGATGCCGGGCGAAGACGGCGGTACGACACAGGAGCGGATCGCCGAACTGGCGCGGCGCAGGGCCATAGCGGCCGAGCCGTACGACGCCAGAGCGGTCGAGCGCCAGCGCGCCAAGGGGAAGCTGACCGCACGCGAGCGCGTCGAGGCACTGCTCGACCCGGGGTCGTTCGTCGAACTGGACGCCCTGGCCCGGCACCGCAGCCACAACTTCGGCATGGAGCGGGAGCGTCCCCTCGGCGACGGCGTGATCACCGGCTACGGCACGGTCGACGGCCGCCAGGTCTGCCTCTTCGCCCAGGACTTCACCGTCTTCGGCGGCTCCCTCGGCGAGGTGTACGGCCAGAAGATCGTCAAGGTGCTCGACTTCGCGATCCGTACGGGCACCCCGATCATCGGCATCAACGACTCGGGCGGCGCCCGCATCCAGGAGGGTGTGGTGTCCCTGGCGCTCTACGCCGAGCTGGTCAAGCGCCATGTGGAGGCATCGGGGGTGGTCCCGCAGATCTCCCTGATGACCGGGCCGTGTGCCGGAGGCGCCGTCTACGCGCCCGCGATCACCGACTTCGTGGTCATGGTCGACGGCATCTCCCACATGTTCGTCACCGGCCCCGAGGTGCTGCGCACGGTCACGGGCCAGGCCGTGGACCGCGAGTCCCTGGGCGGCGCCCGCAGCCACAACACCGTTTCCGGCAACGCCCACTACCTCGCGCCCGACGAGAAGGACGCGTTCGAGTACGTACGTCAACTGCTCGGCTATCTGCCGTCGAACAACATGGAGGACCCGCCCGTCTACGCGGAGAGCGGGCAGAAGGACGTCGTCACCGAGGCGGACCTGGCGCTGGACGGCCTGATCCCGGACGACCGCAATCAGCCGTACGACATGCTGCGCCTCGTGCACACCGTGCTCGACGACGGTGAACTGCTCGAAGTCCAGCCCCTGTTCGCCCGCAACATCATCTGCGGGTTCGGCCGGGTCGAGGGCCGCAGTGTGGGCATCGTCGCCAATCAGCCCACCTACATGGCGGGCGTGCTCGACATCGACGCCAGCGAGAAGGCGGCCCGCTTCATCCGCATGTGCGACGCCTTCCACATCCCGATCCTGACGTTCGTGGACGTTCCGGGGTTCATGCCCAGTCTCGAACAGGAGCAGGGCGGCATCATCCGCCGTGGCGCCAAGCTGATCTACGCCTACGCGGAGGCGACCGTCCCCATGGTCACGGTGGTCACCAGGAAGGCGTACGGCGGCGGTTACGGCGTCATGGGCTCCAAGCATCTGGGCACCGACGTCAACCTCGCCTGGCCCACGGCCGAGATCGCGGTGATGGGCGGCGAGAGCGCGGTGAGCGTGCTGCACCGGCGGACGCTGGAGAAGTCCGGGAACCCGGAGGCGGAGAGAAGGCGGCTGCGCGCGGAGTACGAGAGCGCGCTGTGCAATCCGTACGTCGCGGCCGAGCGCGGCTATGTCGACGTGGTGATCATGCCGCACGAGACCCGGCAGCAAGTGGCGAGCGCCCTGTGGGCGTTGCGCGACAAACGCGTCACCCGGCTGCCCCGCAAGCACGGGAACATCCCCCTGTGAGCCCGGCCGCCGGCAGTGCGGTGCACGTGGTCCGCGGGCGTCCGACGCCGGAGGAGCTGGCCGCCGCGCTGGTGGCCCTGCGCGCGGTCGCCGCCCGGCACGCCGGGCAGGGCCGCTCGCCCGGCGAGCCGGAAGTGCGCCGCCGGCGGTACGCGGCCGGGCTGCGGGCCCAGCCGGCGCAGCGCGGCCCCGGGGCCTGGCGCCGGAGCGCCTGGGGGCAGCCGTAGTCACCTCCCGTGCAGTCGAGCCACAGCCACGCGAGCCACGGAGCCCGCGACCATCAGGACACGAAGGGAAGAGAATCGTCGTGCGCAAGGTGCTCATCGCCAACCGTGGCGAAATCGCCGTCCGCGTTGCCCGCGCCTGCCGGGATGCCCGGATCGCGAGCGTGGCCGTCTACGCGGATCCGGACCGGGACGCCGTGCATGTCCGCGCGGCCGACGAAGCGTTCGCCCTGGGTGGTGACACCCCGGCCGCCAGCTACCTGGACATCGCCAAGGTCCTGCGGGCCGCGAAGGACTCCGGCGCGGACGCCGTCCACCCCGGATACGGCTTCCTCTCGGAGAACGCCGGCTTCGCCGAGGCGGTCATCGACGCCGGCCTGACCTGGATCGGCCCCCCGCCCCAGGCCATCCGCGACCTGGGCGACAAGGTCGCCGCCCGCCACATCGCCCAACGTGCCGGCGCTCCCCTGGTCGCCGGCACGCCCGACCCCGTGTCCGGCGCCGACGAGGTCGTCGCCTTCGCCGAGCAGCACGGCCTGCCCATCGCCATCAAGGCCGCCTTCGGCGGCGGCGGCCGCGGCCTGAAGGTCGCCCGCACCCTGGAGGAAGTGCCCGAGCTGTACGACTCCGCCGTCCGCGAGGCGGTCGCCGCCTTCGGCCGCGGCGAATGCTTCGTCGAGCGCTACCTCGACCGGCCCCGCCATGTGGAGACCCAGTGCCTGGCCGACTCCCACGGCCATGTCGTGGTCGTCTCCACCCGCGACTGCTCCCTGCAGCGCCGCCACCAGAAGCTGGTGGAGGAGGCCCCGGCGCCGTTCCTGTCCGCGGAGCAGAACGCCCAGCTGTACGCCGCCTCCAAGGCCATCCTCAGGGAGGCCGGCTACGTCGGCGCCGGCACCGTGGAGTTCCTCGTCGGCCGGGACGGCACCATCTCCTTCCTTGAGGTCAACACCCGCCTGCAGGTCGAACACCCGGTCACCGAAGAGGTCACCGGCATCGACCTGGTCCGGGAGATGTTCCGCATCGCCGACGGCGAACCCCTCGGCTACGACGACCCGCCGGTGCGCGGACACTCCTTCGAGTTCCGCATCAACGGCGAGGACCCCGGCCGCGGCTTCCTGCCCGCCCCCGGCACCGTGACCGCCTTCAGCCCGCCCACCGGCCCCGGTGTCCGCCTGGACGCCGGTGTCGAGTCCGGCTCCGTGATCGGCCCGGCCTGGGACTCCCTGCTCGCCAAGCTCATCGTCACCGGTGCCGACCGGGAGCAGGCGCTGCAGCGCGCCGCGCGTGCGCTGGCCGAGTTCCAGGTCGAGGGCATGGCCACCGCCCTCCCCTTCCACCGCGCGGTCGTCGCCGACCCGGCCTTCACCGCCGGCCCGTTCCGGGTGCACACCCGCTGGATCGAGACCGAGTTCGCCAACGACATCAAGCCGTTCGCCGCGCCCGCCGCCGAGGACACCGAGGACGAGACGGGCCGCGAGACGGTCGTGGTCGAGGTCGGCGGCAAGCGCCTGGAGGTCTCCCTGCCCTCCTCGCTCGGCCTGACCCTGGCCCGTACCGGTCCGGCCGCTGGATCCAGGCCCAGGCGCCGCGCGGCGAAGAAGTCCGCCTCCGCCGCCTCCGGTGACACACTCACCTCCCCCATGCAGGGCACCATCGTCAAGATCGCCGTGGAGGAGGGCCAGGAGGTCGAGGAAGGCGACCTCGTCGTCGTCCTGGAGGCGATGAAGATGGAACAGCCGCTGAACGCCCACCGCTCCGGCACCATCAAGGGCCTCAACGCCGAAGTCGGCGCCTCCCTCTCCTCCGGCGCCACCATCTGCGAGATCAAGGAGTGAGAGCGGCTCAGGCCGTCCGCGCACAAGAACGCCTGGCACGGGACGGGGCTCTCCGTGCCAGGCGTGAACGGCGGGCCACAGGAGGATGCTGGCTGCCGGCTGCGTCCCCTACTCGGGGTTCTTGATGACCTCGATCATTCCGGCGATGGCCTCGTCACCGTGGCCGTCGGCCACCCGCTTGGCGAGGAAGTCCCTGATCGGGATCATGAGGTCGGGCCGGATGCCCTGGGCCTTGCTCGCCTCGACCAGCTTCACCAGGCCCACCGCGTTGAGGTCGGTGGTGGAGAACGCCGTGCCGTACTGGCCCGCGTCGACCATCTGGGCCGCGCCCTTGACGCTGGGCAGCACCACATTGGTGATCCACGCCTCGGCGTACGGCGCCAGCGCCGCGGCCGGCACCTTCTCGCTGCCGACCAGGGCGTATCCGTGCAGCGCGCTGGCCAGGGAGGACCACAGGATGCCCAGCAGCGCCAGGTCGTAGAGCGAGGCGATGCCCGCGTCGGTCCCGAGGAAGACGCTGTTGCCGCCGAGGACCTTCAGCGTCGACTCGTGGGCCTCGAAGGTGGCCTGCGAGCCGCCGTAGAAGAGCAGCGTCTGCGGCAGCCCGACGGCCGGGGGGACCGTCATGATGTAGCCGTCGAGGTATTCGGCGCCGATCTCGTCGGCCCACTTGGCCGCGTTGCGGGCGTCCTCGGGGACACCGGAGGTCAGGTTGACGATGACCTTGCCGGACAGCGAGTCCTTGACGGGGTCGAGGATCGTGTACATGGCGTCGTAGTCGACGACACAGATCACCAGGATGTCGCCGGCGGCCACGGCTGCGGCGACGTCGTCCGCGCGCACCGCGCCCTGCTCGACGAGTGCGTCCGCCTTGCCGGCGGAGCGGTTCCACACGGTTGTCCGGTGGCCCGCCTTGAGGTACGCACCGGCCAGCGCGGCTCCCATCATGCCCAGACCTAATACTGATACAGGTGCACGATTCGCATCGGCCACCACAACCACGCTCCTTCTGGCATTTATCTCGGCTTGCATACGGGTGCGCCTCGGCAACGGCCGGCATGGTGCCCCGTGTTAAGTACGCCCTTGGAAAGCTATACCGGTACCTGCGGCCGCTCAAGTACTTACTGCAAAGTACGTGCCTTGGCGACCCCACGCGGTAATCAGCAAGGAATCAAATGCCTCACGGGCGCTTTGATTACCGGAGAATTACCGGGCATGGAGAGCGTTCCGTCGCCCTGCCCGACCGGTCCCGATAGAGTCGGCCGAGGGGGCGGACCCGCGGCCGAGGAGCGATCCGTCTCGGCCATGCCCCCTGCCCGAAGGGTCGGATCCAGCCGACACCGAACCGCAGCCCCTCCGGTCAACGACCCTGCGTTACCATGGAGTTACTCGTGCGACCGGAGTCCGCACGGGCCATGCAGCGCCTTTTGTCAGCTAGCGGAGTGGGAGCATGAGCGTCAGAGTCAGGCCGACACACTGCGGACTGGACGCCGCGGTCGAAGTCATCAGCGGCAAGTGGAAAGTGGTCATCCTCTGGGCGCTTGCCCAACAGGACCGGCGCTTCGGGGAGTTGCGGCGGCTCATTCCGGGCGTGAGCGAGAAAGTCCTGTTCCAGCACCTTCGGGAGCTGGAGGCGGACGGCGTGGTCCACCGCGAGACGTACGAGGCTCCCCCGGTGCGCGTGGAGTATTCGCTGACGCCGCGGGGCTTCGCCCTCAACGAGGCTCTCAAGCCACTGGGCGCGTGGGGCCGTGAGTACCTGCCCGAGAAGGCGGAACCGGTGCCCGAGAGCATTTGATCCGTCCTCCCCTTCGTACCAGGAATTCAAGACCCGGCGTCGCAGATATGCGGCGCCGTTCTCATTGGCAGGTCACCCACAGGCCCCATCCGGCGAAATGGATCCGAGGTTACCCGGCCGTGACCGTGGTCGCGGTGTGCTCTGCGAGGATCGGGACGGGCTCGCGCGAATCCCCGTGTAGGCAAACGACCGAGGAGCCTGAATGGTGACCGCTGAAACTGACGTCGCATCCGTACTGAAAGCCGTGCGGGACATAGTCCCCAAGCTCCGCGAGAACGGCCTCGAAGCCGAGAACCGGCGTTGGCTGCCCGATGAGAATCTCGAACTCCTGGAGAAGGCCGGCGTGTTCCGCATGGCCACGCCCCGTGAGTTCGGCGGCCTCGGTTTCTCCCTGCAGGAACAGTCCAAGGTGCTGGCCGAGATCGCCCGCGGATGCGCCTCGACCAGCTGGGTCGCCATGGTCTGGGTGTCCAGCGCCTGGATGGTGACGCTCTATCCCGGCGAGCTGCAGGAGGAGATCTTCGCGAAGCCCTCCGTCCGCGTGTCCGGCGGCTTCAGCCCGACCGGCACGCTCACCCCCACCGAGGGCGGCTACACGCTCAACGGCAGGTGGGGGTTCAACTCCGGCTGCTACGGCGCGGACTGGAACATGATGCTCGCCTTCGTCGAGCGTCCGGACGGGACCCTGGACGACGCCATCGCCATGGTCCCGATCTCCGAGTTCTCGATCGAGGACGACTGGCACGCTTCCTCGCTGGCCGCCACCGGCAGCGCGACGGCAACCGCCAAGGACGTCTTCGTGCCGGCGCACCGGGTGGTCATTCCCTCGGAGGCGGCCGCGGCCATCGAGGCCGGGATCGAACTGCCCCCGCCGCCCGCCGGACGAGGGTACGGCCTCTACAGCTTCCTGTTCTCGCAGGCGGTCTCCACCTTCATCGGCATCGCGCGCGGGGCGTACGAGTTGTTCCTCGAACGGCTGCCGGGACGCGGCATCAGTTACACGTCCTGGACCGAACAGAAGGAACACCCCCTCACCCAGATCCAGGTGGGGACCGCGGCCAGCAAGATCGCCGCGGCGGAGGCCCTCGCGGCCGAGATGTACCGGACCCTCCAGGAGCGGGCCGACGCCGGTGAGGAACCGTCCCTCCAGGAGCGGGCCGCCGTACGTGGCCACAGCGCCTACGCGGTCCAGCTCGCCAAGGAGGCGGTGGAGATCCTCTACAACGCGAGCGGCGCCTCGGTCATCAAGCGCGACGTTCCGCTCCAGCGGTTCCACCGCGACATCCAGGGGCTGTCGCTGCACGGCTGGATCCTGCTGAGCGCGAACCTTGAGGTCTACGGCCGTGTCATCCTCGGCATGGACCCCGACACCCCGCTGCTCTGAGCCTTCCGCACCGGCCAGGCAGACGCCCCCGCGCCGGAGTCATCCTCCGGCGCGGGGGCGCCCCCTTGCCGCTACACGTCAGCCGACGGCCCGGGAGGAAGGCGACGTGGACGCGCGCGGAATGTCGACGGTCTTCCAGATCTGGTCGAGCGCCTCGACGAACTCCCGTACCGCTGTGGCGGTGTGCACCGCCCCGGGAGCGACGCGGAGGATCTCCTCCCCCGCCCGCACGCTCGGCGCGTTGATCGCCTGGACATAGCTGCCGTGGCGGCTGAGCAGGAGCTCGGACGCCTGCTTGCACTTCTTCTCATCACCCACGAACACGGACACGATGTGCGAGTTGTCCGAGATGAAGGGGATCTCCCGTTCCCTCAGCAGTCCGTGCATCAGCTGGGCGTTGCTCCAGAGCTGGTCGCGTTCCTTCTCCGAGCCGCGCAGGTGGCGCACGGCGGCCAGCGCGCCCGCCGCGATCGCCGGCGGCAGCGAGGTGGTGAAGATGAAGGCCCGCGAGAAGCTGCGGACGGCGTCGACGACCGCCGCGGGTCCCGCGATGTAGCCGCCGGCCGTGCCGAACCCCTTGGCGAGGGTGCCCATGATGACGGTGAACTGGTCGGCGATGCCGAGCCGCGCGGCGATACCGGCGCCCTCGGGGCCGTACATGCCCACCGCGTGCACCTCGTCGAGGAAGGTCATCGCTCCGTGGCGCTGTGCGATCTCGGCGATGTCGGCGAGCGGTGCGACGTCACCCGACATGGAGTAGACGGACTCCGCGACGATGAGCTTGGGGCGGGTGGGGTCCGCCCGCGCGATCAGTTCCTCCAGGTGCTTGACGTCGTTGTGGCGGAAGATGTGCTTCTCGGCGCCGCTGTGCCGGAGCCCGTCGATGATGGAGGCGTGGTTCAGCTCGTCGGAGAAGACGACACAGCCCTCCATGCGGCCCGCGAGGACGGTCAGGGCACCGTCGTTCGCGGTGTACCCGGAGCTGAACAGCAGCGCCTCCTCCTTGCCGTGCAGATCCGCCAGCTCGTTTTCGAGGAGCACGTGGTAGTGGTTGGTGCCCCCGATGTTGCGGGAACCGCCGGATCCGGCCCCGAATGTGTCGATGGCTTCCTTCATGGCATCCAGCACGAGCGGGTTCTGCCCCATGCCGAGGTAGTCGTTGCTGCACCAGATGCTTATTTCGAGGGAGTCGCTGTCACTCTTGGTCCGTGCGCTTGCGGCGGGAAATCGCCCGGCCAGGCGCCCGATCTCCAGGAACTCCCGTTTGCTGTCCGCGAGTTCGGCCATCTGGCGCGAAAAGATCTCCAAGTGCTGAGCCATGACGTCTACTCACTCTCTTCTTGCCGTAACGGTATCGGGCCGACTGCTGTGCTGGGTTTCTCGATTTCCCGGAAAGCTATCTCCGTGGCGTCAAGCGCCGGGTAACCCGCAGACCACCGGCGTGTGTCCCGTCCAGCGGCGGGTAACCCGCAGTTCACCGGGTTCAGTTACTGGCGGAAGAGCGAACTCCCCCACGTTTGCAGTTGAATTCCGTAAACGGCCAGTCTGACGGGAGTCGCGGTGAGTATGAGGAACGTCGGTCGCAATTACGTCCGTGAGATTCTGAGAGAGCTGTCCGCCAACCCCGGGCGGGTGGCCCTGTGGTGGCAGGGCAAGCCCGTCACGGCCGGCGAGTTCGTCTACTCGGTGACGTCCGCCGCGCAGATTCTGGACCGCCGCCGGAGCGAGGTCGGCGCAGGGAAGGACGGCCGGACGGTGGTCGGTCTGCTGACCGTCACCAACACGCCCGCCACCCTGGTCCTGCGGTACGCGGCGAACCTCATCGGCGCGATGGTGGTGCATCTGCAGACCGCCAACGCCGTAGACCCGCTGGACCGCATCAGCACCGCCGCCCGCCGCGGGATTCTCGCAGCGACCGGAACGACCCTGCTGGCCACGGACGAGGAACACCTCCCCCTCGCACGGGAGTTGTGCGCCGGGATGGCCGATGCGCCGCACCTCGTCGCTCTCGGGGCTCTCGGCGACGACGTGCTCGACCTGACCGACATCCTCGACCTCAACGCGGACGGCGGAGGCGGACCCGGCGACACGCCGGACGTCGAGATCGCCGCCGACGATCCCGCCACCGTGACCTACACCAGCGGCACCACCGGCGTCCCGAAGGGTGTCACGGTCTCCTTCGGCGTACGGCAGGCGGCCGTCACGGGGCTGCCCAAGGACGCGCGCACGGTCTATCTGTCCACGCTGCCGCTGAGCCACACCAGTGGCGCGGTCGCCGACATGGCACTGGTCTCCGGGGGGACGGTGGTCCTGCACGAGGGCTTCGACCCGGCCGGGGCCCTGGCATCGGTCGAGGCCCACCGGGTGTCGCGGATGACGGTCTCTCCCCCGCAGCTGTACATGCTCCTCGACGTGGCGGCCACCGGCGCCTTCGACCTGTCGAGCCTCAGGACGCTGACGTACTCGGGCTGCCCCGCCTCGCCGGCGCGGCTGGCCGAGGCGGTGAAGGTGTTCGGTGACGTGCTCACGCAGACCTACGGGACCACGGAGGTGGGACCCATCAGCGAGCTGGGCCCGGCCGACCACCACGACCCGAGCCTGCTCGCCACAGCCGGACGCCCGACGGCGGCGGAGGTCCGCATCCGCGACCCGTACGACCACCGCGACCTGCCCTCCGGCGAGGTCGGGGAGGTCTGCGTCCGCTCGCCGTACGCGATGCTCGGCTACTGGGGCGCGCCGGAGCTCAACGCGCGCACCATCCGTGACGGCTGGCTGCACACCGGCGACCTGGGCTGCCTCGACGAACGCGGGTACCTCCACCTCCAGGGGCGGCTGGCCGACGTGATCAAGACCAAGGGCATCAAGGTGCATCCGGCAGCCGTCGAGAACGCGCTGCTGGCCCACCCGGACGTGGTGCAGGCGGCCGTGTTCGGCGTCGCGGACGAGGACCAGGTCGAACATGTCCACGCGGCGGTGGTGCTGCGGGCGGGTGCGGCCACCGAGGCGGACGAGCTGCGCGACCAGGTGAGCCGGGAGCTCTCGGCCAACCACGCGCCGGTGGAGATCAGGTACTGCGACGAGATTCCGCTCGGGCATACCGGCAAGCCCGACAAGGCGGCGCTGCGCGCTGACGCCTGGGGGCGCAGGTGAGCGTGAACATGTCGCTGGCGTCCGTGCTCGCCGA
This sequence comes from Streptomyces sp. NPDC001851, assembly GCF_040297165.1. Classification (NCBI taxonomy): domain Bacteria; kingdom Bacillati; phylum Actinomycetota; class Actinomycetes; order Kitasatosporales; family Streptomycetaceae; genus Streptomyces; species Streptomyces sp. NPDC001851. Next base: position 126,495 of record NZ_JBEOYR010000022.1, on the reverse strand, counting down.
GTCCGCCGAACGCCGGCCGGACCACCCGGCGATCGTCTTCGGCCGCGAGGAGCTGCGGTACCGGCAGCTGTGGCACGAGGCGAGGCAGTACGCCGCCGTGCTGCGCGCCGAGGGCTACGGTCCCGGTGACCGGATCGCGCTGCTGCTCCCCAACACGCCGCACTTCCCGAAGGCGTACTTCGGCGTACTCGCGCTGGGTGCGGTGGCGGTGCCCGTGCACGCCCTGCTGAAGGCCGACGAGATCTCCTACGTCCTCGGTGACTCCGCGGCGAAGGCGCTGGTGTGCGCCGAACCCCTGCTGGACGAGGGCGCCAAGGGCGCTGAAGCGGCGGGGGTGCCGCTGCTGACGGTGATGGAGGAGGCGGACAGCGGCGGTCGTACCCGCCTCGATGCGCTCGCCCGGGACATCGCGCCGCTGGACCGCCTGGTGCCGCGCATGCCGGACGACCTCGCGGTCGTGCTGTACACCTCGGGTACGACGGGCCGGCCCAAGGGGGCGATGCTCACCCAGCTCAATGTGGTCATGAACGTCGGCACCACCATGCTGTCCCCGTTCGACCTGGGCCCTGACGACGTACTGCTCGGCTGTCTGCCGCTGTTCCACACGTTCGGGCAGATCTGCGGGATGGCCACCTGCTTCCGGGCGGGCGGGACGCTGGTGCTGATGGAGCGGTTCGACGCCGCGGGGGCGATCGACCTCATGGTGCGGCACGACTGCACGGTGTTCATGGGCGTCCCCACGATGTACATCGCGCTGCTCGCGGCGGTCGGGGACGCGCGGCGGCGCCCTCGTCTGGACCGCGCGTTCTCGGGCGGTTCGGCGCTGCCGGTGACGGTGCTCCAGGAGTTCGAGGAGACCTTCGGCTGCCCGATCTACGAGGGCTACGGCCTCACCGAGACGTCTCCGGTGGTGGCGTACAACCAGAGGGCGTGGCCGTGCAGGCCCGGCACGGTGGGCCGACCGATCTGGGGCGTGGAGGTGGAGATCGCCAGGGCCGACGTGGAGGGCCGGATCGAGTTCCTCCCGGCGGGTGAGCTGGGCGAGGTCGTCATCCGCGGCCACAACGTGATGGCCGGGTATCTCAATCGGCCCCAGGCGACGGCCGAGGTACTGGTCGACGGCTGGTTCCGCTCGGGTGACCTCGGCGTGAAGGACGTCGACGGCTACCTCTCGCTCGTCGACCGCAAGAAGGACATGGTGGTCCGCGGCGGGTACAACGTGTACCCGCGCGAGGTGGAAGAGGCGCTGATGCGGCATCCGGCAGTCGCCCAGGTCGCGGTCATCGGCGTGCCGCACGAGCGGCTCGGCGAGGAGGTCTGCGCGGTGGTCTCCGTGCGGCCGGGGGCGGTGCCCGGCGCGGCACTGGCCGAGGAGATCGTGGCCTGGAGCAAGGAGAGACTGGCCGCGTACAAGTATCCGCGGATGGTGGAGTTCGTCGACGGCTTCCCGCTGGGCCCCAGTGGCAAGGTCCTCAAACGCGAGCTGGCGGCACGGTTCGGCCGCTGACAACGCGGCGGGCGGTGGCGGCCAGGGCGATGATGGTGACCGGGGGGCGCCCAGGGCCACCCGCGGGGAGCGGCTGCGGACCGCCGTGTGAGGATCGGTGCGTGAATGATCTGCGTTTCCGTCCGGCTTCCTCCGCCGACCTCTCCACCCTCGTACGCCTGCGTGACGATGCCGCCCGTTGGATGAACTCCCGTGGCACCACCGGCCAGTGGCAGCCCGGCGAACTGGACGAAGACCACTTCCGCCAGGTCATGAAGGACGGAGAGGTGTGGACGGCGGAAGTCGACGGCCGTACGGTCGGAGCCTGGGAGCTGTGGTGGGAGGACACGGACGCATGGGGCCCGCAGCCCCCGACGGCCGGCTATGTGCATCGCCTGATGGTGGACCATGCCGCCGCCCCGCCGGGAACGGGACGGCTGCTTCTGCGGGCCGCCGAGCGGCGCGTGGCCGAGGTGGGCCGTATCCTGACCCGCCTCGACTGCCTGGCAGGCAACGATCGTCTGACCGCCTACTACCTTGACGCCGGGTACCGGATCGTCGGCCGCACGGAAGCCAAGCCTCAGCCGGACGGCGCCACCAAGTCGTTCACGCTCCTCGAAAAGAGAACCGGCAACGCGGCCGCGGTAAGGCACTGACCGGCGGACGCAGAAGAGCTGGACGGTCGAGGTCGCGCCGTTCCTGATGGCAGCGGTGCCGGTCACTCGGTCGCTGTACGCACGGGTCACCGGTGAGCGGCCGAGCACGGCCCAGGGCGACCGGCTGCCGGTCGAGGGCGTTTCATGGTGGGACGCGGTGCGGTTCTGCAATGCGTTGTCCGCTCAGGAAGGCCTGACACCCGCTTACCGTCTCCCTGCCGGCGAAGAGGCGGTCGCGTGGAACACCTCTGCCGATGGTTACCGGCTGCCGACCGAGGCCGAGTGGGAACACGCCTGCCGCGCCGGTACCACCGGTCCTCGGCACGGCCGGCTCGACGCCGAGGCGTACGGCACCTACCGCGTGCTCCGTGGCGGTGGCTGGGCCGACGAGCACTGGAGCTGCCGGGCCTCGGTGCGGCGGCGCAGCCACCCGACCTTCCGGATCGACGACGTGGGGTTTCGTATCGCGCGCTGACCGCGAGGTCCCACGTCCGGGGGTTCCGGGTGGCGGCCCGGTGGATCACCGCGGACGATGGTGCTCGTACCCCCGGCGCGGCAGCAGATCTCCTGCGGCCGCGCTGCGCATGTGCAGCGCACGACCGGCGGCCTCAGGAGGTGATCGGGTGCGGACTCCCCCCAGGCCTCACTCCGGCTTGCGCCCGAAAGCGGTACGGCCCTCGCTGAGGAACTGGCGGTCACGGGTGTCCCTGGGAGTGATCGAGCTGGTCCTCCTCATCACCACGTGGCTGCAGGCTCGGTTCGGCCGGGAGGACTTCCTCCATGCGCTGACGTTCCCCGGCCGGGTCACCGGTGCCGTTCTCCTCGCGGTCTCGTTCACCACGCTGGTGGGCGCCGTCGCCGTCCTGGACCACTGGGTCCAGCACTGTTTCCCCTACTCCGGCCTGGTCGCACTGATCGCCACGTTCACGGCCTTGCTGACCAACGCCATGATCTTGACCGAGACGTGGAAGGACGGCGATTCCACGGTCTACAAGGCGCTGTTCGGCGCACTCACGGCGGGTTCGGCATGGGCTGTCTTCGCCGTGTGGCGGACGTCGGTCACGGTTCCCGCGCCCAAGCGAGTGGCCGTCGCGGTGATCGTTCCCTCGCTCATCGCCGTCGCCAACTTCGGCTACCAGAGCCTCTATCAGCCGTACGAGCGGGAAACCAGGCCCATCATCACGTTGTCCGTGGGGAAGGCGGTGCTGAGCACGGACCGCAAGGCGTTCGCCGTACCGGTCGACATCACCCTGCAGAACCTGGGCGAGAGGAGTTTCTATGTGCTCGGCTCCGAATTCCACGCGATGGCGCAAAGAGTGGCGCTCAGCCCCAAGGACCGCCTCCGCCAGCAGTGGCGAGCCGACGCCGATCAGTGGTCCAGACTCCCGGAAGTGAACCCGCTCTCCCGCAGGGAGGTACACCAGCCTGGCGATTTGCTGACGGCACAACCATGGATGCCCTATGGACAGTGGATCGAGTCGAGCGACACCTTCGCCACGCAACTGGTGGTGGAGCTGCCCATCAAAACTCCATATGATCAGGTGACTCTCTACGCTACTGCGAGCCTAGCGCGCAAGGACCGGCTCGTGATGCAGCCACCCCTCAATTATCTGACGAAATCCTGGGGCGGGAAAGGGGTGCCCGAATGGGTGAAGAAACAACAGGCGAAGGACAGGGACTCCGACTTCATTGTCTACCGTGCCAGGGTGCACGAGAACAACGCGGTCGACGAGCACACCAGGGATGCGCGTTTCGTCACCGTCGACTGGAGGTTCGGCCCGCACGGAGTGACGGTGGCGTCGTCCATCGCGCGCGAGGGTGAGGAGAGCCGCGTGCCCAGCCCTTCGGAGCAACGTGAGGTGGCGAGCCGGTACGGCCTCATCGACCTCGTCACGGGCCCCTACGTGCGCAACCTGTGGGACATCAAGAGCCAGCACTGACGGGGAGCGCCGCGCCCGGCGCGCCGGTGTGCCGGTCCAGTCGCTCCAGCCAGGCCACCAGCGCGAGTGAGCTGTTCATCCGGTCCCAGGCGTACGAGTCCCCTATGCCCAGCTGCGCCTCCCGCACGGCCCGGCACAGCGTTTCGACGTCGAACATCTCGGCGATCAGCGGATGCCGGGCGGAGCGGCACAGGGCGATGAGTTCGTCGCCGTGGGTCCGCAGGCCGCGGGCGTAGAGGTCGTTGAAGGGGACCTTGACCGACCGGCCGCGGATCGGGGCGGGGAGCAGGTCTGCCATGGCCTCGCGGAGCACAGCCTTCGGACGGCCCGGCCGGAAGGCGGCTGCGGCGGGGAGGCGGCTCATCGTGGCGACGACCTCCGGGTCGAGGAAGGGGTGCGAGAGGAAGAACCCGTCCTGCCGCGCGCGATGCCAGGACAGCGGGTCGGGCGCGGCCATGTAGGTGGCGGCGTCGTACAGCGACTGTTCCGGTCTGCGCCCGAACACGAAGTGGCTCTCCTCGATGACGGCTTCCCGGTATCCGTGAGCCCGCGCGAATCCGGGCCGCAGCCATCGGGGGCGGTTGAAGGTGCCGAGGCCGCCGAGGACCGTTCCGCCGCGGAGCAGTGCGGTGAACCGTTCGGACATGAGGGGAAGGGCCGGCTGGACCACGTAGGCGTAGACGACGTCCCGCAGGCCCCGCTCGCTCCCCTCGGCCCAGGCACGTGCCTGCTGGGTCATCTGCCGCAGCCGCCCCGTGCGGGCGAGCCTGTGCAGGTGGAACGGGTTGGCGTCGGCGAGGGGATCGGCTCCGCAGCCGGTCAGGAGGGTGTCGCAGCCCAGCTCCGCGGCCTCGCCGTGGAGTCTGCTCCAGAACGGGGCGCGGAAGGCGTGCGCGTGCGGCTCGTCCGCGTCGCCCGCGTGGTGCGGGAAGTCGTCGAAGTCGGCCACGTCGTCGGCATCGACGACGACCGGGCGGGCCGCGGGTATGTGCCGCCGGATCTCCTCCAGCGCGATGTCGAGGTACGGCCGCTCCGCGGCCAGCTCTCCGCGCGAAAAGCGTCCGGCGAGCAGGACGAGGTCCCCGGGGCCGCCCCGCCCCTCGGCCAGCAGCCGTGCGGCGAGCAGCGCGACGCTGGTGGAGTCGGTGCCGCCCGAGACGTGGCATGCCGTCATCGTGCCCATACGGCGTCCGACGGCGTTCTCAAGTGCCAGGCGCACCTCCCGCGCGGCCTCGGCGAGGTGCGGACCGTCGGCCGTCGGCGTGGGCGGGGCGGTGACCCGGGGGGCGGGTTGGCGTGTACGACTGCGCAGGTGCCCGGTCGGGGAGAGCTCCACCACCTCTCCACCGAGGACGCGGTGTACCCCGGTGAACGGGGTGAGGTGCGTGTGCGGTTGGGCCGTGTTCCCGGTGAGGTACCGGCAGAAGTAGCGGGGTTCCAGCTCTGTGGCGCTGCCCAGGCTGCGGGCGGAGGTGCTCACGGCGTTCACGCGGCCGTGGGACGCCCTGAAGAACAGCGGGATGCGTGCCTGCTGGTCGCGTATCAGGAGGACGCGGTGGTGGCAGACGAGAACGGCCGCGTAGTCGCCGGGCGGCAGCGGCGGGATGGCTCCCGGCCGGCCGAAGGTGTCGAGGAGGCCGTGGGCGCCCGCCGCCCGGTCGCGGGCCGAGCCGACCCAGCCGACGACGGCCGCGGTGCCGACCGGCGAGGAGACCGTCGTCACGAGTCCCTGACGCGCCATGGCGTCGGCGGTGCGCAGCCTCGGTGCGCCGCCGGCCCACTCAAGGCGGAGCGCATCGGCATCCATGTCACTGTCCCCCGCAGCCGATCGAGAGCACGGGGGTGAAGGCGTGCCCGCGCGGATCGGCGTCGGGAACGCACAGGCCGGCCGAGGCGGTCCAGGCGTGCAGGGCGAAGGGGTGTTCGCGCACTCCGACGTGGAGTACGGCCTGCAGACCGCGCCGCCGCAGCAGGACGAAGGCCGTCACGGCCTCGGACTTGCAGTCACCGTTGACGAACCAGCTGCGGCGGCTGTGGGTCTGCACCGCTCGCTTCAGCCGTAGGACCTCCTTGGCGGAGGGGAGGTCGGCGCGGGCGTAGCCCGGGGCCGCCAAGGACAGCAGCCGGAGGACGCGCCCGAATCCCACGGTCCGGATCAGCAGGTGCACTCCTCGCAGCCAGGGCCCGACGGCGGCGTCCGTGTGCCTCTTGCGGCGGCCGGGCGCGCAGCGGGCGCGGGCGAGAACGGTGACGAGTTCGGCGCGTTCCTGAGGGGTTCCCTCAGCGAACTTCTGGACGTCCGACGCCGCCATCCCGAGAAAACGCGTCCGCTTCCAGTCGGCGATCAGTGCCCCGTCGGACATCCGGGTGACACGGCAGTGCGGTGACAGGATCCTGGCCATGGCTTCCAGGGCATCGGTGTCCTCTGCCACCGCACATCCTCCAGGGTTCCGCCACGGACGGTGTCAGGACTGGTATCCGTGGCCGTCGTAGAGTCCGCCGCTGAAACCCCGGATCAGGCGGCCGTTGCCGAGCAGGACCAGCTGACGCGGCATGCGGCGCCGCAGCAATCGGAGAAACATCGCCTACCTCCAGAATCGGGCAGGACCGATCAGCTCCAGGCTACGCCTCCACGAATGGCCCGCAACCGGGCCACTGGTGGAGCGGCCCGGCGCACGGGTTGTTCGGGTCCAGGCGCTCCGCGCCGTCAGGGCACCTCCGGGCGGCGGTACTCGCCCATCGCGTCGATGAGCCAGCGTGCCAGGTAGTCGGCGAACGAGGAGCGCGGGAACAGCCGGTACGTCGGCCGGTCGTCGGTCTGCCAGAGCAGTACCGCGACGGGGCCCACCGTGGTCGACACCGCCCGGCCCGGTCCGAAGACCCGGGGATGCAGGTCCAGCGGGCAGCCCTTCTCCAGCACCTGCCGGGCGGCCGGGCCGCTCAGTTCCAGCGTGGTGCGGTTCGCGGAGACGTCCACCACCGAGCCCGGGGATTCGGCGAGCGCCTCGCGCAACCCGGCGGTCACAGCGGTGGCTTCCGTCCGGGACAGCACGAGCCATTCGTCGGGGCCGAGCCAGACGACCGTGTGGGGGCCGGATGCGGTGGTACGGCCGCACTGGCGAGGGAGCGGCGTGTTCAGGGTCTTCTCGATGCGGGCGGCCGCTTCGGAGGCGGGGTCGACGCGCAGGTTGACCATGGTGACGAACGGCCGCTCGGTCAGCGCGACGCCGCGGGCGCCGGTGACGGTGGCGGCGCGCATCCGCTGCGCCAGGTGTGCCAGCGGGCTCACCCGCGCGTCGATCGTCGGCTCAGCCATCGCGCCTGGTCCCTTCGGGGTCGTAGAGGACGGAGTCGGTCACCTCGACGGGCACGAGCTGCTCCCCCACCGGAGCGAGCAGGGTCTCGCCGATCCTTGCCCGTCCGTCGGCGACGAGGGCGAGGGCGAAGGGGCGGCCGAGGGCCTGGCTGTGGTAGCTGGAGGTGACGTGCCCGAGCATCGGCACCGGCCCGGCCCCGGGGGTGACGGGCACGTCCGGGGCCACCAGTTGGGTGCCCTCGGGCAGCCGGGTCGTGCGGTCGCTCGGCAGCAGGCCGACCAGTTGCCTGCGGTCGGTGCGGCGGGTGTCGGCGCGGGCGTGGGACCGCTTGCCGATGAAGTCCTTCTGCTTCGAGACCGCCCAGGACATGCCGGCGTCCTGCGGGGTGACGGTGCCGTCGGTGTCCTGGCCGACGATGATGTAGCCCTTCTCGGCGCGCAGGACGTGCATGGTCTCGGTGCCGTAGGGGGTGATGCCGTACGGCTGACCGGCCTCGTACACCTGCGTCCAGACAGCCAGGCCGTACCACGCCGAGACGTTGATCTCGTAGGCGAGTTCGCCGGAGAAGGAGATCCGGCAGACGCGGGCCGGGATGCCGGAGGCCAGGGTGGTCTCGCGGAAGGCCATGAAGGGGAAGGCCTCCGCCGACAGGTCGAGGTCCGGGGCGAGGCGGGCCACGACCTGGCGCGACCGCGGGCCCACGACGGCGATCGTCGCCCACTGTTCGGTCACCGAGGTGCAGTGCACGTCGAGTTCGGGCCACTCGGTCTGCAGCCACTCCTCCAGCCAGTCCAGGACCGCGGCGGCGCCGCCGGTCGTGGTGGTCATGAAGTAGCGGTTGTCGTCGAGGCGGAGGGTCACGCCGTCGTCGAAGATCATGCCGTCGGGCTTGCACATCACGCCGTAGCGGGCCGTGCCGGGCTTGAGCTTCTTGAAGGCGTTGGTGTAGACGCGGTTCAGGAACTCGCCCGCGCCCGTGCCCCAGATCTCGATCTTGCCGAGGGTGGAGGCGTCCATGAACGCCACGCCCTCACGGGCGGCCCGGCACTCGCGGGCCACGGCGGTGTCCATGTCCTCACCGGGCCGGGGGTAGTACCGGGGGCGCTTCCACTGCCCGACGTCCTCGAACACCGCGCCGTGCGCGACGTGCCAGCGGTGGACGGACGTGGTGCGCTCGGGTGCGAACAGCTCACCGCGCTCCCGCCCGGCCAGGGCGGCGAAGGCCACCGGTGTGTACGGCGCCCGGTAGGCCGTGGTGCCGATCTCTCCCGGTGACCCCCCGAGGGCCTCGGCGATCACACCGATCGCGTTGACGCCGGACGTCTTGCCCTGGTCGTTCGCCGTCCCGAGAGAGGTGTAGCGCTTGACGTGTTCGACGCCGCGCATGCCGGCGCCGGTGGAGCGCCGGACGTCGGCGACGGTGACATCGCGCTGGAGGTCGACGAAGTGGGTGTCCCAGGTGCGGGGTTCGCCGTCCGGTGCGGGGACCAGCCACAGGGGGCGCACCGGGCCTGCGGGCCGGGCATCGCCGGGTGGCGGTACGGCGACCGGGAAGCCGGCGTCCGTCGCCGCCCGCGCACCGGCCCGCACCCCTTCGGCGAGGCAGCCTTCGAGGTCGTACGTCCCGCGGGCCGCACCGACGACGTGCTGGTGCCGCACGGCGCCGTCGGGGACGAAGGCGACCAGGTCCTCGTCCCAGCGCAGCCGGCCCCGGCGCTGGCTGTGCAGGTGCACCACCGGACTCCATCCGCCCGAGACGGCGAGCAGGTCGCAGTCGAACGACTCGGCGCTGCCGGTGAGTTGACCGTCGGCGTCCAGACCCTGCACGGCCACACCGGTGAGCCTGGCGTCGCCCGCGGTGCCGACCACCGCGCTGCCGGTCAGCACCCGTACGCCGGTCGCCGTGCCGACCTCGGCGGCGCGGCGGGACAGCCCGGGGCGGGCGTCCACGACGGCGGCGATCTCGATGCCCGCGGCGTGCAGGTCCGCGACGGTGTCGTAGGCGCTGTCGTTGGTCGTGCTGACCACGGCCCGCGAACCGGGCGCGACGGCGTACCGGTTGAGGTAGGAGCGTACGGCCGCGGCGAGCATCACCCCGGGGCGGTCGTTGCCGGCGAAGACCAGCGGACGCTCGTGCGCGCCGGTCGCCAGGACGACCTGGCGGGCGCGCATGTGCCACAGGCGCTGGCGTGAGACGCCCTCGGGGGCAGCGGATCCGAGGTGGTCGGTGCGCCGCTGGAGGGCCAGCACGTAGTTGTCGTCGTACGACCCGAAGGCCGTGGTGCGTTGCAGTACGACGGCCTCGGGAGCGGCGTCGAGCACCGCGCGGAACCCGGCGACCCGGTCGAGGTCGGCCCGCGTGCCCGAGAGCAGCGAACCGCCCGGCTCGGACTGGTCGTCGACGAGGATCACGCGGGCGCCGGAGCCGGCGGCGGTCGCGGCGGCCGCGAGACCGGCCGGTCCGGCGCCGACGACCAGGACGTCGGTGTGGGCGTACTTCTTGTCGTAGACGGCGGGGTCGGGGGCCGGGTCGAGCCGGCCCATGCCGGACAGAGTGGTGGCGGACAGGCCGTCGTACAGCTCCACGGTCGTCGCCGGGAGCATGCCCTCGGAGCACGGGCCGTCGAGCTGCAGCAGGGCGTTGGGCTCCTCGACGCCCCCGGCGACGATGCCGCGCGGACGGCCGCGGTAGAGCGACGGGGCCACGTGGATGATGCCGTTCGCCAGCATGGCCGAGGCGACGGTGTCTCCGGGGTGGCCGGTCAGCTCCCGTCCGTCGACGGTGAAGCGCAGCTGCGTGCCGCGGTCGATGCGGCCTCCTCGCCGGAGCCTGTACTGCTGGTGGGTCATCGGGTTCCTCCGGCCTGGGGCGGTTCCGGGCGGGGCTCGTCGAGCCGGTAGACGGCGAGCACCTCGTGGCTGGCGGTGTCGCGCAGGACGTTGAACCAGCGGCGGCAGCCGGTGCTGTGCACCCAGCGCTCCGCGAAGGGGCCCTTGGGGTTGTCGCGGTAGAAGACGTACTCGGCCCACTGCTCGTCGGTGAGGTCCGCGGGGTTGTCGGGGTGGGGGACGTGCGCCTGTCCCCCGTAGTGGTACTCGGTCTCGTCACGGGGCCCGCACCACGGGCAGCTGATCAGCAGCACGTTGTCCTCCTCAGTGGGCCACGGCTGCCGCGCCGTGTTCGTCGATCAGGGCGCCCGTCGCGAAACGGTCGAGGGCGAAGGGCGCGTTCAGCGGGTGCGGTGCGCCCGTGGCGATGGTGTGCGCGAAGGTCCAGCCGGCGGCCGGGGTGGCCTTGAACCCACCTGTGCCCCAGCCGCAGTTGACGTACAGGTTCTCGACGGGAGTGGTGCCGATGACCGGGGAGGCGTCCGGGGTGACGTCGACGATGCCGCCCCAGGTCCGCAGCACATGCGCCCGCGCGAAGACGGGGAACAGCTCCACGGCGGCGGCCATCTGCTGCTCGATCACATGGAAGGAACCACGCTGACCGTAGCCGTTGTACGAGTCGACGCCCGCGCCCATCACGAGTTCGCCCTTGTGCGCCTGGGACACATAGACATGTACGTGGTTGGACATGACCACCGTCGGGTGGACCGGCTCGTGCAGCTCGGAGACCAGCGCCTGCAGCGGATGGGACTGCATCGGCAGGCGGAAGCCGGCGCGCTCGGCCAGCACGCTGCTGTGCCCGGCCGCCGCCAGGCCGACCCGGCCGGCGAGGATGCGGCCGCGGTCGGTGGTGACGCCGACGACCCGGTCGCCGTCCTTGAGGAAGCCGGTGACCTCACAGCCCTGGATCAGGTCCACGCCCAGTTCGTCGGCCCGGCGGGCCAGCGCCCAGGCGACGTGGTCGTGCTTGGCGATGCCGGCCCGCGGCTGGAAGGTGGCGCCGAGGACCGGGTACCGGGTGCGGGACGAGACGTTGAGGATGGGGCAGATTTCGGCGACCTCGTCCGGCTCCAGCCACTCGGCGTCGACTCCGTTGAGGCGGTTGGCGCCCACGCGGCGCACGCCCTCGCGGACGTCCTGGAGGGTGTGCGCGAGGTTGAGGACACCGCGCTGGCTGAACAGGAAGTCGTAGTCCAGCTCCTCCGGGAGTCCCTCCCACAGCTTGAGCGCGTGCTCGTAGATCGCCGCGCTCTCGTCCCAGAGGTAGTTGGAGCGGATGATGGTGGTGTTGCGGGCCATGTTGCCGCCGGCGATCCAGCCCTTCTCCAGGACGGCGACGTCGGTGATGCCGTGGTTCTTCGCGAGGTAGTAGGCGGTGGCCAGGCCGTGGCCGCCCGCGCCGATGATGACGACGTCGTACGAGGAGCGCGGCTCGGGGTTGCGCCAGAGGAAGTCCGGGTGTTCCGGGAGCGGCTCGGCGGTCATGCCGCGTCTCCGTTCAGGTGGGGGTAGAGGGGGAAGGCGGCGGCGAGCTTCCCGACCCGGGCGCGCAGTTCGTCGTCGGGCTGTCCGCCCTTCAGTGCCTCGGCGATGATGTCGGCGACCTCCCGGAACTCCGGCTCGCCGAAGCCGCGGGTGGCCAGGGCGGGGGTACCGATCCGCAGTCCCGACGACACCATGGGCGGACGTGGGTCGAAGGGCACCGCGTTGCGGTTGACGGTGATGCCGATGCGGTGCAGCCGGTCCTCGGCCTGCCGGCCGTCGAGCGCGGAGCCGCGCAGGTCGACGAGGACGAGGTGGACTTCGGTGCCGCCGGTCAGCACCGTGATCCCGGCCTCGGCCACGTCGTCGGCCAGCAGCCGTCCGGCGAGGATGCGGGCGCCGGCCAGGGTGCGTTGCTGCCGCTCCTTGAACTCCTCCCCCGCCGCCACCTTGAAGGCCACCGCCTTCGCCGCGATGACGTGCTCCAGCGGGCCGCCCTGCTGGCCCGGGAAGACCGCGGAGTTGATCTTCTTGGCCAGGTCGGCACGGCTGAGGATCACACCGCCGCGCGGGCCGCCGAGGGTCTTGTGCGTGGTGGTCGTGACGACGTCGGCGTGCGGCACCGGGCTCGGGTGCAGGCCCGCGGCCACCAGGCCGGCGAAGTGCGCCATGTCCACCATCAGGTACGCGCCCACCGCGTCGGCGATGCGCCGGAACGCGGCGAAGTCCAGCCGGCGGGGGTAGGCCGACCAGCCCGCGATGATCATCCTGGGCCGGTGGGCGAGCGCGAGCTGCTCGACCTCGTCCATGTCGATGCGCAGGTCGGACTCGCGCACGTGGTAGGGCACGACGTGGTACAGCTTGCCGGAGTAGTTGACGCGCATGCCGTGGGTCAGGTGGCCGCCGTGCGCCAGGTCGAGGCCGAGGATCGTGTCGCCGGGCTGGAGCAGCGCGAACATCGCGGCCGCGTTGGCCTGGGCGCCCGAGTGCGGCTGTACGTTCGCGGCCTCGGCGCCGAACAGTTCCTTCACCCGGGCGATGGCCAACTGCTCGATGGTGTCGACGTGTTCGCATCCGCCGTAGTAGCGGCGGCCCGGGTAGCCCTCGGCGTACTTGTTGGTCAGCACCGAGCCCTGGGCCTCCAGCACGGCGGCCGGGGCGAAGTTCTCGGAGGCGATCATCTCCAGCGTGGACTGCTGGCGGTGCAGTTCGGCGTCGACGGCGGTGGCGACGTCCGGGTCGAGTTCGCTGAGCGGGAGGGAGAGGAGGGAGGCGGGCGGGGTGGACGACGGGTTCGTTGCCATCTGTGCACCATCCTGACAGCCAACTAATGGGCAACTGATATATCAGCCTCTGCGGTAAGGTATGGGAGCGCGCCGGACAGGTCAAGGGGACATCCATGCAGCAGGTGGCGGCCGATTCCAGGAGCAGGGAGCCAGGGAGCGCAGAGCCCGGGAGTGAGGAGCTGTCCCTCGCCGAACGCGCCTACCGGGCCATCCGTGACCGGCTCGTCATGCTGGAGATCCGCCCGGGCGCGCCGGTCAACGAGGAGCAGCTCGGCCAGTCCCTCGGCGTCGGACGGACGCCGGTGCGCGAGGCGCTCAAGCGGCTCCAGTACGAGCGCCTCATCACGGCGTACCCCCGACGCGGCACCTTCGCCACCGACGTCAACATCACCGACCTGGCCCACATCTCCGAGGTGCGCCGGGAGCTGGAGCCGCTGGCCGCCGCGCAGGCCGCGCGGCGCGCCACGGCCACGGACCGCGCGAACCTGACCGCTCTACGGCGGGAGCTGGCGGGCCCGGACTCCCGCGGGCGCGACGCCGCCGCACTCATGCGCCTCGACCTCCAGGTCCATCGCGCCATCTACGCCGCCACGCACAACCCCTACCTGGAGGACACCCTCGTCCGCCACGACAACCTGGCCACCCGCATCTGGTGTCTGTTCGTCGACCGGCTGTCCGACATGGCCGGCCACATCGAGGAACACGGACCGCTGATCGAGGCGATCGTCACCGGTGACTCCGCCAGGGCGGCACAGCTCGCCCGTAGCCACGTCGAAGGCTTCGAACAGGCCATCCGGGACGCCATCTGACATATCGCCCCCATCCCGTCACGCTTGTCACCTGCGCATACTCCAGAGCCACCACGTTCTGGCAGCCGGCGCGCTCCGGCTCACGCCGGAAGAACACGGGCTGCTCGATTCAGTCGGCCGACCGCATGCGGATACCGGCGCTACCCCAACAGCCGGGACAGTTCGGGGGTGATCCGGTCGGCCAGGTAGGCGTGTCCCGCGTCGGTGGGATGGACGCCGTCGCTGCCGATGAACCGGTGGGCGGATCCGGTGAACCACGCACGCCGCACCGCGGACACATAGGGCAGGGGCAGCTCGTCCGCCGCGGCCGCGACGGCATCGTCGACCGGTCGCGAGCCGACCGGCTGCGGGTCGGAGTAGACGGGCCCGATGACCAGGATCCGCGCATGGGGCAGGCGCGCGTGCAGCCGACGGAGGGTGTCCACCGCCGCGGCCCTGGTCCGGGTCGGATCGACGTCGTTGCGGGAGCCTTCGACGATCACCACGTCGGGTGCCGTCGCGACGGCGGCGTCCACCCGTTGGGGGTAGGCCCGCCGGCCCGGCCGCGTGCCGGCGGTGGTGTAGCCCGTGCCGCCCTCCCCGTCGAGGGTCAGCGTCAACCCCAGCCGGGCGGCGACCAGCGCGGGCCAGCCGTGCCGTCCGTTGCCGCCCTGGTCACTGCCGCCGGCGATGCTGTCACCCAGGACGAACAGCCGCGGGCCCGACGTGGTGGCGTTGACCGCGGTGCTCCCGGCTCTGGCGGGGGCGCTGGGCAGACATGCCAGCACGGCCATCAGCACGACGACCAGCGTGCGTCCGGGCTGCCGTATCAGCCCGGCCGAACGCCGCGCACGCGAAGATGTCGCCATGGCCCGAGGGTAAGGCGCGAGCAGAAGGGTCTCCCGTGCGATAGGTCCGATCGGGGTACCACCGTGCAGCCGCCCCGTCAGCGCCATGAAGCGCACCTTTGTTTTGATATGTTCGGATGATGCGCTGTTGAGGTGATTTTGGAGTGCCGTGGGGAGTGAGCCGACCGGGATGCTGAGGGAATCGGGCGCAGACGACTCCAGTACGGCCTCCGTACGGCCGTCGACCATCAACGTGGCCGACCTGGGCGCTGTGGGCGACGGGCGGACCGACGACACCGGGGCCTTCGAGCTCGCCTATGCCGTCGCCGCCGCCCGGGTCAGGGACGGTGTCGGTCGTGTGGTGATCGAGGTTCCGGCCGGTGACTTCCTCATCAGCCGGCCGTATGCGCTGATGAACGGTGTGGCCCCGCCGCGGCCCGCGAACGGACTGCGTTTCCGCGGGGCGGGCAAGCGCATGACCACCCTCGTCTTCCGCCCGAAGACCGGACCGGGCTCCTTCTTGTGCCGCAATGAGGACTCCTGGTCCAACCTGTCCTTCGAGCGCATGCGGTTCCGCTCGGCCACCCCGGGCGCCTCCTTCTTCCTCTCCTACTCGACGGGGCAGGCGCAGGACTACCGCTTCTCGGAGTGCGAGTGGACGGGTGAGTGGGAGTACGGTCTCGCCCTGGACGGCACGAACAACAATTCCGAGATGCGCTGGGAGGCGTGCCAGGTCGGGGGCAGCTACCGCCGGGCCTTTCTCTACTCGGGCCTCTCACGGCGCGGACAGACCGACCTCAACGACCAGGACCAGTTCCTGAACTACTGGTTCACGGACATGAAGGTCGAGTACGAGTGGGGCAACTTCCTGGAGTTCCCCTACGGCGGCTCGATCACCTGCCGTGGCGGCTCCTACGTCATCGAGGGCCAGCGCCCCCGGAACACCCCTGAATACGGCAGGACCAGCACGTTCTTCCGCTTCCCCGTGGCACAGCACTACGACGCCGTCCAGCGCTTCCACGCCGAGGACGTCCGCTTCGAGGTGCGCAACCCGGACGTGGTGATCATCGACTGCGTGTGGAACAGCGGAACGGTGCACTTCAACGACTGCGATGACACCGCCGACGCCGGCAAGGGCTTCGCAGCCGACGTGCGAACGCATCGCTACACCGTGGGGCCGCGTGGACCACTGATCCGTTACGACTCCTGCCAGCTGGCCGGCCGTCACCAGTACCGCAGGACCGAGCCGCGCACGGCACTGCCCTCCGTCGTCCGCTATGACACGTGTCTGCTCCGCAGCCATCCGGCGAGCGGGTTCGTGGTGACCGACGGCACGGCCCGGCCCGACTTCGTCACATTCGTCGCCTGCATCGACCCATGAGGACGCCCGGTTCCGTCGCGGACGCTCGGGTCAGGCGCCGACCGTGCCGTCCACTCCCTCGCGGAGGAAGTCCGCGTGGCCGTTGTGGCGACCGTACTCCAGGATCATGTGGAGCATCACCATCCGCAGGGACACGTCCTCGCCCCAGCGCGGCTGGTGCCCGGCGAGGTCCAGGGACTCTGCCTCGCGCTCGATGCGGCGCGAGTGCTCGACCTCGGCCTCCCACGCCGCGAACGCCTCCTCGGCGCTCGCGTCCGTGGTGTCGTACGCGGCCTGGAAGTCGAACTCCTTCTCCGACCAGACCATCGGGGCGCCGTTGTCGTCGAACACCCGGCGGAACCAGGCCCGTTCGACCTCGGCCATGTGGCGGACCAGAGCGAGCAGGGAGAGGGTCGACGGCGGGCTCGACCGCTCCTTGAGCTGCTCCTCCGTCAGGCCCTCGCACTTCATCGCCAGGGTCGCCCGGTGGAACTCCAGGAACGCCCGCAGCGTCTCACGCTCCGTACCGAAAAGGGGCGGACCAATGCGTTCGACAGTCACGGCGGGTTCCTCTCGGTGACGAGCTGGGGCGTCGAACGTACACCGCCCCCGTCGGCCGCCCGGCACCGGGGGTGTGGGGGGAGTGCCGGCCGGAGCGCCCTACGCGCTCAAGAGGGGATGACTCCCGGCCGGAACGGTTCGACGCCGACGATGTGGCGCACCCGTTCCGGCTCGACCAGGACATGCACCCGCTGCTCGCCTTCGACGAGCCAGGGATATCCGTTCACACCCAGGTACTTGAGGGCCAGCCGGTCCATGCCACGCCCGGCCTCCTCGCCCTCCACGAAGCGAACCGCGCGGCCGGAGATCTGCACCCGGTCGTAGGGGTTCTCGGCGTCGGCGTGCGAGAGATGGACGCGGGAGTCGTTGCGGAGGTTCTCCTCCTTGACCCGGCCGACCGAGGTGTTGAAGACGATCAGCCCGTCCTCCAGTCCCACCCACATCGGAGTGACATGAGGTGCCCCGTCCGGCGTCACCGTGGCCACGTACCAGAAGTTCGGTTCCTCCAGCCGCCTGCGCACCTGCTCGTTCAACTCCGCCGCCATGACCGGTCCTCCCGTTGATCCTCTTCTGCGCAACCACCCTGCCACAGCAGATCAGTTGGCGGAGCACCTGTCATGGCGTACGTCAGTACGTCAGTACGCCGAGTTGACGTTGTCGATGGAACCGTAGCGGTGCGCGGCGTAGTTGGCGGCAGCGGTGATGTTCGCCACCGGGTCGGTGACGCTGTGGGCCGTGCCGGCGACGTGGTAGGCGTTGAAGGTGGGGTCGATCACCTGCAGCAGCCCCTTGGACGGGGTGCCCTGCTTCGCGTTGACGTCCCAGTTGTTCTGGGCGTTGGGGTTGCCGCCGGACTCACGCATGATGTTGCGCTTGAGGCCTTCGTAGCTGCCGGGGATGCCCTTGGCCTTCATGATCGCCAGGGACTGCTTGATCCAGCCGTCGACGTTGCCCGCGGTGCCGGTGGTGCCATGGGTGCCCTTGGAGTCGGTGTGGCTGGCGCTGGGGAGGGCCGCGACCTTGTGGGCGGCGTTCGCCTGCGGCGCTTCGGCGGCCTGCGCGGACGCCGGCATGAGGGTGAGCGCAACGGTCGCGGCGCCGGTGGTGGCGATGCCCGTCAGGGCGAGGGTGCGCAGGCGGGCAAGGCGGCGGGTGGTGATCGCGGTCATGAAGGGGTCTCTCCTGTGGGGACGTCGTAGAGGCGCCGGCCGGTTCGGTCGCGGCCTGTCGGGCGTCGGGGCGAGGCCCCGTGCTGCCGGGGACAGCGGGCGGGCCTGGGGATGTAGGCCCGGTGCGTCCCGTGCTCCGGCAACGAGAGACATGGTTAGCGGGGGGCGGAAGCGGGCGCAAGGATGTGACGTACTACCCAACTACGGAGAAATGTCTAAATTTCGCCGTTCTGGCAGGTTTCCGCCCTGCTTGTGGCGGGTCGGCACTACGATCCGCGATAGGACGTGATGTGGCTCTCGTGGGGTGTGTCACCGCCCGGCGCCCTCCCGGCCCGGGTCCAGGAGGCGGCGGATCTTGTCGAGCATGGGCTCCGGGATGAAGCCGGTCCGTGCGCACAGCGTGCCGAGCTCCTTGACCACCCGCTGTTCGTCGCCGGGGTTCACGGTGAAGGTGAGGATGCCGCCGTGGTTGTGGCCGTCGATGATCAGGTCGTGGCAGGTGACCAGGTCGATACGGGCGCGGAGGTCGGCGAGCAGCGCGGGCGTGGGGTTCGCGGTGAGGCACTCGATGGGGAAGCGTTCGGCCGGGGCTGCGGCCCGGGCCGGCCAGGCGCCGGTGAGGATGTCGAGCAGGGCGGCGAAGGTGTTGAGTCCGCTCGCGGCGATGGAGAGGGTGGTGGCGCCGCCGATGCGGGGGTTGATCTCCAGGACGTGGTAGACGCCGTCGGCGTGGATCAGGATCATGTCGACGTTGACGGAGCCTTCGACCCCCAGGGCCGTACAGAGGTCCACGAGGCGCTGTGCGGTGGGCCGGAAGTCCTCGTCCCGGCCGGGTGCGGCGTGCCCGCAGGTCTTCGAACGTGAAGGTGGGAGGGCCTCCCGCGGTGCCGGTCCAGATGAGCGGCATGACGGTGTAGTGGCCGTCGGCGCCGACGATGTCGACCGAGCAGAGCCGTCCGCTGACGCACTTCTCAAGGACAGCGTGCGCCGCCGGGCACGCGGCCAGGTGACGGTCGAGAGCGGCCGGGTCCGGGATGAACCCGATGCCCATGCTGGTGGAGTCCCACAGCGGCTTGGCCATGAGGGGGTAGCCGATGCCCTGGGCGGCGAGGCGGACGGCGTCGGGGTACGCCGGGACGGGCAGCGTCCGGCGGAGGCCGCCCGGAACACCGGGCGACCTCCGCACGCTCACGCTCCTGACCTGGCATGTACTCCGGGCGGGATCAGTACCAGTCGGTGCACTTGATGTGGTGGGTGGAGTCGTTCCACGCACAGGCGCGCATCACATAGCCGCCGTCGTAGCGCGAAGCGGTGTGCGTGTCCGAGCCGCTCCTCACCGTGGTCAGGCTCAGCGGGCCTTCCCACTGGTGGCCGTGGTTTGAGGAGCGGTCCACCCAGACCTTGTCGCCGGGGTCCGCGTTGTAGATACGGCCCCAGGCGCAGCGGGTGGAGGTGCTGTAGCGGAGCTGGATGTTGATCGAGTCGACCTTCGCCGTCTTCACCGTCTTGGGGTTGGCGAACGTACACGACCCCGCGGCACTCGTGTCGGCGGCGGCAGCGCTCGTCGCGGCGACGGCGCCCCCCACGCCGGTGAGCAGGGTCGTTGTCGCGACCAGGACCGCGGCGCGGGTGCCGAGGCGCGGTGTGAACATGATTCCTCCGTCGTGGATGCAGACCGAGGCGGCTGCCCGGCCGGCCCTGGAAGCAGCTGGCATCGCTGCTTGGCGGGCCCCGGGCGAGCCGTCCCCCGTTTCCGGACCAGCTTGCGTCGACGACGCTACGAGAGCGGCTGCCCGAGCGAATCCCGCGGTGGTTGCAATGCGCGGGTCAGCCTCCGGCGGTACGACGACTACCGCGCAGGTTTACGCGCTCCTCCAGCCCGCGCACCGTGCAGACGCCCTGGCTAGTCTTCAGGCATGCGTGAGGGGGTCAGGCATGCGTGTGGGGGTGACGCCACGTCAACGGCTGTGTCTCGACACGGCGATCGCAGCGGGCATGCTGGGGGTGACCCTGGGCTTCGCCGGGCAGTACACGCCCGCCGGCTGGCCCCCCTTCGACACCCGTGCCGTCGTCCTGACCTGCGCCGTCCATCTGCCGTTGGCGGTGCGCCGGGTGATCCCGTGGCCGGTGCTGTGGTGCACCTGCGCCGGCCTCGCCGTCTACACCGCTCTCGGCTACCAGCCGTCGGTCAACGTGTGGTCGCCGATGCTGGCGTTCTTCACGATCGCCGCCGCACGACCCACCCGGGAGACCGCCCTGGCGGCCCTGCCCGTCACGGGCGCATGGCTCCACAACACGATGGCCTCCCATGCGGTGTCGGCCGTCGTCGCCCTGGGGCAGACCCTCGTGGTCCTGCTGCTGGCCTGGGGTTTCGGCCTGAACCTGCGCCGCCTGGAGCAGCAGAACGCCGAACTGGACCGCCTCACCGCGCGCCTGCGGGCCGAGGAGGGTGCGCGTGCCCGGCACGCGGTGACCGAGGAACGCGTGCGCATCGCCCGTGAACTGCACGACGTGGTCGCCCACCATCTCTCGGTGGTCTCGGTGCAGAGCGGACTGGCCCGGTACGTCTTCGACACGGACGCCGCGAGGGCCCGGGAGGCACTGCGCACCATCGAAGGCACCACGCGCGAGGCGCTGGCGGAGATGCGCGGCCTGCTGCACGTGCTGCGGGTGACGACGGACGGCACCGACGCCGTGTCCGGACCGCCGGCGGACCCCGACACGGGACTGGCCCGCCTGGGCGAACTGTCCGCACGCATGGCCGCCGCGGGGCTCCCCGTCGACACCCACGTCACGGGTCCGCCGCGGCAGCTGGCGCCGGGAGCCGACCTGTGCGCCTACCGGATCGTCCAGGAGGCCTTGACCAACACCCTCAAACACGCCGGGCCGACCGCGCGTGTCCGTATATCACTGGTGTACGGCGACGCGATGCTGACCGTCACGGTGACGGACGACGGAGGCCGAAGTGAAGGCGGCCCCGGAGAGCGGGAGGCCCCGGCGACCGCCCCGGGCGCGGGAACCGGTCAACGCCCAACGGCATTCGGACAAAGCTCCGCGGGAACCGGGCACGGGTTGATCGGCATGTATGAACGCGTGAGGCTTTACGGCGGCAGCTTCCGCGCAGGGCCCCGGCCGGCGAGGGGATTCGAGGTGGCGTTCACCCTGCCCGTCCCGTACCGCGCGGACCGGGGTGACCAGCCGGCCGCGGAGCCGCCCGCAGGCACGTGAGGTGCACCGAGTTCGGGGGGACCACGGGAATGACACGCGTACTCGTCGTCGACGACCAGGTACTCGTCCGCAGCGGGCTCTCGGCGCTGCTGCGCGCCACACCCGACCTGGACGTGTGCGGGGAAGCCGCGACCGGCGAGGAGGCGGTCGAACTGGCCGCCGGGAAACGGCCGGACGTGATCCTCATGGACATCCGGCTCCCCGGCCTCGACGGGGTCGCCGCGACCGAGCGGATTCTCACCGCGTCGGACGAGCCCAAGCCGAAGATCATCATGCTCACCACGTTCGACCTCGACGAGCTGGTGTACGCCGCTCTGCGGGCGGGCGCGAGCGGCTTCCTGCTCAAGGAGACCCCGCCGGAGCGGCTGTTCACCGCGATCCGGACCATCGCGGAGGGTGACATGCTGTTCGCGCCCACCGTCACCCGGCGGCTCATCGACACCTACCTCAGCCGTCCGTCACCCGCCGGCGCCGACCCCGCCGTCCTGGCCTCCCTCACCAACCGGGAGCGGGACGTGCTCGCCCTGGTCGGGCAGGGGCTCTCCAATCGGGAGGTGGCCGATCGCCTCACGGTGAGCGTCGCCACGGTGAAGACGCATCTGAACCGGATGATGGCCAAGCTCGGCCTCAGCAGCCGGGCGCAGGCCGTGACGGTGGCGTACGAGACCGGCCTCATCCACCCCCGCCGCGTACCGCACGCCGACCGCGCACCCCTGTGATCCGCAACCGGCGTCCGAAGCGGCGGCGTCCATCGATGCAGAAGATCACCTCATGGGCGCAAAGGAGCCGAGATGACCGGCACGGCCACCCGTTACCTCTACCTCGTCCGGCACGGCGAGGCATCGCCGGACGAGAGCGGGCTGACCGAGGGCGGCCGGCGGCAGGCCACGCTGCTCGGCCGGCGCCTCCGGGACATCCCTCTCACCGCTGTCCACCACGGTCCGCTGCCCCGGGCGGAGCAGACCGCACGTCTCATCGGCGACCAGCTGAGGAACGTCCCTCTGCACGTCTCGGAAGTCGCCGGGGACTACGTTCCCCACGTGCCGGAAAGGGATGAACTCCCAAAGGAGTCAGCAGACCTGTTCCTCCGCTTTCTCGCCGGCGCCACTGCTGAGGAGCGGGAGCGCGGACCCGCGCTGGCCCGCCGGGCGCTGGATCTGTTCACCGGGCCGGTGGAGGGAGAGGAGGAGCGGCACGAACTGGTCGTCACCCACAATTTCCTCGTCGCCTGGCTCGTCCGGGACGCCATGCACGCGCCGAAGTGGCGCTGGCTCGGCCTCCATCACGGCAACGCCGCGCTCACCGTGATCCGCTACGCGCCCGGCCGGCCGGCTTCCGTCCTCGTCTCCAACGACATGCGCCATCTGCCGGCCGAGCTGCGCTGGACCGGCTTTCCCCCCGAGTTGCACATCTGAAGGCGCGTCAGGCCCGGCGGTGGGTCACCGGCGCCGGTGGTCAGCCCTCCCGCCACCAGTCCGCCACCTCGGGCAGGGCCGTCCCGTGCTCGCGGATCCACACGTGACGGCGTGGTCGTGTTGCCGATCTCCTTGTATCCGCGCGCCTGCGGATCGCGGTGACCGGTGCGCCGGTAGGCGCGGCGGTGGATCAGCCACGGACAGCCGTGGTGAGCGAAGACCACCGGGCACGCTCGGTGGCCGGCTGCGGTGGCGGCGTGTCGCCTGTCCACCCCGCCGAGCGGTGACGGCTCCCGGAACGACCGGGGGATGTGGGGGCCGGTGCCGCCTCCTCCACCCACCCGGCATATGATCACGGGCATGTCGGTCCTCCATGAACGCTCCGCCCTCAACCAACTGGCCCCCGGCGAGCGGCTCTTGGGCTACGGCACCGTCGTTCCCGCCAAGAGCGCCAAGGGCATCGGCCCGACCATCGGCCGGTCGCTCGGGAACGAGCTGGTCAACAGTGTCGGCGCCCAGTCCGGCGGAGCCGGCACCATCGCCGCGCAGATGCCGGGCACCTCCGGCGCGCTGCTGCTGCGCGTGACCGACCAGCGCATCGGCCTCGTCCAGCCCCTGGACGGCACCCCGGTGTGGGAAATGCCGCGAGCCTGGGTGAGCCGGGTCGAACGCCGGCCACGGACACAGCTGATGGCCCGCTTCCGGCTGCACTTCGCCGACGGCTCCTGGCTGGCCTTCCTCACCATGCGGCGCCGCACGATCGAACAGTTCCGGTCACTCATCGGCTGAGCCCGTTCCGGGGCCTCCCCCGCTGAGGCGGGCTTCCTTGGAAGAACCTGCTGATCGACGCCCCGTCCAGGGGGCAGGAGACGGCCGGGATCCACTCCGGTCGCACCAGCCGCCCACGCCACGCCCGACCGAGTCAATATGACCTGGACCACACGCCTACGGGTCTTCCACCGCCACCGATGGAGGCGTAGGTTCCACTTACCCCGCGACGGCGCCTCCAAGGCGCTGGTCCGCCAGTCCCGGGCGGCGGACCAGCGGGGGCCAAATCTGCACACATCTGCGACGGCACTCGGGCCCGCTGGGCGAGGAGCAGCCCCTCTCCCGCCGAAGCGGCCGGAGCGCGCACGAGACCCTGGCAGCCGCCTGCCCGGGCCCCGGCCACGGCGCCGCTCAACCGACCCGGCATGATGATCAACATGACTACGATCGCCCAGACCCCGATCACCGGCCTGGACCTCGCGGGTTTCACCGAGCGTGAGCCCGGCCTGTGGACCGATGCGGCGGGGCTCGTCCTGTCGGTCCACTTCTTTCCCCTCGTCCCGGACCTGCCGGCTCCGCTGCACGAGCAGGAGCGGCTGCGGTACGGGAGCGCGCAGGGCGCAGCCGGGTCCGGGGGCGGCCTCATAGAGGCGGTGGTGGGAAGCGTGGACGGCGTCCCGGCGCTGCGCCAGCTGATCAAGATGCCGCTGCAGAGCAGGCAGGGGCAGGCCTTCATCGGCAGTTGGACGCTGCCGAAGGACCGCTGCAGCACCGTGGTGAAGGTGCAGGCCGCGGAGGGCGCCACGACCGGCCTGCGGGAGGCCATGGTGATGAACCAGGTGGGGCCGGCCGACTACTTCCAGCCCCACCCCTACGCCGGTGGCGGGCAGTTCGGCGGTCTGCCGTACCACGTGGCCGACCTGGAGCAGTGGGATCCCCAGTTCCCCGACCACCCGCTCACCTTGGTGCGCTCCGCCCTGCGCAGGATCACGCCGACAGTCACCCTCCACGAGCAGTTCAAGACCCTGCCGCCGTTCCCCGGCCCGACGCCACCCCACACCCATCCCGGCCCGCCTCCGGCCCCCCTCCCCGGCCCGACCCCGCCCGCACCTCGACGCGGCTGGTTCCGCCGCAAAGACGCCTAGGCCCTCCGGTCCGGCCACCCCGTTGCGCCGGGCGTCGGCGCGCAGGGCGGTCCGAGAGCGGGGCACCGCGGTGCGCGATCCGAAAGAGGGTCCCAGCCCAGCCACAGGTTGCCGGCGCCTTCTACTGTGGGCAGCCGTACGCACATGAAGGGGGCGGAGGGTATGACGACGTGGGCCCTTGTTGTCGAGACGACCGTGGGTTCGGGCGAGCACAAGCACATGGAGGCACACGTGGTGGCGCACGTGTCCGGAACGCGTGCCGAGGCACTCGCGGAGCTGGAGCGGCGGGCCAGGAGCCATTCACCCGAGCATCCCAGAAGCCCGAAGCGGCGTCGGCTCCTTCGGGAAGGCGATGGTTTCCTCGTCGTCATAGACGGGGCATGGCAGTCCTTCGCCACACGGTTCACCCTGGCGGAACTACTGGAGGACTCCGCCGCGCCCACCGCCCCGAAACCCATGGAGGCGCCCGTTGCTTCACCGCAGGAACCGGTGAAGCAGGCCGCTGACAGGCGCCGGTTCCTCAGCCGCCGACGAGGGCGACGAGCTTGATCACCGGCCGGCACGAAGCAGGACGCCGGCCGCGAGGTCGAGGCACGTCCGCCGCCACCCCCGCGCGGGGCGCAGGCCGGCGAGGCTCGGCAAGTGCCGTGGCAGATCCGCAAGTTCCGGTGTCGGAGGGGTCTTGGCGCGGTCGCTCAACGGGGTGCCCAGGGAGCGTGGGCGGTATCCGCCGTCGCGGTCGTACCGCCACCGGCTCGTGTCGTCGAACCGGGCGGCCGGCATGAGGCACAGGACCGCGGCCCCGCCCTCCTCGTCCGTGCCGGCCGCGGGCCGGCCGTCGCGCCCGTGACCGTGTTGCCGGGACGCAATCCCGAAAGGCTCCGCTGACGTACTGAGAGTACGGGCGTAGTCCGGAGAGAAGAGGGTGCATCCATCATGCGAGTACAAGGCGCGAGGCGTCTCGTCGCGGCGTCCGCGGCCGGCCTGCTGATGGCCGGCGGCGCTGCGATCGGCACAGCAGGCACGGCCGCAGCAGCAGTCCCGGCCGTACACACCGGTGTGATCACCGACCAGTGCTTCGGCCACAGCGACTGGCGCTGCTTCGACCACGGCGGGTTCCGCTTCGACCACCGGGGCTTCTGCTTCCACCACCCCTGGTTCTGTTTCGACCACCGCTTCGACCACCGGTTCGGCAACGGAGGCGTTGTGATCATCCTGGTCCGCTAGCGGTCACCGCAGGAGATCGAGGGCGCGCCCACGGGCGCGCCCTCCGCGGCGCGGCGGGTGCGCGGGCCGCCTGGCGGGCGGCCGTCTACCTACGCGAGTTGAGTACGCGTGCTCAGGCAAGCCGTCCGGGTCCGCCCATAGCGTCCACCCCATGCACACAGACCACGCCGTTCGAGGCCCGGAGCTCCGGGTGGGCATCACATCAGTGGCGTCCTGCCTGCCGGAGCTCAAGGTGACGTCCCAGCAGTTGCAGGCGCAGATCTGCACGGCATCCGGGCTGCGGCTGCCCGCGCGGATGCTCGAACGCGTCACCGGGATCGTCTCGCGCCGGACCGTGGCGGAGGGCGAGTACGCCTCGACGCTCGCGGTGCGTGCGGCGCGTACCGCGCTGGCCCGGGCCGGGCTGGCTCCGTACGACGTGGATCTGCTGGTGTTCGCCTCCGCCACGCGGGACATGGCCGAACCGGCGACCGCCCACGTCGTCCAGGCGGAACTCGGGTCCCGGGCGCACGCGCTGGATGTGGCGAACGCGTGCAACAGCTTCGTCAACGGAATCGACACGGCGCGGGCGATGATCCTGGCCGGCCGGGCCCGCCGGGCTCTGGTGGTCACCGGGGAGACCCCGAGCCGGGCGGTGCGGCACGCCCCTTCCGGTCCCGGCGAGCTCCGGGACGGCTTCGCGGGCTACACCTTCGGTGACGCGGGAGCCGCGGTCGTGCTGGAGGCCGTGGAGCGGGGCGGCATCCTCGACGTCGACACCGAGACGCACTCCGAGCACTGGCAGGTCGGCGGGATCTTCGGTGGCGGTTCGCGCCACCCCCGCGGGGACGAGCACACGTACTTCCGCGGCGACGGGACCGAGCTGCGCGAGGTGTTCGAGAAGATCGGCACGTCGGTGCTGGACCGGATGAGGCTGCGCACCGGGCTGGCCTGGGGCGACTTCCGGTACATCCTGGTGCACCAGGTCACCGTGCCGTACCTGGAGCGGTTCGTGGAGCTCACCGGCATACCCCGGGACCGGCTCGTCGTCACGGTCCCCGAGCTCGGCAACATGGCCAGCGCCACGCTGGGCGTGCAGCTCGACCGGGTCCACCAGCGTCTGCTTCCCGGCGACCGGGTGCTGTTCGTGGGCCTGGGCGGTGGCGTGAGCCTGATGACGATGGTGTGGGAGAAGGCGTGAGTGCCCTGTGGGTGGTGGTGCCCGCACACCAGGAGGCCACGCGGATCGGCGCCACGCTGGACGCGCTCGCGGCCCAGCGGGACCGTGACTTCACGCTCGTCGTCGTGGACAACGCCTCGACCGACGCCACGGCGGCGATCGCGTACGACTTCGCCCGCCGGGCGCCC
This sequence comes from Streptomyces sp. NPDC001851, assembly GCF_040297165.1. Taxonomy (NCBI): domain Bacteria; kingdom Bacillati; phylum Actinomycetota; class Actinomycetes; order Kitasatosporales; family Streptomycetaceae; genus Streptomyces; species Streptomyces sp. NPDC001851. The sequence continues at coordinate 99,583 of NZ_JBEOYR010000022.1, read as the reverse complement.
TTCCCGGTCCATGTCCTCAGCGAGCCGGAGAAGGGCGTCGGCTGCGCCGTGGACACCGGCTTCCGGTACGCCATCGGCAACGGCGCGACGCTGCTGGCCCGCACGGACGCCGACTGCCTGCCGCGCCCCGGCTGGACGGCCGCCGCCCGCGACGCCCTGCGGCAGGGCGCGGACCTGGTGTGCGGCCGTATCGACGCACGCCGTGACGAGCACGGGCCGCTCGGGCGTGCCGCCTTCCGCACACTGGTCCGCGTCGCCGCGTTCTTCGGCCGGGTGCGCCCCGCGCACGGACGCCGGCACGGCTACCTCACGCCGTACCGGATGCACGCCGGCAACAACATGGCCGTCACGGCCGCCCTGTACGAAGCCGTCGGCGGTATGCCGCGCCGCCCCTCCCCCACCGACCGCCTCTTCCTCAACCGGGTCCGGCGCCGGACCACCGCCATCGTCCACGCCCGCGCCATGGTCGTCGAGAACTCCACCCGGCGGCTGCGCGCCTACGGGCTGCTCGGCACGGCCCGCTGGTACCTCGACCGGGGCCCGGGCCGGCACCCGGAGGACCCGCGCTGATGCTCGACACACTGACCCATGCCCTGCGCAAGAGCGCGGACCGGCCCGCTGTCCTCGGTACGGCCCGGAACGGGTCCGTACGCGTCAAGGCCACCTGCGGGGAGCTGGCCGACCTCGCCGACCGTTACGCCGCGGCCCTGCACGCACGGGGCGTCGCGCGCGGCAGCACCGTGGGCGTCGCGGTACGGCCCGGGCCCCGGGCGCTGGCCGTGATGCTCGCCGTACACCGGCTCGGGGCGCGGGCCGCGGTGCTCGACCCCGGCGCGGGACCGGACGTGCTGCGTGCCCGGCTCGCCCTCGCCCGGCCCGATGTCGTCCTCGCCGACGCCGCCGCCCAGGCCGTCGCCGGCTGGGCCCGCCCGCTCGCCCGCCGGGCGCGCCTGGCCCTGCCGGACCTCGCGGCGCTGGGGCCGGTAGCCACGGTCGGGCCCCGACTGCCCGGCTGTGCCCAGGAGTTGGAGACCGGTGTCCGGTCGGTGGTCCTGCCGCGTCCGGTGGACGAGGACGGCGACGCGGTCATCGTCTTCACCTCGGGCACCACGTCCCGGCCGCGTGCGGTGGTGCACACCCGTTCCTCGCTCGCCGCGGGGATGGCCACGGTGACCGGCCTGGTCCGGGTGGAGGCCGAGCGGCCGGTGCTGGGCGGGACGTTCTTCGTCCTCGTGCCGTCCCTGGCGCACGGCGCACCGGTCGCGCTGCCCGCCCGCTCGCCGCGCGTGCTGGCCCGGCAGCTGCGCCGACTGGACCCGCAGGCCACCTATCTGACGCCACCGCAGCTGCGGACGCTGCTCGCCGCGGGGGCCCGGTTCACCGGGCGGGTGTGGACGGGGTCGGCTCCGGCGAGTGCCGATCTGCTCACCCGGGTCAAGCAGGCGGGGGCGCAGGAGGCGTGGGGCGTGTACGCGCTGACCGAGCTGTTCCCCGCCGCCGCGGTGGAACAGGCCGACAAGGCCGCTTTCACCGGCGGGGGCGATCTGGTGGGCGCTCCGCTGCCGGGGGTGGCGGCCAGGACGGACGCCGCCGGTGAACTGCTGCTGTCCGGTCCGGCTGCCCGGGACCGTTACCTGGGCGAGGAACCGGACCCGTGGGTCGCCACCGGTGACCGTGCGCACCTGGCGGGCGGCCGGATCGTGCTGCAGGGCCGGCTGAAGGACATGGTGCTCCGGCACGCGGAGAACATCTACCCGGGGTTGTACGAGCCCGCGCTGCACGTGCCCGGCGTCGAACTGGCCCTGCTGGTCGGGGTACCGGCCGGTGACGGCGACGAGCGCCTGGTCGCCGTCGTGCAGCCGGGCCCGGGTGCCGACCGTGCGGCGCTGCGGGCCGCGCTGACCGGCCCGCTGGAGCGGATGGGGTCCGCCCGGCCCGATGCGGTGCTGCTGGCCGACATCCCGCTGTCCGGGCGCTCCCGCAAGCCGGACCGCGCCGCCACCGCACGCCTGGCCGCCGCCCGCCTCGCGGAACGGGACCGGGGATGAGCGCACCGCTGTGGGTGGTCGTACCCGCCTACAACGAGGAGGCCGGCATCGGGGCCACCCTGGCCGCGCTCGCCGCCCAGACCGACACCGGCTTCACCCTGGTCGTCGTCGACAACGCCTCCACGGACGCGACCACGGATGTCGTGCGCCGCTTCGCCGCCGCCGCGCCCTTTCCCGTGCACCTCGTCCATGAGGAGGAGCCGGGCGCCGGGGCCGCCGCCGACACCGGATTCCGGTACGCCATCGGGCGGGGCGCCGCGCTGCTCGCCCGGACCGACGCCGACTGTGTTCCCGCCGCGGACTGGATCGCGCAGGTGCGCGGGGAGTTCGGGCGCGGCACGGAGCTCGCCTGCGGCCGGAGCGTGCCCCGCCGGGACGAGCACCCCTCGGTCGCCGAGCGGTACCTGCTGCCGGCGGTGATCCGCGCGACCGCGCTGTACGGGCGGTACCGCAGGGAGCACCGCCACCCGCGCTTCCGCGCGCCGTACGTGCTGTGCCACGGCCACAACCTCGCGGTCACGGCGGCTCTGTACCTGCGCTGCGGGGGCACACCGCGCGTCCCGCTGCAGGGGCCGCCCGAGGACGTGGTCTTCCTCAACCGGGCGCGCGCGTACAGCGGCCGGATCGCGCGGGCCGAGCGGATGGTGGTCCACTCCAGCCTGCGCCGGCTGCGGGCGTGGGGTGCGCGCCGGACCCTCCTGTGGTCGTGGGACCGACGCTACTGCCCCGCCGACACGAGAGAGGTGCACATCCGATGACCGCAGCGCCCGTCCCGCCCGGTGTCCGGGCGGCACGCCGCCGCGACCGGCGCGTGTACACCCGCTCGCACCCCGTGCTGTTCGCCCTGCTCGCGGCCGGCCGCCGGCGGACGGTGATCCGGCTCGGAGGAACGGTGCTGGTGCACGGCAGCGACGCCTACCGGCATGCCCTCACCCGGGTTCCGCTGGACCGCACCGCGGCCGGCACCACCGGCGGCGCCGCGCGGGAGCTGTCCGCCGGCGGGACGCTGTTCGACCAGGAGGGCGCCGGGCACCGCGCCACCCGCCGTGCGGTGGCCGAAGGCCTCGGCGCGGCCGGGGTGGAGCGGCTGCGCCCGGTGTGGCGGGAGGTGCTGACCCGCCGTCTCGCCCCACTCGGCACCGGCCGCACGGTCGACCTGGTACCGCTGGCACGCGAACTGGCCGGGGCCACCGTCTGTGCGCTGCTCGGTGCGGGCGGGGACCCGGAGGGTGTCGCCGCGGCGGCCGCCCGCGCGGCGGCCGCCGCCGTGCGCGACCACCTGCCCGGGCCACGGCTGCCCGGCACCGCCCGGGCGGCGGCCACGGCGACGGCCCGCCTGGAGGCCCTGCTCACCCGGGGCACCGCGCCCGGCGAGGAGGGGGAATCGGCCTTGCGGGCGATGCTCGCGGTCGCCGCCGTCAACACCACGGTGGCGGCCCTGCCACGCGCCGCAGCCTGGTGTGCCGACGCGGCATGGTGGGACCAGGCGGCCGACGACCGGCTGCGGCCGGCCCTGGTGACCGAACTGCTGCGGGTGATCGCTCCCTCCCCGCTGCTGCCGCGCGCGGCGGCAGGCGACGCCGCTCTCGACGGGTGCCCGGTCCGGGCGGGGGACCGCCTGGTCCTGGTGGCACGGCACGCGGCCCGAGCCCACACGAATCCCCCGGACGCCCGCAGGCCCGCACCGCCCGACGTGGCCCAGCTCGTCTTCGGCGCCGGATCCCACGCCTGCCCCGGCGCACGCCTGGCCCGCGCGCAGCTCGACGACGCCCTCGCCGCACTCGCGGTCCACCGCCCCCGCGTCGTACGGGCCCGCGTCGACCGGACCGCGGCCCTGCCCGGCTGGCGTTCCCTCACCGTCCGCTCCACCACCGGCTCTTCGGAGGACCGATGACCACGATCGCCGTCACGGGGGCGAGCGGCTTCTGCGGTTCCCATGTCGCCGCCACCGCTGCCGCCCGGGGTGCCGAGGTGCTGTGTGTGGGGCGCCGCCCCGGCCCGGTCGGCCGGCATGTGCCGTGGGACGCCGCCCGGGAGGTGCCGGACCTCGCCGGCGCCGACGTCGTGGTGCACTGCGCGGCGGCGGTCGGCGATCCGGTGCCCGGCTCCCCCGCCGAGGCGGCGATGCGTGCCGTCAACGTCGACGGCACGGCACGTCTCCTCCAGGCCGCCGCCGGCCGACCGGTGGTCTGGGTGAGCAGCGCCAGTGTCTACGCGCCCGGCCCCGGCCGGGCCCGGATCACCGAGGACCATCCGGTGCACAGCCAGCTGAACGCGTACGGCCGTACCAAGGCCGCCGGGGAGGCGCTGGCGCTCGCCGCCGGTGCCGTGGTGCTGCGCCCCCGGGCGGTCTACGGCGCCGGGGACCCGCATCTGGTGCCGCGGCTGTTGTCCCGCGTCCGCGGCGGCCTGCTTCTGCTGCCCGGTCCGAGCGTCCGGCTGAGCCTGACGGCCGTGGAGAACCTCACCGAGGCGTGCCTGGCCGCCGCCGGCTGGCCGCCGGGCGCCTACAACATCGCCGACCCGGCACCGTACGACCGGGACCGGGCCGTACGGGCGGTCCTGCACGCCCACGGCATACGGGCCCGGATCCACCACATCCCGACGGCGGTCGCCCAGGCCGCGGCGAGCACCGCCCAGTCGCTGGCCCGGCTGCGCCCGCGCACAGAGCCGTTCCTCACCCGTTACGCGGTCGACCAGCTGGCCCACTCCGTTGTCCTGGACGTGTCCAGGGCCGAGGCCCGGGGGTGGACGGCCGGTCGCGTGCTGCGGGACTACACGGCGGCCTTGCCGGCCAGGCAGGTACGGGGGATCGCCGGTCCGTTCAGAGCGCGAGCGTGACCGCGGCGGCGGCGCCGCCGAGGCCGAGGGCCAGGGCCGCCTCCTTCCAGCCGCCCCCGCCCCAGCGGAAGAAGCGGTCCGCGGCCAGCCGGCCGGGACCGATGGCCGCGACGGCCAGGGCGACGACGGCGATACACACGCTGTATTCCACGCCGCCGTCCTCCTCCCACAGACCGTGCGCGCCGGTGACCGTGGCCATCGCGTTGATCATGACGCCGATCAGGGCGGCAGCCGCCAGTGGCGTCAGCAGCCCGAGGGCCAGGCCGAGGCCGCCGAGCGATTCGGACAGGCCCCCGATGGCGGCGAAGAGCTTTCCCGGGTGATAGCCCAGGGCCGCGAATCCCTTGCCGGTCGTGGTCAGGCCCGGGCCCCCGAAGAGCCCGAAGACCTTCTGCGCCCCGTGGGCGGCCATCAGCAGGCCGAAGGTCAGTCTGATGAGAAGCAGGCCGACATCGGCGGCGGTCACCGTGGTGGCGGTGGTGGGATGCGCTACCGGTTCCTTGGAACGAGCAGCACGGTTCAGGATGCGCTTGCTCAACATGGCACATGCTCCGGTCGGAACGCCGCTCTCCACACGATCCTTGCGCTGAGCGGAGCGTCGTGCATCTGGGCGGCGGCCCACCGGGGACAGCGGCGCATGCTGAGCAGGTCGCGGACGCCGTGGTCGCGAGCGCGCCGTTGCGGTCGGTCACGCCGCCGCTCGAAGTGCTTCCGCCTGCTACAGCAGGCCCACCGCAGGGACCGCGACGTTGAGGGGCCCGAAGCCGAGGGGATCGGCGGGGCCGCCCAGGGCTCCGCCGGTGGACGCCCGGTCCGCGCTGTCACCCGTGGGCGGCGCCGGGAACCGCGCAGGGCCGGAAGCCAGGCCGCCGATCGGAGCGGAGCCGGCACGAGGAGCGGCAGCCGACGTGCCGACCGCGGACACACCGAGGCCGCCGACAGCGAGGAGAGTGGCAGCCGCGATCCGGAAAGACTTGATCATTGCGATCCTTCGAGGCGTTTCGTTGTCCCGGGCACGTTCCCTGGGCGCGTTCTCTGGGCACGACCTTCGCCGATCCGAGGTGAGGATCGGCGTATCGACGCGCGGCCGGTCCACCGGTGGTTCCGGCCGTGAGACCTGCCTTGCCCGGGCCGCGCGCCCGGCGCAGTCTGGTCCTGTGAGCGCGCAGGACGGCCCCACGCTCATCACGTCCGTGCAGCGGGCCTTCCGTCTGCTGGAGGCGGTGAGCGCACACGAGAACGGCGCACCGGCGAAACAGCTGGCGCGCGAGACCGAGCTGCCCCTGGCCACCGCCTATCACCTGCTGCGCACCCTGGTGCACGACGGATACGTGCGGAAGCTGGACGACGGCGGCTTCGTCCTGGGCGACAGACTGGACTCCCTGCACTCGGCCGGCCACACACAGACGCTGCTCAGCCGCGTCCGCCCGGCGCTCGCGGCCTTGCGGGACGAGCTGTCCACCGCCACGTACCTCACGTTCTACGAGGACGGTGAGATCAGGGTCGCCGAGATCGTCGACGGGCCCCGTACCCCACGGGTGGATCTCTGGGTGGGGTTCGAGGACGCCGGACATGCCACCGCCCTGGGCAAGTCCGTGCTGCGCGAGCTGGACGAGGACGCCCGCCGGGACTATCTGTCCCGCCACCAGCGCCCCGACCTCACACCACGGACGATCACCAGTCTTCCGGAGTTGCTGCGCAGGATCGAGTCGTCCCCCCTGGCGCCCGCCGTCACGGACCTGGAGGAGTACTCACTCGGCACGGTGTGCGTCGCCGTGCCCGTCTACCGTGGCGGTACGCTCGGCTCGCTCGGCGTCTCCCTGCCCGCGGAACGGCAGGCCCAGATCCAGGAGATCCGGACACGGCTGCTGCCTGTCGCGAGCCGTGTCACCAGAACTCTCTCGCTCACTATCTGAAATTCCGCTCCTTGTGGCTGCCACGCCCAGCCCGTTTCCTGGAACGAAAGGGACGTTCCGGGTGTGCGCCCCCGTCCCCCCCGGTACAGGCGAGGACTGCGGACGAAACATGAGTCAGGCCCGACACCATGGCGGCGACCACGAGCCGAGGCTGTTCAGGAGGCGTGCTTCCGGTATCTGGGCATCGGTCCGCCGATGTGCCGCCGGTCGGCCGGCCCTCAGCACGCCCGTGCTGCCGGTTCTGGTGCTCGCCGTCGTCGGCCCCGGGGACATCGCCGCGGGGGCGGGCACGGTCTGGCTGCCGCTGCTGGCGGCCGGACCCGCGCTGGCGGCCGCCACCAACGGGCCGCCCGGGGTGCTCTGTGCCGGTCTCCTCGCCACCGCGCTGGGCGCGGCGCTGGGCATCGGCAACGGCGTTCCCGCCGGTGAACTGATGGCCGTACTGTCCGCGCTGCTGGCCGTCACGGCGGCGAGCGGCCTGGCCAGCGCGTTGCACGGGCGGCGTGAGCGGGTCCTCGCGGCCGTCCGCTCGGTCGCCGAGGCCGCCCAGCACGCCGTACTCCAGCCGGTCCCGGAGGCCGTCGGGCCGTTCCGGGTGGCCGTCCGCTACAGCGCCGCGGCGGCGGAGGCCCGGATCGGCGGGGATCTCTACGCCCTGGTGCCCACTCCGCACGGCGTCAGGCTGATCGTCGGCGACGTGCGCGGCAAGGGGCTGCCCGCCGTGGGGACCGCCGCACTCGTGCTCGGGGTGTTCCGCGAGGCCGCCCATGACGAGCCCGATCTGCTCGCCGTCGTGGGCAGGATCGAGCGGAGCCTGGCCCGCAACCTGGGCCCCGACGACTTCGTCACCGCCGTGGTGGCCGGATGTCCCCGGTCCGGAGACCTGGAGATCGTCAACTGCGGACACGCGCCTCCGCTGCTGATATCCGCGTCCGGGGAGGTGAGGGCGGTGGATTCCACCCGCCCCGCGCCGCCTCTCGGGCTGCGTGCCCTGTCGGGCCAGGCCCCTCGTCTGCAGCGGCTGCCCTTCGGGGTGGGAGAGCAGCTGCTGCTGTACACCGACGGGGTCACCGAGGCCCGCGATCAGGCGCGCCGGTTCTATCCACTCGCCGAGGGGGTGGCCCGCCATGTCTCCGACGAGCCGGCCCGCACGCTCACCGCGCTGCACGACGAGTTGCTGGAGCATGTGGGCGGCCGGCTGCACGACGACGCCGCCCTGCTCCTGATCCGCAGGCAGACCGCGGACAACGGACAGGCCACCGTGCCGTCACCGGCGGAGGCCGCACTCCAGGGTCCTTCTGAAGGGTCCTCCTGACGAGTCTCCGGAGACGCCGCGGTGGTCCGCCAGAGGGGTCCTAGACGGCGACGAGATCGGCCCAGCGGGTGACCCCGCCCGGGTGGACGCGTGTGCCATGGCGGGTCGCCAGCGCGTGGATGATCGTCTCGCCCCGGCCGTGCTCGTCCGGGTCGGTCCCGGCACGGGACTCACCCGCCGGGAGCACCGCCCCCGCGTCGGTGACCTCGACGCGAAGAGTGCAGGCGTCGGCGCCGGGCGCCCAGGACAACCGGAGTACGGCCGGGGGGCAGGCGTGCAGCAGCGCGTTGGTGACCAGCTCCGACACCACCAGCAGAGAGTCCTCGACCAGCTCCGGGAACACGCTCCAGTCGGCGAGAACCGCCGCGACACGTCGCCGTACGGCCGAAACGGCGCCGGCGGCGGGCAGCACCGGACACACGTGTTCGCAAGCCGCCCGGAGCAGCGTGTCGAGCTGAGCCGTCATGGTCTCTCCCCATGGTGTGTACCGCCGGTCCGGCGCTGTGTCCTCACGCATACCGGCCTCCCAGCAAGCTATGGAGACAAATCCGGCACGTCAATGAACGGCGGTCGGCATTGCCGAACGCCCCCTCCGTCCCCACGACCCCGAAGCGCCGGCCGCCCGCGGAGCGAACCATCCGCGGCGGTAATAGGCTCGCCTCATGGCCGGCCCAGTCCAGTCGATCGAACGGGCGGCGGCGATCCTGCGCCTGCTCGCCGGCGGGCCCCGCCGACTCGGGCTCGGCGAGGTGGCGGCCTCCCTCGGGCTGGCGAAGGGCACCGCCCACGGCATCCTGCGCACCCTCCAGCACGTGGACTTCGTGGAGCAGGACGCGGCGACCGGCAAATACCAGCTCGGAGCCGCCCTGCTGCACCTCGGGACCAGCTACCTGGACGTCAACGAACTCCGCTCGCGCTCCCTGAACTGGGCCGATGCGCTCGCCGCCCGCAGCGGGGAGGCGGTACGCCTGGGCACCCCCCTGGAGGGCAGCGTGCTCATCGTCCACCATGTGTTCCGGCCGGACGACACCTTCCAGACCCTGGACGTGGGCTCGCTGCTGCCGCTGCACGCCTCCTCGCTCGGCAAGGTGCTGCTGGCGTTCGGGACCGCGGCGATCGAGCCCGGCGACGGGCCGGGCCTGGAGGCGTACACCCGGCACACGCTGGTCGATCGCGAGCGGCTCACCCGGGCACTCGCCGAGGTGCGGGAACTCGGCTGGGCCGCCGAGATCCAGGAGATGAGCATGGGCGAGGCCGGGCTCGCCGCGCCGATCCGCGGCCACGGCGGCCTCGTCGTCGGCGCCATCGGCCTGTCCGGACCGGTCGAGCGGATCTGCGACAGCCAGGGCCGTCCCCACCCGAACCTGATCACCCTGATCCGTGAGGCGGCGCGCGCGATCTCCAGAGACCTGGGAGCCGCCCGCTGGTAGGCCAGGACAGCCGCCCCTCGATCCGTCGGAAGGCAGACCCGATCATGGCTGAACGGTATGTAATGTCCATCGATCAGGGCACCAACTCGACCCGCTGCATCCTCTTCGACCACCGTGGGCGGCTGGTCTCGGTCGCGCAGAAGGAGCACCAGCAGCACTTCCCCCGGCCGGGCTGGGTCGAGCACGACGCCGTCGAGATCTGGCAGAACCTGCGCCGTGTCGTACCCGAGGCGCTCTCCGACGCCGGTGTCGGCACGGAGCAGGTCGCCGCCGTCGGCCTGGCCAACCAGCGCGAGACGACCGTGCTCTGGAACCGCCGGACCGGCGCCCCGGTGGGCCGGGCGATCGTATGGCAGGACACCCGCACCGCGCCGCTCGTCGAGGACCTCAGAAAGGACCCCGGTGAGGAGTTCTTCCTCCAACGGTGCTGTCTGCCGCCCTCCACGTACTTCTCGGCGCTGCGGCTCCGCTGGCTGTTCGACCACGTCAAGGGCCTGCGGCAGCGCGCCGCCGACGGGGAGGTGCTGTTCGGGACGATGGAGAGCTGGCTGATCTGGAACCTCACCGGAGGCACCGACGGCGGCCTGCACATCACCGACGCCACCAACGCCAGCCGCACGATGCTGATGAACATGCACACGCTCGCCTGGGACGAAGAGCTGCTGGCCTTCTTCGGGGTCCCCCGCCCGATGCTGCCCGAGATCAGGTCGTCCGCCGAGACGTACGGCGACGCCCGATCGCTGCTCCCGGGCGTCGCCCTCACCGCCGCCCTCGGCGACCAGCAGGCCGCGCTGTTCGGCCAGACCTGCTTCTCACCGGGCGAGGCGAAATGCACATACGGAACGGGGAGCTTCCTGCTGCTGAACACCGGGGGCGACGTCGTGCGCTCCCGGCACGGTCTCCTCACCACCGTCGCCTACAAGATCGGGAACCAGCGGCCTACGTACGCCCTGGAAGGGTCCATAGCCGTCACCGGCGCACTCGTCCAGTGGTTCCGTGACCGCCTGGGCCTGATCAGCAGCGCCCCGGAGATCGAGACGCTCGCGCGGACGGTCGAGGACAACGGCGGCTGCTACATCGTCCCCGCCTTCTCGGGCCTGTTCGCGCCCCGCTGGCGCAGCGACGCCCGCGGGGTCATCGTCGGCCTCACCTCCTACATCACCAAGGGGCACCTGGCGCGCGCCGTCCTGGAGGCCACCGGGTGGCAGACCCGCGAGGTCGTCGACGCCATGAACGCGGACTCCTCGGTCCCCCTGCAGCAGCTGAAGGTGGACGGGGGCATGACCGCGGACAACCTGCTGATGCAGTTCGTGGCCGACGTCCTCGACGTGCCCGTGGTACGGCCCCTGGTCGCCGAGACGGTCTCCCTCGGCGCCGCCTACGCGGCCGGCCTCGCCTCCGGCTACTGGCCGGACCTGGAAGTGCTGCGCCGCAACTGGCACCGGGCGGCGCAGTGGCTGCCCGCCATGGATCCCCGGCTGCGGGAGGCGGAGTACGACAACTGGCAGCGGGCGGTCGAACGCTCCCTGGGGTGGGCGCGACCACCGCGCTCAGCCGAGCCTGGCTCATGAAGTGACGCATTTCCCGCCTTACTTCAGGTAGGACTTGCGCACTGGGTGCCACTATGTGATCAAATCTACCGATGCGTACCCCCCACATAAAGACGCATCGTGCTGCTCAGTCGGACGGGCCTCCCGCCGAAGAGGTTCCACCCCGCCGGAATCCGTACGACGAACTGGCCTCGCTGGCAGACCATCCACTGGACGACCTCCTCACCGAGGACAGCGCGCCGACCCGGCAGGAGGACGACGCCGAGGAGCCCTGGGCACCCCCCAACCACCGGCGCGGCAGCCGCCGTCGCAACCGTGCCACCGGTCTACCCACCGTGGTCCGGGGCCTCGCCTGGGTGCTCACCCTCGCCTGCCTCGTCACCCTTGCCGACCGCTGGGCGTTGCTGTACGCCGAGCACAAGGCCGCGGAGCGGCTGAAGGACACACTGCATCTCGCAGCCGCCCCCGAAGTACAGATCGGCGGCTTTCCCTTCCTCACCCAACTGGCCGCCCAGCGCCTGGACTCGGTCAGGGTGACCGTCCCCGACATCCCGGCCCGCCGGGTCACCCTCACCCAGGTCACCGCCACCGCGCACGACATACGCATCGACGGCGACGGACCCACCGCGGTGCGCGGCGCACTCGTCCGGCAGGTGCACGGTCAAGTCCTGCTGTCGTTCGCCGACATGAACCGCGAACTCGGTGCGTCCCAGGTGGCTTTCACGGCGCACGGACCGGGAGGCGTCCGGGCCCTCGGCTCCCTGCACATGGCGGGCCGTGACCTGAGCGTACGGGCCGACGCGCGCATCCGGCTCGAAGGGGACCGCGGCATCGCCACCTCGGTGGGCGGCATACGACTCGACATCGACGACCTCGCGACCTACCGGCCCGGCACCAGGCCCGACGAGGGCCTCCACCTGACCCCCTCGTCGGCGAGACAACTCAGCCGGGAGGCAGAGAAGATCAAGGCCTTCTTGGCACTCCCCGAGATCGTGCACCGCCTGGGCGTCCCCGACAGCGCGGTGCGCGCCGCGCTCCACGACGAGGACAAGCTCCATCAACTCACCGGCGCCCCGCGCTTTTTGCACCAGCTGACCCGCATCAACCTCGTGGACGCCGCACTCGCCCATCCGGCACTCCTCAAAAGGCTGGGCCTGGACCCGTCCCTGCTCACCGCACTGACCAAGCTCACCCGCCCCCAGATCGCCGACCGCTTCTCCTTCGCCTTCCAGCTGCCGAAACCGCCCGGGGGTTCCCTGCGCCTGCAGAGCGTGACGGTGGGCAAGGACGGCATCCGCGCCGAGGTGTCGGGAACAGGACTGCTCCTGGGCCACTGACAGCGCTCTTCGAGCGAATCTTTACCGCACGGAGGCCTTTCGTGTCCCACCGTAAATGCCCGGCTGACCGTCCACGGCAGGCGACTGCTCGTCGAACGTGTCCGCTCCGGTCGTCCCGTCGCCCATGTCGCCGCTGAGATGGGCATCTCGCGACCCACGGCCCACAAGTGGATCCGCCGCTGGCGATCCGAAGGCGAGACCAGGCTCATCGACCGCTCCAGCAGGCCGCACAGGACACCGCACCGGACCCCGGCAGCGACAGAGGCCGGACATGCCGGCTGCGGCAGACCCGCAAACTCGGTCCTGCTCCCATCGGCCCCGTCCTGGAGCTGCCCGCCTCGACCATGCACCGAGTCCTTGCCCGTCACGGCCTGATCCGGCTTGCCCACCTGGATCGCCCCACCGGCCAGCCGATCCGCCGATACGAACGGGCCTGGCCCGGCGATCTGTTCCACGTGGACGTGAAGAAACTCGGCCGCATCCCCGAGGGCGGCGGGATGGTCTTCGACTACATCCACTCCATCGTCGATGACCACAGCCGCCTGGCCTGCAGCGAGGTCCACTCGGTCAGGAAGGCCGCCACCTGGGCGGCCTTCCTGACCCGGGCCGCAGCCTTCTTCGCCACCCGCATCGAACGCATCCTGACCGACAACCCCTGGCCCTACCGCAAGAGCTTCGCCTGGCGGCAGGCCCTGACCGACCTCGGCGCGGCCGGCAATTCCTCCAGACCTACAACCACCACCGCTGCCACACCGCACTCGGCGGCCACCCACCCATCAGCCGCGCGAACAACGCTTCAGGTCAATACACCTAGGCCCGCGCGGTCAGAAATCCGATGCCCTCGCCGGCTCACCCCGACGGGGCGCAAGCCGTCGGCATGCAGGGGCGAACCAGTGCATGTCGGGGCAGCGGTGGTATCAGGTGAGGGCGGCGACCAGCAGGGTGAACGCGGCGATGATGACGGCGACGCGGACGTAGTGGTAGCGGTTCCAGCGCTGCAGCTGCTGCTTCCAGTCGGCCGGCCGGGTGTCGGGTGTCCAGGTCTTGTTTCGGTTGTTGATCGGGACGAGCAGCAGGATCGACATGACCACGCTGAGGATCAGCAGCCCGGCGGCGGTGACGACGAGTCCGGCGCCGTGGTGGTGCCATCCGGCGACGGCCCAGATCGCGCTGAGGACGAGCGAGCCGATGTACCAGAACGGCATGAGGGCGCCGAGCATCCGGCCGCCGTGGGCGTGGCCGAGCTGGCCGCTGTCCTCGGGAAGCGCGTCCAGGATCCGGTTCATGATGAAGGCGACGGAGAACTCCACCCCCACCATCAGGCCGACGACGACAGTGGTCACGACCTCAAGCGTGCTGAACATGACGATCCCTCCGTGAACTAGCATTGCTAGATGATGAGGCAACGCTAGCGCTGCTGTCGCTCGGTTGTCTAGCGGTGCTAGAATCGATTCATGTCAGTACAGGAACGCAAGGAGCGCGAACGGGCGGAGCGCGAGCGCCTCATCGTGTCGACAGCCCGCGAACTCGCCGAGCAGCAGGGCTGGGACGCGGTCACCACCCGCCGGCTCGCCGAGCGCATCGAATACAGTCAGCCCGTCCTCTACAGCCACTTCCGGGGCAAGCGGGAGATCATCGGCGCCGTGGCCCTGGAGGGCGCCACCGAGATGGCCGCGGCGGTGCGGGCCGCGACCTCCGCCGAGGACAACCCGCGCGCCCGGGTCGTCGCCCTGGCCCGCGCCTACCTCGACTTCGCCGCGCGCAATCCGGCAGTCTACGACGCCTTGTTCCAGCTCGACGGCGGGCTGGCGTACGCGCAGGAGGACACCCCGGAGCCTCTGAAGGACGCCTTCGCCGCGCTGATGGAGAGCCTGGGCGAGGTCGCCGGGGACGGCGTCGAACCGGGGCTGTTCACCGAGGTGTTCTGGGCGTCCCTGCACGGCTTGGCGACCCTGACCCGCGCGGGCCGCCTGCTGCCCGAGTACGCCGAGCCGAGGGTGGAGCTGCTGGTGGACCGGCTCGCCATGGTCTGACACACCGTCCCGGCGGGCACGCAGCCGGGGTCCTCGGGCCCCGCCGCCGCCTGCGGCAACGCTCCCGGTCACTCGCGTCCACACGGCGCAGCAGCAGATCGCCGGGCCCCGCGCCCCGGACGGGGCACCCGACCCGGCGTTAACAACGCTCGTGATCAATACACCTAGCGGGCTCGGACACGGGTGGCCTCCTGCGCGAGGTCGGCCAGCGCCTTGCGGTCGGCCTTGCCGCTGCCGGCCAGCGGCAGCGCGTCGACGACGAGGCAGTGGCGCGGAATCTTGAATTCCTCCGACACCGGGGATGCGGCGGGCGGCCGCCTCGACCTCGGTGGCGCTGACACGGAAACCGTTCTCACCCGTAATCACCGGTGTGCAGTTGCGACAGGAGGCCCTCCACGCGGCGGAAGCGTTGCGCGGCCCCGAGCCGACCCAAGAGGCTCACCCATCGGACCAGGCGTGATGCGTGCTGTGCCTCGATGGCCCATCGGCCGCGGACGCGGCGGGCAAGGACGGCGGTGTCGGCAACGTGGTGCGCTGACGCGGTGGTCATGAACAGACGGGACGGCAGCAGCTTCGTTGGCTGCTTGATCGGACACCGATCGTGGGGGCAGCGCTGTGCGTTCCCGACGGCGAGGGTGATGGTGCACGCGGGGATGCCGGTTGCTGATGTGCGGCATACCGGCTCCTGCGGTCGTCAGGTCCTGGGGCTCCCTGGCGGTGCCGGGTATGGGGATTGCTTCGTGACGGCTTCGCGTACGGCTGGGGCGATCTCGGTGGCCCAGCGGCGGACGGAGGCAGGGTCCGGCGTTCCGCCGCGGGGCGAGAAGAGCGTGAAGCCCGCGGCGCCGTGTTCCAGCACGGCGTGGATGAGTTCCTCGGTCCACTGGCCGGTGGAGCCGCCGAGCCAGCGGCCGTCACGGTCGCGAGTGGCGGGCAGGGGACGGTCGGTGATGCGTCCGGGCAGGTTGAAGACGGTGCGGATCTCGCCCGGATCGCGGCCCACGGCCGCCGCGGCCTCGTCGATGACCGGCCGCGAAGTGCGGTAGCGCTCGCTCTGCCAGTCGGCGGCGTGGCCGGGGATCCAGCCGTCGGCGACCCGGCCGGTGGCGGCCAGGGATTTGCGGCCGACGGAGCCGGTCCACACCGCGGGTGCGGCCACGGGGGCCGGTTCGATGTCGTTCACCTGGTAGTGACGGCCTTGGTGGGTGACCGGTGGGCCGCCTCCGGACAGCTTCTTGACCAGGACGATGGCCTCTTCGAAGGCGTCCACGGCCTCGGCCGGTGTCAGGCGCGGCACGCCCATGTCGGCGATTCGGTCCCACAGTCCGCCGGCGCCCATACCGAGCATGATGCGGCCGCCGGAGAGCGCGGACAGCGTCGTTATGGTGCGGGCGAGCATGGCCGGCGGCCGGGTCGGCAGGTTGGTGACGTTGGCGAAGCCCGCGATGTGCTGGGTGCGGCCGAGGATGAAGCCGATGGTGGCGTAGGCGTCCAGGCGCTCCCCGAGGTAAGGGTGGTCGGACAGCGAGAAGTGGTCGAGCCCGTCGCGGTCGGCCTGTTGCGTCATGCGCAGCAGCTCGGCCGTGTCATCGACGACGCTGTGCGCGCCGAAGCCGAAGACCACTGGTGGTACGGACATTGCTCTGCCTTTCCTTCGATGCGGCGGCGAGGCCGTGCCGCTGGTCGATCAGCTTGAGGACATGGCTACCAGGCGTACGCCTCGGGCGCGGGCTTGGCCCCGTTCGGCGCGGGCGGCGGGAACAGCCGGTCCAGGGCGGCCAGGGCGGCGTCGTCGAGGGTGATCCTCAGGGCGTGCAGTGAGCCGTCGAGCTGCCCGGCTGTACGCGGCCCGATGACCGGCCCGGTCACGCCGGGCTGTGCGAGCAGCCACGCGAGCCCGACGTGGGCGGGGTGCTCGCCGAGGTCGGCGCACAGCTTCTCGTACGCCTCGATGGCATCGCGGTGTTCGGCGAGGGCGGCGGCCGAGCGCGGCGAGCTGCCGCGGGCGGCGGCGCCCTCCCGCTGCTTGCGCAGGACGCCGCCGAGGACGCCGCCGTTCAGCGGGCCCCACGGGATCACGCCGATGCCGTAGTGGCGGGCCGCGGGCAGCACCTCCAGCTCGGCCCAGCGGGTCATCAGGTTGTACCGGGACTGCTCGGAGACCAGTCCGAGGAAGTGCCGGGAGCGTGCGGCCTCCTGCGCCTGCGCCAGATGCCAGCCGGCGAAGTTGGAGGAGCCGAAGTAGAGCACCTTGCCCTGCTGGCGCAGGACGGTGAACGCCTCCCAGATCTCCTCCCACGGCGTGTTCCGGTCGATGTGGTGCATCTGGAGCAGGTCGATGTAGTCGGTCCCCAGCCGCTTGAGGGAGGCGTCGGCTGCGCGCCGGATGTTCAGCGCGGACAGGAAACCGTCGTTGGGCCACTGGCCGGTCGGCAGATAGACCTTGGTCGCCAGCACGGTCTTCTCGCGTCGGCCGCCACCTGCGGCGAACCACCGGCCGATGATCTCCTCGGTGGACTCCTCCCCCGGCCGCGTGCCGTAGACGTTGGCGGTGTCGAAGAAGTTGATGCCGTGCTCGTGCGCACGGTCCATGATCGTGTGACTGTCGGCTTCGGTGGTCTCGGTCCCGAAGTTCATGGTGCCCAGGACCAGCCGGGAGACCGACAGGCCGCTGCGGCCGAGGCGGGTGTACTGCATGGCAGTCACCACCCTTCGGCGGCGGTCGGGCCGAACTGGCCGGTGAAGCGGCCGGTGAACAGATCCGCGCCCTTGAACTCGGCGACCATCGAGGCCGGGGCGATGAACGGGCCCTCGGGCGAGGGCAGCTGGCCGACGCCGCCGTTCGGACCGAGCGGCAGCAGGATCATCGGGTGCCCCAGCGGCTGGTACGTGGCCGTGGGCGGCCTCCCGTTCAGCTGGGCCGTGATGTTCTGCGCGACCACCTCGGCGTGCTGCATCGCGTAGCCGGCCATCTTGGCCTCGGGGACATCGGTGAGGTCGCCGACCGCGTAGACGTGCTCGTAGCCCTGGACGGTGAGGTGTCCGGTCACCGGCACCCGTCCCTCGGGGGTACGGGGGGTGAGCCTGCCGTCGGCGAGGTAGTCGCTGTTGACGGTGGTGCCGTAGGCGCGGAACCAGATGTCGGCGGTGGTCGTCTCGCCTCCGGCGGTGGTGACGGTGACGGTCTCGGCCCGGCCGGACTCGGTGCTCGGCGGCTCCGTCAGGGTCGTGTCCAGGCGCACCTCGATGCCCTGGGCCGCCAGCTGGTGGTGCAGGTCGGCGACGACCTCCGGCCGGAAGCCGGGCAGCAGCTCCTTCGCTGGGTCGACGATGGTGACGTGCTTGTCCGGCCAGACTTCCTTGATCTCCCCGGCCAGTTCCAGCCCGACCGGGCCGGCGCCGAGGATCAGCACCCGCTGTGCCCGCAGCAGTTCCTTGTGCGTGCGGCGCAGATCGTCCAGCGCCTCACCGATCGAATCGGAGACGGGCTTGGCCGGAAACGTGTAGCTGGAGCCGGTGGCCAGGACCACGTAGTCGGCCCCGACCCGCTCGCCGGATGCCAGGGTGACACCGTGGGGATCGACGGAGACCGCGCGGTCGCGTATCACCGTGCCCTTCGGCAGCAGCGTCTCGAACGGGAAGAACATGTTCGGCGCCCAGTCGGGCTGGGCCAGCGCCCGCAGCGACCCGGCCGCGTTGACGAAGCCCTCCCGCGGATCGATGAGCACGACATCCGCCTCGGGCTCGGACTCGAGCGCCTTGGCGACCGCGGCGCCTCCGTAGCCTCCGCCGATGACCACGACTTTTCGCTTCACGGCATGACCTCTCTCGATACAAAATCACGTTCGTTGCACGAACTTAACTAGTTCGCCTCACGAATCAGAACCTAATAGTTCGTATCACGAACCGCAAGAGGGGTCCCGCGCCGGACATCCTTGACCGGCGGCAGGGATACCAGAGTTCACAACTAGTTCGTGGCACGAATGTATGATGGAGGCATGAGTAAACCCTCGGATGAGGCCATGGGAGTCGTCGCCGGACTGGTGCGGTCCTCGTTCCTGGTGGACGCGGTCTACGGCGAGTCCGCCCGGGAGTACGGCATCACGCACCAGCAAGGGCAGCTGCTCTGTGTGCTCATGGCGCAGCCGTACGGGATGAGCGAACTCGGCGGGATGCTCCGGCTGGCGAAGTCCAGCCTGACCGGCCTGGTCGATCGCACCGCCCGGCGTGGCTTGGTGCGGCGCGAGCCGTCCCCCGACGACGGCCGCGCGGTCGTGATCGCCTTGACCGAAGCCGGCGCCGAGCTCGCGGACGACTTCTACACCGAGACCTGCCGGCGGCTCTACGCCCTCACCCGCTGCCTGGGCGACACCGACCGCACCCGCCTGGCGGCACTGCTCGCCCGAGTGGTCTCGGAGAACGAGGTTCCCGCCGTGTTCACCGACACCGGCGCCGGCGAGCCGAGCGACAGCGCCTGACCTCCCGCCGGAGCGCGGCGTCTCGCATGGGAAGCCCGAAGCGGCTTCGGCCGCGTGTACGCGTGAACCGCTCATGGGTGAGAGGGCCACGACTCCTTCGGCGCCTGGCTGCCGGATGTCACGTCCCGCAGAGCCGCCTGAGGCGCGGGGCCGTCACGGCCGGAAACGGCGATGACGGAAGCACCGCACCAAGGGCGCGTTGCACGTGTCTGACGTGGCGGACCAGGACCGCTCCGCCTCCAGGTCCGCGGCGACCAGCCGGGCCGTGCAGCCGTCGCGAGGAGTTCGCCGGTCCCCATGCGGCACTGGACCCATACACATGGGTATGGCCGGCTGGCCCGGCTGGACCGTCACCGGCGCGTTCGTGGCCTTCCCGGCACTGACCGGCCGGCTCCGGCCGTCCTGCCCCTCGGCCCCGGCCCCGGCGGGGGTACCGCACCCGAGCGAAGCCGGCGAGGGTCCCGTGCGATCACCGTCACCGCCCTCGGTGGCCGTCCACCTCGGCCGGCTCGGCGCGCACAGAACGCAGCTTTCGCGATTCTCTGCGCGCGGGTGACGACCGGCAGCCGGCGGGTGTGGGCCTCGCGGGTCCTGGGGGACGGATTCCCGGGCGACGTCACCGGCCGATCACTCGGGGTTGGTCACTGCGTCTCTCTGCAGCTGTACCGACGCCAGAAGACTCAGCGCCGGTTCTGCCTGGCGCAGCGCCTTGACCGCCGCGACCGAGTCGATGTCCCCGGTGAAGCCGACGGCGGCCAGCCGGGAACGGACCCAGCGGGCGCGCAGCTGCGTTTCGGTGGCGGCGGCCGTGGACTCGACGAGTGCGGCGGCGCGTTCCAGGCCCGGACGCTCTTCGGGCGACGCCTCGGCCAGCGCCTGGCGGAGGGCCGCCGTGACCAGGTCGGAGTCCCGGATGAGCAGTACGGCGTCGTGTTTCTTGGTCAGCCCCGTGAATGCCTTCATGTGGATCACTGTGCCTGCCACCTTCCCGTTCGGCCAAACCACTTGAGGAACCTCAGAGGCTGCCTCCACCGAGTGGGTGCCTTCCGGCCCGCCGGGCGGTGTCCTGCCGCCACCGGCCGCGCCCGCCTTCTAGCCTCGGCGACATGCTGGGGCTTCCTGCTCACGTCCGTGCCTGCCTCTTCGACCTCGACGGGGTGCTCACCCAGACCGCGAAAGTGCACGCGGCCGCCTGGAAGGAGATGTTCGACGGCTATCTGCGCGAGCGCGCCACCCGTGAGGGGACCGCGTTCGTGCCCTTCGACGCGGTCGACGACTATGACGAGTACGTGGACGGGCGCCCCCGAGAGGACGGGGTGCGCACGTTCCTCGCGGCGCGCGGGGTGCACCTGCCCGAGGGGTCGCCGGACGACCCGCCGGAGGCCGAGACCGTGAACGGACTGGGCAACCGGAAGAACAACCTGGTGCTGCGGCGGATCCGCGAGGACGGGGTGGAACCCTACGAGGGCTCGGTCCGTTTCGTGCACGCGGCGCGCGAGGCCGGCCTGCGCTGCGCGGTGGTGTCGTCCAGCGCCAACTGCCGGGATGTCCTGGTGGCGGCCGGGATCGAGGACCTGTTCGACGAGCGGATCGACGGAGTGGTGGCCCACGAGCGCGGGCTGCGCGGCAAGCCCGCCCCGGACACCTATCTGGAGGCGGCGCGCGGGCTGGGCACCCGACCGGACGAGGCGGCCGTGTTCGAGGACGCCCTGGCCGGCGTCGAGGCGGGCCGGGCGGGACGGTTCGGCGTGGTCGTCGGGGTCGACCGGGTGGGCCAGGCGGAGCAACTGCGGGCGCACGGGGCCGACGTGGTGGTCCGGGACCTGGCCGAGCTCCTGGAGTCGCGGTGATCACCCATCCCAGCTACACGGTCGAGCCGTGGTGCCTGCGCGAGACCGAGCTGAACCTCGATGTGCTCGCCCAGAGCGAATCGGTGTTCGCGCTGTCCAACGGGCACGTCGGGTGGCGCGGGAACCTCGACGAGGGGGAGCCGCACGGACTGCCCGGCGCCTACCTCAACGGCGTCTACGAGCGACACCCGCTGCCGTACGCGGAAGCGGGCTACGGATATCCCGAGTCCGGCCAGACGATGATCAACGTCACCGACGGCAAGATCATCCGGCTGCTCGTCGACGACCACCCGTGCGATCTGCGGTACGGCCGGCTGCTGGCGCACGAGCGGGTGCTGGACTTCCGCTCCGGTGTGCTCAGCCGGACCGCGCGGTGGACCTCGCCCGGCGGCCGTACCGTCCGGATCACCGCACGGCGGCTCGTGTCCTTCACCCAGCGAGCGGTGGCCGCGGTGGTGTACGAGGTGGAGCCGGTCGACGGGCCGACCACGGTGGCCGTACAGTCCGAGCTCGTCGCCAACGAACAGCTCCCCCGGTTCGAGGGCGACCCCCGCGTCGCCGCGGCGACCGGATCCCCGCTCGTGTCCGAGGAGCACTTCGCGCAGGACACCCGGCTGCGGCTCGTCCACTGCACCGCCCGCAGCGCACTGCGGGTGGGGGCGGCGGCCGACCACCTCGTCGAGGGGCCCGCGAGCACGAGGTGGACGGCGCAGAGCGAGCCCGACGTCAGCCGGCTGACGGTGACCGCGGACCTGGTGCCCGGACAGCCGCTGCGGCTGGTGAAGTTCGTGGCGTACGGCTGGTCCGGGGAGCGTTCGCTGCCGGCCGTGCACGATCAGGTGGACGGGGCGGTGGCGGCCGCGGTCAGCACCGGCTGGGACGGACTGGTCGCAGCGCAGCGGGCGTACCTGGACCGTTTCTGGGCCGGCGCGGACGTCGAGGTGGAGGGCGACGCGCAGATCCAGCAGGCGGTGCGGTTCGCCCTGTTCCATGTGCTCCAGGCGGCGGCCCGCGGCGAGAACCGGGCGATTCCCGCGAAGGGCCTGACCGGAACCGGGTACGACGGACACTCCTTCTGGGACACCGAGTCCTATGTGCTGCCCGTCCTGACGTTCACCGCGCCGGAGGCCGTCGCGTCGGCGCTGCGCTGGCGGCACCGGACGCTGCCCGCGGCACGGGAACGGGCACGCCAACTCGGGCTGGGCGGCGCGACGTTCCCCTGGCGGACCATCGACGGCGCCGAGTGCTCCGCCTACTGGCCCGCCGGGACGGCCGCCTTCCACATCAACGCCGACATCGCCATGGCCGTCGTACGGTACGTCATGGTGACCGGAGACGAGGACTTCGAGCGGGCCGAGGGGCTCGATCTCCTCGTCAACACGGCTCGGCTGTGGCGCTCCCTCGGCCACCATGACGCGGAAGGCGTCTTCCACCTCGACGGGGTGACCGGCCCCGACGAGTACAGCGCCTTCGCCCGGGACAACCTGTACACCAACCTGATGGCGCGCCAGAACCTGCTGGCCGCCGCGGAAGTGGCGGTACGACACCCGGAGAGGGCCGCGGAGCTCGGCGTCGACGACGAGGAGGCCGCGGCGTGGCGGGACGCGGCGACCCGTATGGCGATGCCGTACAACGCGTCTCTCGGCGTCCACGAACAGTCGGCCGGTTTCACGACCTTCCAGCGCTGGAACTTCGAGGCGACTCCACCCGAGAACTACCCGCTGCTGCTGCACTACCCCTACTTCGACCTGTACCGCAAGCAGGTGGTGAAGCAGGCCGACCTGGTGCTGGCGATGATGGAGTGCCCGCACGTGTTCACCGAGGAGCAGAAGGCACGCAACTTCGCCTACTACGACGCCCTGACCGTGCGCGATTCCTCCCTCTCGGCGTGCTGCCAGGCGGTGCTCGCGGCCGAGACGGGGCACCTGCGGCTGGCCTACGCCTACCTCGGCGAGGCCGCGCTGATGGACCTGGACGATCTCGAACACAACACCCGTGACGGGCTGCACATCGCCTCCCTGGCCGGAACCTGGATCGCCCTGGTCGGCGGCTTCGGGGGGATGCGCCACTACATCGGTGAGGACGGGAAGCCGGACCGGCTGGCGTTCGCACCGCGCTTGCCGGAAGCACTGGCCCGGGTGGCGTTCACCGTGCTGGTACGCGGGCGCCGACTGAAGGTGGACATCGGCGGGACCCGTACGCGGTACCAGCTGGTGGAAGGCGAACCGCTGCTTCTGCTGCACCACGGAGAGCCGACGACGGTGACCACCGACACGCCGGTCGACCGCCCGACACCCCCCGTACCGTCCCGCCCCGAGCCCCAGCAGCCGCCGGGCCGCCGTCCGGTGGGCCTGCCCGTCGGGGAGGAGCCGCGGGCTGAGACACCCGAGTGACATCCGGCCGCCCGGAAGTCCAATGAGTGCCGCGGGCCTGGTGGAACGGCGGACAGCACCTGCTCGCCGCAGGATTCCCTTCGCGCCCCGGCTGCCCTCCCCCCCAGCGTGGGGCGAGTGCTGAGCGGCAGTCAGGTCAGCGAGGTCGTCGCCGCCGATCCCCTCCTTCCTCCGCACCGAGGACGAGCCTGCGCTGGTGGCGCCGTTGATGGGAAGGAAGGTGTTCAGGTGGTCTTGATCGCTCCGCCGTCGATGACGTGGTCGGCGCCGGTGGTCGCGGCGGCGAGCGGCGAAACGAGGTAGGTGACGAGGGCCGCGACCTCGTCCGGTTCGACGAGCCGGTCGATGAGCATGCCCGTCGCCGTGGGCAGACCGGCCAGAAGGTCGGCTTGCGGGATGCCCATGGATGCGGCCAGCTCAGCGCCGTAGCCGGTCGGGCTCTCCCACATGTCGGTGCGGACCGGACCGGGCGAGACGGTGTTCACTCGCACTCCCTTCGGGCCGAACTCGTGGGCGAGGGCCTTGCCGAACGCGGTCAGTGCGGCCTTGGCCGTCGTGTAGGCGATGGGGCCGCCGTGCGGGACGCGGGCGCCCATGGAGGACACGTTGACGATCGCGCCGTGAGCGGACAGCAGGGCGGGCACAGCCGCGCGGGTGACACGGACGGTCGCGAGGAAGTTCAGGTCCACCACCTGCACCCACTGCGCGTCCGTCAGGTCCAGGAAGCCGCCGCTCAGACCGCCGTCACCACCGCCGATGTTGTTGACCAGGATGTCGATGCCGCCCAACTCGGCCATGGCCTGGGTAACGAGGCGCTCGGCTCCGGCGGGATCGGACAGGTCCACCGCCACCAGCGTCGCGCCGACCGCCTCCAGTTCCGGGGTGGGCCGTGCGAGGGGCCGTACTCGCATGGCGCTGCCTGCCTCCGCCAAACCGCTCCGCGCCGATGCCGAGCGCACGGTCCGCGCGATCCTCGAAGCCGCAGAGCGGGTACTGTCCACGAACCCGGCGGCGCCGATGGAACAGATCGCCGAGGCCGCCGGGGTCGCCCGGACCACCGTGCACCGGCGGTTCGCCTCACGGGAGGCCCTGATCGCAGCGCTGGCCGCATGGGCGACACAGCGGTTCCACGACGCCGTCGAAGCCGCCCGGCCGGACACCGCCCCGCCTGCCGTCGCGCTCTACCAGGTCACCGCGAACGTGCTGCGCGTGAAGATCGGATGGGGCTTCGCCATGGGCGCCCTTCCCATCGACGCGCCCGAGGTCGCACGCGTGCACGCCGCGGTGCTGGCCCAGTGCGAGCGGCTGTTCACCCGGCTTCGCGACGCCGGCCTCCTGCGGCCCGACACCGATCTGGACTGGGCACGGCGCGTGTACTACGCGCTCATCCACGAGGCAGCGGTCGAAGCACCGGACACGGACGCCGCCGTGGACACCCTCGCCACGCGGGTGGTCGACACCCTGCTGCACGGCATCGGCACGCCGGCCACCCCCTGATACCAGCCCCTCGGCCCGCGGGGCTTTGCTCAATAGCCGCCCGAGCCGGAGCAGATCATTGGACGGGCCGGGTACCTCCAGCGGAATCCCTCCGTCGGCGAGTCCGGCGTAAGTAGGGTGATACGCATGAAGGCACTTTTGTTATCTGGTGGCTCAGGTACCCGTTTGCGCCCCATAACGCATACTTCGGCGAAACAACTTGTACCGGTCGCGAACAAACCGGTGCTGTTCTACGGCCTGGAGGCGATCGCCGACGCAGGCATCACGCAGGTCGGGATCATCGTCGGGGACACCGCGGAGGAGATCCGGGAGGCGGTCGGCGACGGTTCCGCGTTCGGCGTCGACGTCACCTACATCCGGCAGGCGGCTCCGCTCGGGCTGGCCCACGCGGTGCTGATCGCCCGTGAGTTCCTGGGCGAGGACGACTTCGTGATGTATCTCGGCGACAACTTCGTCGTCGGCGGCATCACGGGACTGGTGGACACCTTCCGCACCGAGCGGCCGGAGGCGCAGATCCTGCTGACGAAGGTGCCGGACCCCACCGCGTTCGGCGTGGCCGAGCTGGACACGGCGGGCCGGGTGATCGGCCTGGAGGAGAAGCCCAGGCATCCCAAGAGCGAACTGGCGCTGGTCGGTGTGTATCTGTTCTCCCCGGCGATCCATGAGGCCGTACGCGCGATCCAGCCGTCCTGGCGCGGCGAGCTGGAGATCACGCACGCCATCCAGTGGCTGATCGACGCCGGGCGGGATGTGCGGTCCACCACGATCTCCGGATACTGGAAGGACACCGGGAACGTCACCGACATGCTGGAGGTCAACCGCTCGGTGCTGGAGACCCTGGAGCGCCGGATCGACGGCACGGTCGACGCCGCCAGCGAGATCATCGGCCGGGTGCGCGTCGAGACCGGGGCCAAGGTGATCGGCAGCCGGATCGTGGGCCCGGCGGTCGTCGGCGCGCACACCGTGATCACCGACTCGTACGTCGGCCCCTTCACCTCGATATCCGACGACTGCCGGATCGAGGACAGCGAGATCGAGTACTCGATCGTGCTGCGCGGCTCCTCGCTGAGCGGCGTCCGGCGGGTGGAGGCCTCCCTGATCGGCCGCAATGTCGAGGTCACCCCCGCGAGCCGCAAGCCCGCCGCTCACCGTCTCGTCCTCGGCGACCACAGCAAGGTGCAGATCTCGTCATGACGGACTCCTCGTTCTCTCCCGCCCGCCCGGCCGGAAGCCCCGCCCGTCCGACCCGGATTCTGGTGACCGGCGGTGCGGGTTTCATCGGCTCGCACTACGTCCGCACGCTCCTCGGTCCGGCAGGCCCGGGTGACGTGGCGGTCACGGTGCTGGACAAGCTCACCTACGCGGGTAATCCGGCCAACCTCGACGAGGTGCGTGATCACCCGGGATTCGCTTTCGTCAGGGGCGACATCTGCGACGCCGCACTGGTCGACGAGTTGCTCGCCGCACACGACCAGGTGGTCCACTTCGCCGCCGAGTCGCATGTGGACCGCTCGATCCTGGGCGCCGACGCGTTCGTCCGGACCAACGTCCTGGGCACCCAGACGCTGCTGGACGCGGCGCTGCGCCACAGCGGAAGGACGAGACACGGAAGACCGAGGACTTTCGTGCACATCTCCACGGACGAGGTGTACGGCTCCGTCGACTCCGGCTCCTGGCCGGAGACGGACCCGCTGCGCCCCAACTCCCCGTACGCCGCCTCCAAGGCGTCCGCCGACCTGATCGCCCTCGCCCAGCACCGTACCCACGGCCTCGACGTGCGGGTGACCCGCTGCTCCAACAACTACGGGCACCACCACTTCCCCGAAAAGCTCATCCCGCTGTTCGTCACGAACCTGCTGGACGGCGGGAAGGTCCCGCTGTACGGCGACGGCGGCAACGTCCGCGACTGGCTGCACATCGACGACCACGTCCGGGGCATCGAGCTGGTGCGCACAAAGGGGCGCGCCGGTGAGGTCTACAACATCGGCGGCGGTACCGAGCTGTCCAACAGGGAGCTGACCGCCCTGCTGCTGGCGGCCTGCGGCGCGGACTGGGACACGAGTGTCGAGTACGTCCCCGACCGCAAGGGACACGACCGCCGCTACTCGGTGGACTGCAGCAAGGCGCGGGCGGAGCTGGGCTACGAGCCCCGCAAGGACTTCGCCGAGGGACTTGCGGAGACGGTCACGTGGTACCAGGAGAACCGTGCCTGGTGGGAGCCGCTGAAGGAACGCGCGGTGCTCCGGTGAGCCCTCCCCCGGCCACCTTCGGACGACAACCAGACGACGAGCAGGGGACCATGACCACCACTTGGCTGATCACCGGCGCCACCGGAATGCTCGGGCGAGACCTTCTGACCCGGCTCCGCCGGGAGGGTGAGGAGGCCGTCGGCCTCGCCCATGACGATCTCGACATCACGGACGCCGGCACGGTGCACGACACCATCGACGCGCACCGGCCCCGGATCGTGGTCAACTGCGCCGCCTGGACGGCCGTCGACGACGCCGAGGCACACGAGGCGGATGCCCTGCGGGTCAACGGCGACGGGCCCCGGCACCTCGCCGAGGCGTGCGCGAAGACCGGGGCCGGGCTGATCCAGGTCTCGACGGACTACGTGTTCGCCGGCGACGGCACCGGTCCGTACGCCGAGGACGCCCCGACGGCACCGCGCAGCGCGTACGGACGTACCAAGCTGGCGGGGGAACAGGCGGTGCTGACGACCCTCCCGGACGCGGGGTACGTCGTGCGTACGGCCTGGCTGTACGGGGCGGGGGGCGGGAACTTCGTCGACACGATGATCGGGTTCGAGTCGGTGAGGGAGACCGTCGACGTGGTCGACGACCAGCGCGGTCAGCCCACCTGGACGGTGGACCTCGCGGACCGGCTGGTCCGGCTCGGACGGGCAGCCCTCGCCGGTACCGCGCCCGCCGGGGTCTACCACGGCACCAGCGGTGGGGAGACCACCTGGTGCGGCCTGGCCCGGGAGGTCTTCCGGCTGCTCGGCGCGGACCCCGGACGCGTGCGGCCGGCCACCAGCACCGCCTTTCCCCGGCCCGCTCCCCGCCCCGCGTACAGCGTCCTGCGGCACGACCGCTGGCGCCAGGCCGGGATGGAACCGATCCGGCCCTGGCGGGAGGCGCTGCAGGCGGCGTTTCCCGCTCTGCTCGAAGAGAAGAAAGGTTCAACCCGGTGAACCCCAGGATCCAGCCGACCGCCCAGGTCGACGAGACGGCCGTCATCGGTGACGGGACGACGGTCTGGGAGCTGGCCCAGATCCGGGAGGACGCCCGGCTGGGCAGCGGGTGCATCGTGGGCCGGGGAGCGTATGTCGGTCCGGGAGTGCGGATCGGCGCCCATGTGAAGCTCCAGAACTACGCGCTCGTCTACGAACCCGCGGTGCTCGGTGACGGGGTGTTCGTCGGCCCCGCGGCGGTGCTCACCAACGACCGCTCCCCCCGGTCGGTGGACCCGCGGGGCCGGCTGAAGCGCGGCGGTGACTGGGAGGCCGTGGCGGTGGTGGTGGGTGAGGGGGCGTCGCTGGGGGCGCGTTCGGTGTGTGTGGCGCCCGTACGGGTCGGCCGTTGGGCGCTGGTCGCGGCGGGTGCCGTGGTGACCCGGGACGTGCCGGACTTCGCTCTGGTGGCGGGCGTGCCGGCGCGCCGGATCGGCTGGGTCGGCCGGGCCGGCGTCCGGCTGGTCGGACGGGAGGGAGAGCCGGGCGGATGGGAGTGCCCCGAGACGGGCGCGCTGTACGACGAGAAGGACGGCGGACTCGCCGAGCGCGCCTGACCGCCGATTCTGCCAAAACACCGGTCTTCGAACACGCGCAGGCATAACATGTGTGCGAACTGTGCAGGCTCGGCACAGTGAGCACACAGACCAGTGCCCAGGGGGGTTACCGGGTGGGACACCTGTGTCCGAAGCGAGGAGTGACGACCGCTCCGACGCCTGACGTCTGATCGTCCGACGCCTGTCTTCCGCGTCCGGCCGTCCGCGCCGCGGCGCTCACAAGTCTGCGCACAAGGGGACCCACAGGGGGTTGGTGTGTCCGAACGATGACCATCACACGTCTGGCGGCGCTCGGTCGTGAGGAGCCGAAGCTGCTCGCCCTTGCCCAACGCCTGCTCGCCGTCGCGGAGTCGGGGCTTCCGTCGATGCTCCTCCCCGGCGGAGAGGCCTTCGCCTTCACCCTGGCCGGGCGGAAGGCACCCGACGGATCCTGGGCCCTGGAGCGGCGCGGGACCAGCACCCGGTACGCGGCGATCACCGCCCTGGGGGTCCGGTTCCTCCCCGAGGGCCGCCAGCGCGCGGTGCTCGGCGGGCGTACCGCCCAGGAGTTCACGGGCCTGCTGGTGGAGTCGCTGCCCGCGGTGACCGACCTCGGCGACGCGGCGCTGATCGCCTGGGCCGCAGCCGAGACCGGGCACCCCAAACTGTCGGACGCCGTCGCGCGGGTCGAAGCCCTCGACGAGGACGGCCGGCCGCGGTACACCGTCGAGGCGGCGTGGGTACTGTCCGCCCTCGCGGCGGCTCGCGGCACGGTCGATGTGGAGAGACGTTTCACCGCAGCTCGTGACCGTCTGCTGCGGGCCCGGATCGGGGACAGCCCGCTGTTCCCGCACGCCACCGGACCCGGCCTGCTGCCCTGGTACCGGGCCCATGTGGGCTGCTTCGCCGACCAGACGTACCCGCTCCAGGCCCTGGCCCGCGCACACGCCAGCGGTGACGGAGACGGCGATCCGGAGGCGCTGGCCGCGGCCGAGGCCTGCGCGGCGCGCATCTGCGCCCTGCAGGGCGACGGCGGGCAGTGGTGGTGGCACTACGACGCCCGCACCGGTGGTGTCGTGGAGGGCTACCCGGTCTACAGCGTCCATCAGCACGCGATGGCGCCGACCGCCCTGTTCGATCTCGCCGACGCCGGCGGCACCGACTTCGGCGCCTCGGTCCGCACGGGCCTGGGCTGGATGACGGACGTGCCCGAACTGGCCGAACGCCCCGAGAAGAAGGAGCCGTTGATCCTCGACGGGCTCGGCGCGACCTGGCGCAAGGTCTACCGGGGCGATCCCGGGAAGGCCGTACGGGCCGCCCGAGGGCTCGGCACCCGGATCGCTCCGAACCTCCGGCTGAAGCCCCTGGACCGGGTCTACCGCCCCGTGTCCGTGGACCGCGAATGCCGGCCGTACGAATTCGGCTGGATGCTCTACGCCTGGCAGGGAGGCCGGATATGAGCGCGCGTCAGTCACTGTTCGGGGTCGAGCTGGACCCGCTGACCATGGACGAGACCGTACAGCGCTGCCTGGAGGCGGTGCGGGACGGCACCCAGCTGGAGATCGGCGTGGTCAACGCCGCGAAGCTGGTGAACATGCGGCGCGACCAGCGGCTCGCCCAGGCCGTGGCCGGCTGCGATCTGGTCCTCGCCGACGGACAGGCCGTGGTCTGGGCCGCCCGGTTACTCGGTGCGCCGTTACCGGAACGGGTGGCCGGTATCGATCTGTTCCTGCGGCTGCTGGCCGAGGCGGAATCGGCGGGCGTGTCCGTGTACTTCCTCGGCGCCAGGCAGGAGGTGCTGGAGCGGATGCTGCGCCGGGTGGCCGACCGCTTCCCCCGTCTGAAGGTGGCCGGCAGCCGCAACGGCTACTTCGACGACTCCCAGCAGGAAGCCGTGGCGGGCGCCGTCGCCCGCAGCGGCGCCCAGATGCTGTTCCTCGGCATGACCTCGCCGAAGAAGGAGATCTTCACCGCCGCCCACGGCGCACGCACCGGCGCCCGCGTCGTCCACGGAGTCGGCGGCTCCTTCGACATCCTGGCCGGTGTCACCCGACGGGCCCCCGAGTCGTGGCAGCGGTGGGGACTCGAATGGCTCTACCGCGCGCTGCAGGAGCCGCGCCGCCTGGGCCGGCGCTATCTCACCACCAACGCCGCCTTCGTCCTCATGACGGCACGCGAGTTCATCCGGCTCACCCCGCCGCCCGCTTCCGCGAACAGGAGTCACTGATGCGCGTCGTCGTGGTCGGACAGGGATACGTCGGCCTGCCACTGGCCATCCGCGCCGCCGAGGTCGGACACGAGGTGATCGGCTACGACGTCGACTCCCGGCGGATCAAGAGCCTCGCCGCCGGTGAGTCCTTCGTCGAGGACGTCTCCTCCGAGCGGATCCGCTCGGCACTGGACGACGGCTCCTACCGTCCGAGCGAATCGGCCCGCGACTGCGGCGGTTTCGACGTCGCCGTCGTCACCGTCCCCACCCCGCTGCACGAGGGCACTCCCGACCTGCGGTACATCAAGGAGTCGGCTCTCACCCTCGCCCGCTACCTGCGCCCCGGAGCCACCGTCGTCCTGGAGTCGACCACCTATCCCGGCACCACCCAGGACCTGTTCGCCCCGATCCTGGAGGAGGGCTCCGGTCTCACCGCCGGTGCGGACTTCCACCTCGGCTACAGCCCGGAGCGGATCGACCCCGGAAACGCCGTCTGGGGCTTCCAGCAGACCCCGAAGGTCGTATCAGGCGTCAACGGACCGTCCCTCAAGGCCGTTCAGGACTTCTACGCCCGGCTCGTGGACACCACTGTGCCGGTGAGCTCGCCCAAGGAGGCCGAGCTCGCCAAGCTGCTGGAGAACACCTTCCGTCATGTGAACATCGCGCTGGTCAACGAGATCGCGATGTTCGCGCACCATCTGGACATCGACGTCTGGCAGGCCATCGACGCCGCCGCCACCAAGCCCTTCGGGTTCATGAGGTTCACACCAGGGCCGGGTGTCGGCGGCCACTGCCTGCCCATCGACCCCTCGTACCTGTCCTGGCGGGTGCAGCGCGAACTCGGCCAGAGCTTCCGCTTCGTGGAACTGGCCAACGACATCAACAACCACATGCCCGAGTACGTGGCGCGCCGCATCAGCGACCTGTTCAACGCAAGACGCCGGTCCGTGAACGGCTCGCGCATCCTGCTGCTCGGTCTGGCGTACAAGAAGAACACCGGCGACGCCCGCGAGTCGCCCGCCCTGCGCATCTCCCAGCTGCTGCTGGACATGGGAGCCCAGGTCAGGGCGGCGGACCCGCACGTCGTGGAGAGCCTGCCGATGGACACCCGGCTGGTGCGGGTCGAGCCGGTGCCCGAGGAGCTGGCGGCGGCCGATGTGGTGGTCCTGCTCACCGATCACGACAGCTTCGACTACGAACTCGTCGCGGAGCACGCCCCGTTCGTCCTCGACTGCCGTCGGCGGCTGCCGTCCGGACCCGCGATCGAGGTGCTCTGAGCCATGCCGCGCATCGTCTGTGTCGCCGGGGCCCGCCCCAACTACATGAAGATCAAACCGGTGATGGACGCCCTGGAGCGCCGGGGCGCCGAGGTGGTGCTCGTGCACACCGGTCAGCACTACGACCCGGCCATGAACGACGTGTTCTTCGCCGACCTCGGTATCCGTCCGCCCGACCGCTTCCTCGGGGTCGGCTCCGGCACCCACGCCGAGCAGACCGGACGAGTGATGACCGCGTTCGAGCCCCTGCTCGACGAGGTGGCCCCGGACCTCGTCGTCGTGGTCGGCGACATCAACTCCACCCTGGCCTGCGCCCTGGTCACCGCCAAGGCCGGACCGCTGCTGGCGCATGTCGAGGCCGGCCTGCGCAGCCGCGACTGGAGCATGCCGGAGGAGGTCAACCGCGTCGCCACCGACCGCGTCAGCGACTATCTGCTGGCCCCCTCGCCCGACGCCGTGGAGAACCTGCGCGCGGAGGGGTACCGGAACGACCAGATCCACCTGGTCGGCAACGTCATGATCGACACCCTGCTGGCCAACCTGGAACGGGCCAGGGCCTCGGACGTCCTTTTCCGATACGGCCTGGCCAGGGGGGAATTCGGCCTGGTCACCCTGCACCGCCCCGCCAACGTGGACGACCCGGAGGTGCTCGCCGGACTCCTGAAGGCCCTGGGCGAGATCGCCGGCCGCTGCCCGCTCCTGCTCCCCGTGCACCCGCGCGCGGCCGGACGGCTGGCCGGCATCGGCGTCCCCGCGGGCATCCGGCTCGTGCCGCCGGCCGGATACCTGGACTTCATCGCCCTGCAGGATGCCGCCCGCCTCGTGCTGACCGATTCCGGCGGCATCCAGGAGGAGACCACCGCGCTGGGTGTGCCGTGTGTGACCCTGCGGGAGAACACCGAGCGGCCCGTCACCGTCGAGCAGGGCACCAATGTCCTGGCCGGCCGGGACCCGGCGCGCATCGTGTCCACCGTGCACCGGGTGCTGGACGATCCGCCCGCCGCACGCCGGCCCGGACTGTGGGACGGCCGCGCGAGCGACCGCATCGCCGACGTGCTGCTGGAGGGAGGCACCGCGCGCACCCGGCCGAGGCCCACCGACCGGACCTTCCCCGAATGATCCGTTTGCCGCATATGCTCGTCGCACGTCGGGTCGCGAGGGGGGACCGCCATGGATCTCGCTGAGATCTTCCGGGTCATGCGCAGGCGCTGGTACGTCCTGCTGCCCGGACTGCTGCTGACCGCCGGACTGACGGTCGCCGTGTACCTGCTGGTTCCGGTGACCTACCAGTCGCAGAGCACGGTGGTCCTCCTGAACTCCCAGAAGGCCACGGTGGCCTACGACGGCAACCCCTTCCTGAGCACCCAGACCTCGCTCACCGGCATGGCCGACGGCCTGGCCCGCAATCTCAACTCCGACGTCTCCGTCCGGGAGCTCAGGTCCCGTGGCGCCACGGGTACGTTCGAGGCGAAGCTCGCCGACAACGCCCAGGGGCCGCTCATGTGGCTCACGGTCACCGGCACCGACGAGGACGCCGTGCTGGCCTCGGACCGCATCCTGACCGCGTATGCCGGACAACGGCTGGAGCAGTTCCAGAAGCAGCAGTCGGTCGCCCCGAAGGCCATGATCCGCATGACGACCATCGTGGCCCCGCAGAGCCCGGTGGCGCAGACCAAGACCCGGCTGGAGTACCTGGTCATGGCCGGTTGCCTGGGACTGGTGCTGAGCCTGGTCGCCGTCTTCTCCGTGGAGGCGCGCCGCCGGTCGCACGAGCCGACGGCCCTCCGGCCGCCGCCCGCCTGGTCGCGGTCCGCCGAGACCGGGCCCGCCACGGAGCAGGGGGCCGGGCGGCCCGCGATGGCCGTGGCACCCGCCGCCGAGCCGCTCGACGAGGAGTCGACTCATGGACAGCGTTCGCACACCGGACAGCGGGACCGCTGAGCCGAGCGACACCCCCGCTCCCGCATCCCTGGGCGGCAAGGTCCGCTCCGCGGCCCGCTGGAGCCTGATCAACACCGTCGTCATGCGCCTCGGCAACTTCGCCACCGGCATCCTGCTGGCGCGCTTCGCCCTCGGGCCCGCCCAGTGGGGCGTCTACGGCATCTCCCAGACCGTGCTGCTGGTCCTGCTCTCCGCGAACGAACTGGGCGTCAGCCTGGCCATCGTCCGCTGGGACGGTGATCCCCGCCGCTTCGCGCCGACGGTGCTGACGCTGGCCACCGCGTCCAGCGGCCTGCTGTACGCGGCGCTCTTCCTCTCGGCGCCCCCGGTGGCGGGGCTGCTCGACTCGCCCGAGGCCTCGGGCGTACTGCGGGTGATGTGCCTGTGCCTGGTGATCGACGGCGTGGCCCAGGTGCCCGCGGGCTTCCTGACCCGGGAGTTCGCCCAGGGCAGGCGGATGGTCATCGACGCGGTCAACTTCGTCCTCAGCACCTCCGTGACCCTGGTGCTGGCCTTCGCCGGCTGGGGCGCGATGAGCTTCGCCTGGGGCGCGGTCGCGGGCAACGTCGCCGCCCTCGCCGGCTGTGCCCTGGCCGCCCCCGGCACCCTGCGGTTCGGCTGGGACCGCGAACAGGCCCGGGCGCTGCTGCGGTTCGGGCTCCCGCTGGCCGGCGCGAGCCTCCTCGCCCTCGCCGTCGTCAACGTGGACACCATGGTCGTCGGCTCCACCCTCGGTCAGGTCTCCCTCGGCTTCTACGTCCTGGCGTTCAACATGTCCGGCTGGCCGGTGCGCATCATCTCCGAGGCGGCCCGGCGGGTCTCCTTCGCCGGGTTCTCGCGCCTCGCCGACTCGCCGCAGGCCCTCGCCCAGGGCTTCAGCCGCGCCCTGGGTGTGCTGGTCACCGGCACCGTCCCGCTGTGCGTGCTGCTCGGCGGCCTGGCCGCTCCGGTCGTGCGCCTCGTGTACGGGGGCACGTGGCTGCCCGCCGCCGACGCGCTGCCCTGGCTGATGGTCCTCGGCCTGATCCGCATCGGCTGCGAACTCGCCTACGACTGCCTCGTCGCCACCGGGCAGCGCCGCGCCCTCATCCTCGTCCAGGGCCTCTGGGTCGCGGCCCTGGTCCCCGTCCTCCTCGCCGGCGCGCGCCTCGGCGGCATCGTCGGCGTCTCCCAGGGCCACGTCCTGGTCGCCGCCGGCCTCGTCGTGCCCGCCTTCCTCCACGCCCTCGGCCGGGCCGGGATCAGCCTCGTCCACCTCGCCAGGGCCTGCGCCTGGCCCTTCCTCGGGGGGACCGTGATGGCCCTGCCGATCCTCGCCGGGAGGCGGTTCCTCGGCGACGGCACCCCCGCCCTGTTCGTCATCGGCACAGCGGCCCTGGTCTGCTACGCGGTGTGTGTCCTGCCCAGCCGCCGGTCGCTCCTCGGCTCCCGGGCACCGGAGACCACATGACCGGGCTCCGCCGTCTGCTCGCCGTCCTGGCCCTCGTGCTGTGCGCCGCCTGTTCCGCTCCGGGCGGCGACTCCGCACCGCCGGAGCGGAGCGTTGCCCCCGGCACGGCTCCCGCCACCACGGCGCCGCCCGGGGAAGCCGGTTTCCCCGACGCCCGCACCACCGGCCCCCGCCTCCCCCTCACACCGCACGCCACGGGGAACATGAGCGTCAGGACCAACGGCATGGTCATCAGGGGCTGGGACATCACCGGATCGCTCGACATCTACGCGAACGACGTGACCATCGCCGACAGCAAGATCACCTCCGCCAACTGGTGGGGCGTCAACCTGCGCCCCGGCTACCGCGGACTCCGGATCCTCCACAGCACCATCACCGCCGTACCCGGCAAAGGCCCCGACAACGGCGGCGTGGACTACGCCGTGTCCAACATGAGCACCAGCTCCGTCGAGGTCGGCTGGTGCGACATCTCCGTGTTCGGCAACGCGCTCTCCATGGGCCAGGGCCACATCCACGACACGTACGTCCACGACCTGGTCCCCTTCCGCAACAACGGGGGCGAGTGGCAGCACACCGACGCGGTGATCAGCGGCGGCAGCAACAAGGGGCAGCTGATCATCCGGCACAACACCCTGCTCAACCCCGTCGCCGTCGACCGGGGAGCCTCTGCCAGCCTGGGTCTGTTCGCCGACTCCGGCCCCGTCTCGCATACGGTCGTCGACCACAATCTGCTGGCCGGTGGCGCGTACTGCCTGTACGGGGGTGGCCACGGCGCCACCGGGATCGAGGTCACGGACAACGTCTTCTCCACCCGCTACCACCGAAACTGCGGTGTCTACGGCGCTGTCACCGCCTGGAACGCCACCGGCACCGGCAACGTCTGGCGCGGCAACCGGTTCTCCCACGGCCGCCCGATCACCCCCGAGCCGGCCGGCTGAGGAAGAGGATCATGCGACGCATCGCCCGCGCCCCCTGGGAGCTCCTCAAGCGCACCTTCGGCTGGCTCGTCCTGTTCGAGCTGCGCAACAAGGTCGTCCTCGCTCCCTCCGCACTGCGGCTGCGCCGCTTGGAGACCGCCGAGACCCGCCGGCTCGCGGCTGCCGCCGCTCCCCTCCCCTTCGCCCTGGTCGCCACGGTCATCGCCACCCACCGCCGCCCCGACGAGCTGCGGGCTGCCGTCCGCTCGGCCCTGGCGCAGACCGTCCGCGACCAGGTCGTGGTGGTCGTCGACGACGGTGCCGGGCTCCCCGAACTGCCCGACGACCCAAGGCTGTTCGCCGTCTCGCTGACGCGCAACACGGGCGTGGCCGGCGTCGTGCGCAATGTGGGCATCCGCCTCACCCGCTCGCGGTACGTGGCCTTCCTCGACGACGACAACCTGTGGGAACCCGACCACCTGGAACGGGCGCTGGCCGTTCTGGAGTCCCCCCGCGGACCCGACGGCGTCTACACGGCGCTGCGCCGCGTCCTGCCGGACGGGACCGAGCGGGACGTCCTGTCCGTGCCGTTCGACCGCCGCCTGGCGGCCAGGGAGTCCTTTCTGGACACCAACGCGTTCGTCGCGCGGCGGGACGGTTCGCTGCACTTCAGTCGTCTGCGGCGGACGCCGGAGGTGCTTCCGCGGGAGGACTGGGAGCTCGTCCACCGGTACAGCCGCAGTCACAGCGTGCGGCATGTGCCGCATGCCACCGTGCGGTACCTGGTGAACCCCGGGAGCTTCTACACGACGTGGGCCGACTGAGCGTCACGGCCCCGGGGTGGCCCGCAGCGCGCCCGGCCTGAGCAGGGCGGCCGCCGCCGCGCGGCTGGCCCTCCTACCGAGAGCCGCTCGCGACGCCTCGCGCAGGAACACGGCACCTCTGAAGCACGCCGTTGCGACGGCCCCGTGGCGACGCCCGTACAACCGCACGCGGTTGACCGTCAGCAGAGTCCAGAGCCGGGGCGAGACCCGGGAGTCGCCGCCGAGATGGACGGCCTCGGCCGTCGGTTCCAGCTGCGTGGCGTATCCCCGGTCCCGTGCGCGCAGGCAGTACTCGGTCTCCTCCGAATACAGGAAGAAGGACTCGTCCCACGGACCGCAGGCGGCCAGGCAGTCCGCGGAGACGGCCATGAGCGCACCGGTCGCCCAGTCCGCGCGTGTCGGCCGTCGGTAGGCGGCGGGGTCGGTGACGAGTTCACTCCCGTGCGGGAAGCGCCCGGCCCGGCGGTTGCCGATGACGGCCTCGCCCAGCGCCCGGGACACGCTCGACTCGCGGCGCAGTGAGTAGTGGGGCGTGTCCCGGCCCT
The DNA here is from genome assembly GCF_040297165.1 of Streptomyces sp. NPDC001851. NCBI lineage: Bacteria > Bacillati > Actinomycetota > Actinomycetes > Kitasatosporales > Streptomycetaceae > Streptomyces > Streptomyces sp. NPDC001851. The sequence continues at coordinate 61,964 of NZ_JBEOYR010000022.1, read as the reverse complement.
CTTCGTACAGGAGGGGTACGGCGATCCCCACGCCGTCGCCGAGACTGTCGACGAGACGTCCGGCGCAGCCCGGCCGCATCCGGATGTCGGGGTTGCAGATGAGAACGGCCTTGTGGGCGCCGGCGGCGGCCAGCGCCGCGTTGATGCCGGCGGCGTACCCGGCGTTGCGGCCGGTCTGGACGATGGCCGCGTCGGGGGCCAGCGCACGGAGCACCTCGACGGTGTCGTCGGCGGAGTCGTTGTCGGCGACGACGAGCCGCCAGTCGAGGCCGGCCATGCCGTCCCCGAGTGCGGCGATGAACCCGGGGAGCACCGGGGCGCTGTTCCAGGTGACGACGATGACGGCGACAGTGCTCAACGGGACTCCATGAGGTGGGGAAGCCGGTTTTCGGAGGTGTTGCGGGGCGCCGGGACGGTGGCGGCAGCGGCCTCGCGCCGGACGAAGCCCAGACAGCTGCACCCCGCCCCCAGCGTCAGGAAGTACAGGCCGGCGAACATCGGGAAGCTCAGCGAGTCGAAGGTGGCGCTGATGACCAGGGCGACCACCGACGAGGCGAAGAAGGCCTGCCCCAGTTCGCGGTCGGACTCGGTGCGGGCCAGCCGGCGGAGGGCACCGCCGTGGTGGACGCCGGTGATGAACAGCGCGAGCAGGGCGACGAGCCCGAGCAGGCCCATCTCGGCCAGGGCCAGCATGTACTGGTTGTCGGTGAAGAAGTACAGGTCCGGGGTGAAGGTGCCGAAGCCCCGCCCGAACAGCGGATGCTCCTTCAGATAGGGCACGATCGCGCCGTACTTGACCGTGCGGGCCTGGGTGCTGCTGTCGGAGTTGGACAGGAACGACGCGAACAAGCCGGTGATCGTGCCGATCAACCCGGGGACGAGCACCTTGAAGACGGCCACGGAGGCGGTCATCACGCCGATCGCGGCCCAGCGTCGGGCCGGCTTCCAGCGCGGCACCATCACCAGGGCGACCAGCAGCAGCCCGATGATCGAGGTCCGCGACACGGTCAGGGGCAGCGCGCCGGCCATGAGCACCACCGGTGCCCAGCGGCGCAGCACGTGGACGTGGCGGCGTACCGGATCGAAGGCCTGCTGGATCGCGAAGGGCAGGAGGATCGCCAGCATGCCGGCGAACTCCAGCGGCTGGGCCGTGGTGGCCCGGGGCCGGGTGAAGGCGCCGCGGCCCATGACGCTCACCTGCGCCACGCTGGTCTGGAGCCCGGGGAGGCGGAAGGAGTCGGCGATGTTGGTGGCGGCGAAGAAGTCGTAGAAGCCGATCGCGGCGACGACGGACCCCATGACCACCACCCGGCGCATCAGCACGTCCAGCCGCGCGCGGTCCTGCACACCCGCCGAGGTCAGGACGACCAGCGACACCCACACCAGGAACCCGATGAGCCCGCGGTCGGCCCCGAGAACCTCCTCGTGGGAGCTCTCGCGCGTCGCGTCCGCGACGTACGCCGCCAGGACGGCCAGCCCGAGTACGCACATCGCGACCCGTGCGAGCCTGGTGCCCGGCGCGGGCAGGATACGGCCGCCGAGCCAGGTCGCCAGGTACCACAGCAGTCCGAGCAGGGCGAAGACGTTGGCCGGGGTGCCGACGCCGCCGAGCGCGGGCAGGGCCAGGTTCGACGGGATGAAGAAGGCGAGCGCCAGGTAGACGGTGAGGATGACGGTGGCGTCCACCCGTCGGCTCAGCGGTCCTGCTCGTACCCGCTTCGGGGTGCGGTCGTCCTGCCGTCGTGGGGCCGTGCGGCGCCGGCGGCGGACCACCGCGACGCCCTCCATCAGGATCGACAGCAGGAACGCGCTGACGACGCCCAGGATGACGACGGCGGCGATGTCCTGGTAGCGGCTCTTCGACTCGGCCACCGGGGTCTGCGGCAGCACGACGGGGGCGGTCTGCACGAGATACGAGGGCGGGACCTTGGCGGCGGACTGCAGGGCGTCGAGTTGCTCACCGGCGAAGGTGGTCAGGGTGGTGGTCTCCCTGAGCACCTCGGCCCGGTCGGTTCCGGTGACGCCGAGCACGAGCAGCGGGCTGTCGCTCCGCGGCGCGAAGCCGGCCGTGTACGGGTCGGTGACGCCTCTGCTGCGCAACTCCTTGGCGGCGTCGCTCGATTCGAGGGTCCTGATCAGCACGTCGGCCGTGACGATGAGCGAACCGCCCGCGTTCGAGATGGGGTTGCCGAAGGTGGGGGCCAGCCGGGCGACGGCCGAGGAGTCCAGCAGGGCGACCGAGCTCTGCGACTGGTAGGAGACGGGGACGGTCGCGTACAGATACGCGCCGCCGAGCAGGCTGAGCAGGGTGAAGGGCACCATGACATACCAACGCCGGCGCAGAATGGCCCATATCTCACCGAGGCTCATGAACCATCCCCCCATTCGGTGGCGTCCCACCGCGTGCCCTGCCAGTATCGGGACGACGGAAGGAACTCACATGTCGCCGGGGAACGTCGCCGATGCGCTGCTCCGCCGCTGGTACGTCGTGGTGGTCGCGCTGCTGCTGACGGCCGCCGGGGCGTACCACGTGGTGCGACCCGCTCCCCGGTACACCGGCTCCGCGGTGGTCGTCCTCGAACCGCCGGTGACGCGGAACCAGCCCAACCAGCTCACCAATCTCCAGCCGCCGCTCGCCGTGGTGTCCTACGCGGTCATCCAGCAGCTGCGATCCCCCGCCGGTACCGAGGAGTTGCGTGCCGCGGGCGTTCGGGGAAGCTACCGCCTCGTCCCGCGCAACAGCGGCACCAGCGCGACACCGCGCTATCTGATCCCCTCGCTGCAGGTGCAGTCGCAGGCGTCCGGCGCCGATGCCGCCGTAGCGGCGGTCCGCCGCGTCATCGGCGTGTACACCCGGCATGTGGACCAGTTGCAGAGTGCCCAGGGAGTCCCGGCCGGGTCGCGGATCACCGCCTCCGTCCTGACCTCCCCGAGCGCCGCCCGGGTGCGGGGAGACAAGAGCCGGGGTCTGGTGGGCATGGCCCTGCTGGGCGCAGCCGCCGGGGTCCTCGGCGCGCTGTGGTTCGACCGGATCGTACGGGGGCGCCGCCGGGTCGCTCCCGGCCGTCACGCCGGTCCGGTCCCCGTGCCCCACTGAGGCGTACTGACGGGTCATCAGATACCGCGGCGCTTCCACGACTCCCACCACAGCCACTCCCGGCCGCGCTCGGCCACGGCCGACCACACCAGGGGCTGGAGCCAGGGCATGGCCTTCGGGCCGATCCGCCTGCGCAGGCGCAGCGCACGGTACTCGGGCAGCGCCCGGTATCCCGGCAGGCACTGCGCGGCGAACGCCACACACTCGTCGACCGGGACGACACCCGTCCGCCCCCGGTCGTAGGCCCGGTACGCCCGGCGCAGCGCGAAGCGGGCGAGCCGGGTGTGTACCTCGTCGGCGAGGCGGTCGGCGTGGGGCAGCCGGTCGGCGCACGTGGCGAGCACCGAGTCGAAGGCCAGGAGGCGCTGGCGCAGGTCGTCGAGCTGGCCGCCGAAGTCGGTGGTGGACATGTTCTTGCCGTGGACGCGGTAGAAGGCCTGGTCGGCGCCGCGGATGTAGCCGACGTCGGCGTGTGCGGCGAGCCGCATCCACATCGCGATGTCACCGGCGTGCGGGAGGGCCGGGTCGTAGCCGCCGACCGTGCGCTGGAGGCTGGTGCGGACGACGACTTCCGGTGAGGTGATGCAGCCGGTGCCCTCGCGGAAGCGCCGCTCCAGCCACCACTGCCCGGGGTAGACGACCGAGCCGGTGCTGTGCGTCCGGGCGGCCGGAAGCGGGCCGCCGTGCCGGAAGCGCAGCGGGCGCCCGTAGGCGAACCCCGCCTCGGGATGGGCGTCCAGCAGCGCGGCGGCCCGCACCAGAGCCCCCGGGACCAGCCGGTCGTCGGCGGACAGGAGTGCGACGTAGTCGCCGTCGGCCCATTCCAGGAGGCCCTCGTTGTAGGTGGCGATATGGCCCTTGTTGGCCGTGTGGACGCGGACTTCGATGCGGGGGTCGGAGGCGGCCAGCTTGCGGGCGGTCTCCGCCGAGTCGTCGGGCGAGGCGTCGTCGATGATGAGGACCCGGACGTCGACGCCGTCCTGCTCGTCCAGAACGCTGTGTACGCAGTCGGCGAGGAAGTGGCCGTACCGGTAGCACGGGATCACGACACTGACGGTGCTCATCGATGCAGGGAGCCAATCTTCTTGCGGACGGTCTTGGCGGTCAGGGTCCAGCCGCGGGACTTCACCGTGTGGTGGTGCCGGTCCCGGGCCGTGACGGTGACCGTGAACCGTGTGCCGTCCGGCAACGGGGCCGACAGGTGGACGGACACTTCGCGGGTGGCCCGGTCGTACGAGGTGACGGGGGTGACGTGGAGCTTGCCGGCGGTCTTGGAGCCGCTCAGGATGGTCACGGTCGCCGTGACGGACGACAGCCGGGCCGAGGCGGGCAGGGCCAGGACGAGGGCGTCCGGCGCGTCGGCGGTGTGTGTCACCGAGGACGCGGTCACCTCCGAGGCCTTGGCCGTCGACGGGGACGTCCTCGGGTTGTCGGCGGTGAAGACCGGACCGACCCAGTAGTTCGCGGAGCCGTAGGAAGCGTTCGGGAAGGCCGGCCCGGTGCCGTACCGGTAGAGCCCGTTGTGGTGCGCGGCGGTGTCGGCCGTGGCGGTCAGCGGATAGGACTGGTGGGCTGCGGCGAAGTAGCCGCCGTCGACCGCGTAGTTGCCGTGCGGAGCGTGGTAGGAGACGACATATGGGGTGCCCGCGGTGACGGCCACCGGGGTGGCGAAGGTCAGCTGCTGCCAGCCCGAGGCCGTCTCGCCGGTGAAGGTGCCGGTGGCGAGCAGCGTGCCGTCGTCGGTCCACAGGCTGCCGGTGTGCGTGCCGGTGTTGCCGGTGCCCTTGTAGAAGGTGACGCCGGTGATCCAGCCGGCCGCCGAGGAGGTGAACCGGGTTCCCAGCTCCACGGAGTTGGTGTCGCTGGTCATGCCGGTGTTCGCGGGCGCGGAGGAGGAGCCCCACAGGGTGCAGGGGCAGGTGACCGCGGGCGGCGTGGAACTGGTGGTGAAGGACCAGGTCACCGGGTCCGCCATGGTGTTGCCCCACAGGTCGGAGGCCTGGACGGACGCGGTGTAGGTGGTGTGGAGTTCCAGTTCCGTCGACGGGGTGAAGGTCGCCTTGTCGGACGCGGGGAGCGTGGTGGTGCCCGGCACGGTGGTGCCGTCCGGGCCTTTCAGGGTGACCGTCAGGTTGTCGGCGTCGACGGCCGAGCTGAGGACGGCCGACACCGGTGCCGTGATCGACACTCCGGCCGCCCCGGACGTCGGGGAGGTGGAGGTGACGGTGGGCGGGGTGGTACTGGCCGTCGAGGTGTCCAGTACGACGTCGACCCAGTAGTTGCTGCCGGAGGCCTGCGAGGACGGGAACGCGCTGGTCGCACCGTAGTGGTAGACGCCGTTGCCGCCGGCGGTGCCGGACTTCAGTGCGGTGAGCGGGGCCAGGCCGGCGTCGCTGCCGGAGAAGTAGCCGCCGTCGTAGGAGTATCCGCCGTTCGGGGCGAAGTAGGAGGCGACGTAGGTGGTGTTGGCCTTGACGCTGACCGGGGTGGCGAAGTTCAGCTGCTGCCAGCCGGAGGCCGTCTCCTTGGTGAAGGTGCCGGTGGCCAGGCGGGTACCGGAGGCGGTCCACAGGCTGCCGGTGTGGGTGCCGGTGTTGGCGGGTGACTTGTAGAAGCGGACGCCGGTGATCGAACCGGCCGTGGTGGTCCGGAACTTGACGCCGAGCTCCACCGAGCTGCCGTCGCCCGCGTTGAGGGTGCCGGGCACGGCCGAGGCCGGCCAGACGGTGCAGGGGCAGGTCTGCGGGCCGACGGTCACCGGGACGGTGGTGACCGCGCCGGTGTTGACGCTGTCGTCGACCGCGCGGACTTCGACGGACGCCGGGCCGGGGGTCGTCGGGGTCCAGCTGTAGCTCCAGGACGCCAGGCCGTTCGCGGCCTTCCAGGTGGTTCCGCCGTCCGTGGACACCTCGACGCGGGCCACCACGCCTCCGCCGGAGTCGGTGGCCGTACCGGTGAGGGTGACCGGCTTCAGCGCCGGTACGGTGATTCCGGGGGCCGGGCTCTTCACGGTGACGGCCGGACCCGTTGTGTCGGTGGACGCCGTCGCGGTGACGAGGTTGTTCTGGAGGGTCAGTGGCCTGACCCCCATGTCGGCGAGGATGTTCACGGTCGCCTGCTGCATCCGGGCGTCCTCGGTGACCACCGTGTCCTCGGGGTTGTAGGTGGGGATGTCGGTCAGGCCCCACGACCACTGCACGGTCCCCGCCCCGAACACCAGGGCTCCGGAGTCCTGGTCGCGGAACTCGACGAGGCTGTGTGTCGCCGTGCCGTTGCCGTACACGTTGCCCCAGTCCGTGCGGAGCTTGCCGTCGTTGATGTCCACGGTCGTGGACGACAGGTCGATCTCCCCCGGGGGCCTGGTGCTGTTGTCGATGTCGCTGTCCCACTCGTAGCCGAGGGTGCCCGTCGGGAAGGTGGCGGTCTGGCCGGCGGTGAGGGTGGCGACGGAGGTGTTGCGCCACAGCCGGTTCCTGCCGTAGGAGCCGGGGACCGTGATGGCGTCGCTGCGGTAGCCGTTCACCTGGAACATGGAGCCGGTGAGGATGTTCGGCGGCTGGTAGGTCTGGCCGTAGTGGGTGCTGGCCGGGTCCATCCAGGTGCCGGTCCAGCCGCCGCCGGGGTCGGCGACGCCGTTGTTCTGGGCCATCTTGGTCATCTTGTAGCAGACCAGGGTCCGGTTCGCCGTGCCGGCGCCGTCGACGCTCGGGGCGAGCCGTGTCTTCCAGAAGACCTCGTTGCCGCTGAAGAAGGCCTCGCGGACGCCTGCCTTCCGGGCCGCCAGGACGTTGGAGTACTGGCTCTGCGTCCAGTACTCGTCATGGCCGGAGGACATGTACACCTGGTGCTTCTTCAGCAGGGTGGCGCCGTTGGCGGACACGTCCACGCCGGACAGATAGCTGACGTCGTAGCCGTTGCGTTCCAGCCAGGACAGCATCATGTACTCGGAGCCGTAGATGCCGTTGTCACCGCCGATGTCCAGGGGCCGGTTGTAGCTGACCTCGTAGGCGCGGCCGTCCGGTGCGGGCCCGGCGCCGCCGTAGAGGTCCTGGCCGCCGTAGTCGTTGTAGGCCTGCCAGGTCTGGTCGCTGGTCTGTACGACGATGTCGGAGGTGCTGGAGTCGTTGCGGACGACGAACGGGTACGGCATCAGTCCGTCGCCGTCCGTCTGCGAGAGGTTGGCGATGTACAGGCCGGACACGGCGTTGCCGGGTACCGTCCAGGTCGCGGTCACGGGCCAGTTGCCGCAGTCGACCAGGCCGGTGCTGCTCTTGCTGGTGCAGCCGGCCGGCTTGGTGGTGTAGTTGGCCGGATAGGTCACGGCCGCCTGGGCCGCGGTGGACATCTCGCGGGCGCCGTCCCCGCCGTACCAGCCCAGGCGGTAGATCTCGATGTGGTAGGAGACCTTCGACTGGACCTTGAACTGGACGGTGTCCCCCGCCTGGACGCTCTCCCTGGTGGAGAACCCCTGGATGTCACCGTAGGCGTTGGGCGAGAACCAGTCGGACTTGGGGCTGCCCGGCCTGGAGTTCTCGCACACGACCGGGTTCGAACCCGCTCCGCAGGGATCGGATGCCGCCTGGGCGGGCACAGCCTGGGGGAGCACCGCCCAGATCAGTGCCGCCACGACGGCGAGGCGGACCCCGCGGATCCGTCTGGTCCATCTGTTCATGTGTTACCTCTCAGCGCTTCCGAGCGCGTCCGTGAGCCTGTCCACGACGCGCTGCTGCTGGTCGGCGGTGATCTGCGGGTAGAGCGGAAGCGACAGGATCCGGCCGGCCGCCCTCTCGGCGTTCGGGAAGTCGCCGCGGTCGTGGCCGAGACGGCGGTACGCGGGGGTGAGGTGGACCGGGGCGGGGTAGTGCACGCCCGCGCCGATGCCCTCGGCGTTGAGCTTGCCGACGACGTCGTCGCGGTCCGCGCCGGCGAGCTGGACGACGTACAGGTGCCATACGTGGACGTTGCCGGGCGCCGTCGTCGGGAGCACGATCCGGCCGGTGGCCGCGAGGTCGGCGAGCAGCGCGTCGTAGCGGGCCGCGGCTGCCCGCCGGGCCGCGTTGCCGTCCGTCAGCCGGGCCAGCTTGGCCCGCAGGACGACGGCCTGCAGCCCGTCGAGGCGGCTGTTGAACCCTGGTACGTCGTGGCGGTACTTGGCGACGCCGCCGTGGTTCGCGATCGCCCGCACCAGGCCGGCCAGTTCCTCGTCGTCGGTCAGCACCGCGCCCGCGTCGCCGTAGGCACCCAGGTTCTTGCCCGGGTAGAAGCTGGTGGCCGCGATGCCGCCACTGCCCGGCGAGCGGCCGTCGCGGGTGGCGCCCTGGCACTGCGCGGCGTCCTCGACCACCCTCACCCGGTCGGGCAGGTGGCCGGCCAGTTCCGTCACGTCGGCCAGCTGCCCGTAGAGGTGCACCGGGACCACCGCGCGGGTGGCGGGCCCGACCGCGTCCAGCGCGGCCCGGGGGTCGAGCAGGTGGGTGTCGGGCAGGCAGTCCGCCAGGACCGGTCGCGCACCGGTCCTGGCCACCGCGCCCACGGTGGCGATGAAGGTGTTGGCGGGCACCACGACCTCGTCGCCGGGTCCGACCCCACTGGCGCGCAGGGCGAGTTCGACGGCGTCGGTGCCGTTGGCGACGCCCACGCAGTGCGCGACACCGCCGAAGTCCGCGTACTCGTGCTCGAATCGGCGGACCTCGTCACCACCGACGAACGCCGTGGCGGCCAGGACCCGTTCGAATCCGGCCCGTACCTCCTCGGCGACCTCCGCGTGGGCCGCCTTGAGGTCGACAAGCGGAATCTGGTTCACAGGACGGGTCCTCCCCTGGTGCGCGTCGCGAGTTCGTCAAGCGCGGGCGCGTCCGCCGCGCGCAACCGCCGGGCCGGGCACCCCGCCCAGACCTCGCCCGTCGGTACGTCGCCGAGCACGGCGCTCCCCATCCCGACCAGCGACCAGGCGCCGACCGTCGTGCCCTCCCTGACCAGGGCTCCGGAGCCCAGATAGGCGCCCCGCTCCAGCCGCACTCCCCCGCCCAGGCGGACGCCGGACGCGAGGGTGGCGCAGTCCTCGACCACGTCGTCATGGGTGAGGACGACCTGCGGCATCACCGCGACATGCGCGCCCACCCGCACGGCGGCGGTCAGGACGCAGTGTGCGAGCAGGACCGAGCCGGGGCCGACCCGGGAGGTCGATGACACCGCCGCCGTCGGGTGGATCACGGTGGCGTAGCGGTCCGGGGGCAGGGCGAGCCTGCGGACCAGACGGGCGCGGGCCGCGTAGTCACCGGGGTTGCCCACGCAGACCACCACCCGGGCGCCGGGCAGGTCGTGGACCAGGTCGCAGCCGCCGAGGACGGGCACGCCGTCCACGTCGGTGCCGTGCAGGGCGGGGTTGTCGTCGAGGTGTCCGAGCAACCGGATGTCGGCCGCGGCGCGTACGGCCTGTGCGGTCTCCCGGGCGAAGCCGCCCGCGCCGACGATCAGCAGCCCGTTCATCTCGGGGCCTGTTCGCGCAGTGCCGCCACGACACGGTCCTGCTGGGCCTCGGTCATCGTGTGGAAGAGGGGCAGGATCAGTGAGTCGCGGCTGATCCGCTCGGTGACCGGCAGCGACGCGCGGGGGTGGTCCGCGTAGGCGGGTTCGAGGTGGGCGGCCATGATCCCGCGCCGGGCGGAGACGCCGGCCTCGGCGAGCACGGCGAGCAGGTCGTCCCGGCCGACCGGGAAGTCCTCGTCCAACAGCACCCAGTACGACTGGAAGTTGCTGTGGCCGTGCGCGGGGTCGCGTACGGGGGTGAGGCCCGGGACGTCGTGCAGCAGTGTGTCGTAGCGGGCCGCCAGCTCCCGGCGGCGCGCGATCATCGCGTCGAGTTTGCCGAGCTGGACCAGGCCGACCGCGGCCTGGATGTCGGTCATCCGGTAGTTGAAGCCGACCTCCAGGTAGCTCTCCAGGACCGGCTGGGTGCTCGCGTGACGCTCGGCCGCGGAGGCGTTCATGCCGTGTTCGCGCAGCCTGCGCAGGCGGGCCGCCCACTCGGCGTCGTCGGTGGTGATCATGCCGCCCTCGCCCGTGGTGACGACCTTGCGGGGGTGGAAGGACCAGGCGGCGAGCAGCGCGCCGTGACCCACCGGCTTGCCGCCGACGGTGGAGCCGATGGCGCAGGCCGCGTCCTCGACCAGCGGCAGGTCCCAGTCGGCGCAGGCGGTGCGCAGGGCGTGTACATCGGCCGGTACGCCGCCCTGGTGGACGGCGAGGACGGCCTTGGTGCCGCGGGTGCGGACCGTGTCCACGGTGGCCGTGGTCAGGTTGCCGGTGGCCGGGTCGACGTCGGCGAAGACGGGCTCGGCGCCGACGTGGCGCACGGCGTTGGCGGTGGCGATGAACGACAGCGAGGGCAGCACGACCTCGTCGCCGGGCCCGAGGCCGAGCGTGACGAGCGACAGGTGCAGAGCGGTGGTGCAGGAGCTGACCGCGACGGCGTGCTCGGCGCCCACCCGCTCGGCGAAGGCCCGCTCGAAGGCGGCGACCCGGGGACCCTGGGCGACCCACCCGGACAGCACCGCGTCGGAGGCGGCCCGGGCCTCCTCCTCGCCGAGCCAGGGGATCATCACCGGGATGCGATCGGCACTCACTCGGCCGCCTCCCGCTCCGCCCGCCACCACTCCACCAGGTCCCTGAGCCCCGTGCGCAGGTCGATCCGCGCCGTGAACCCGAGCCGCTCGGCGGCCCGCGTGGTGTCCGCGAGCCTGCGGGTCACCCCGTTCACCGCGCGGGCCGGCCCGTGCACGGGCTCCAGGCCCTCGGCGCCCATCGCCTCCAGCAGGCCGTCGGCGAGCTCGCGCAGCGAGGTCTCCGTGCCGCTAGCGACGTTGAACACCTCGTCGGTGAGGTCCGACTCGGCGGCCAGCACGTTGGCCCTCGCGATGTCCCGCACGTCGACGAAGTCCATGGTCTGCGTGCCGTCGCCGAGGATCACCGGCGGCTCGCCCGCCCCGATGCGCTCCATCCAGCGGATCAGCACCTCGGTGTAGAGGCCGTGGATGTCCATCCGGGGGCCGTAGACGTTGAAGTAGCGCAGCGCCACGTAGTCCAGTCCGTACATGGCGTGGAAGCTGCGCAGCATGCCCTCGTTGAAGGCCTTCGCGGCGCCGTAGAAGGTGTCGTTGTGGTAGGGGTGGTGGCGCTCGGTCGTCGGGAAGGTCTCGGCCATGCCGTAGACGGAGGCCGAGGAGGAGGCGATCACCTTGGCCACCCCTGCCTCGGCCGCCGCCTCCAGGACGTTGAAGGTGCCGTCGACCAGCACCTCGTTGGCGAGCCGTGGCTCCTCGGCGCACTGGGTGATACGGATCGCGGCGAGATGGAACACCAGGTCGGCGCCCTCGGTGGCCTTCCGCACGGTGCCGGCGTCCCGGATGTCGCCCTCGACGACCTCCACGACGCCGCTGGGCAGGGCCCGGGCGAGGTTGGCCCGCCGTCCGCGCACGAAGTTGTCGAGTACGACGATCTCGCGGGCGCCGCCCTCGGCCAGCAGGTCGACCAGGTGGGAGCCGATGGTGCCCGCTCCCCCGGTGACCAGGATCTTCTTGCCTCGTACGCTGCTCAAGTGCCTTGCCCTCTCGGTGGATTGACGGGATCAGCGTCCGGCGCGCAGGCCGACGACCGCGCCCCGGAACTCCAGGCTCCGGGACGCCGCCTCAAGGATGTCCAGCACCCTGAGGCCCGCCCGGCCGTCGGTCAGCGGCGCCCGGCCCGCCCTGATCGCGTCGGCGAACTCGTCGACCATGCTGCGCAGCGCTTCCTTCTCGCCGATGGCGGGCGCGACCATGTCTCCGGAGCGGTACGAGATGAGCATGTCGCGGCGCTCGTCCGCGCCGATCTCCTGCGGTGCGGCCAGGTCCACGCCCCGGTCGTAGATCGCCACGCGCTGCAGGGGGTTGAGGTCGTCCCAGACCAGGGTGCGTTTGGCGCCGCCGACCATGGTGGTCCGTACCTTGGTCGGGGACAGCCAGTTGACGTGCACGTGGGCGATGGCACCGGTGTTGAGCTGGAGCGTCAGATAGGCCACGCAGGCCTGTCCGGCGCCGATCGGGTCGGCTCCGTGGGCGGCGACGGCGACCGGTTCGACGTGGTCGGGGAGGATGAAGTCGAGGATCGACAGATCGTGCGGGGCCAGGTCCCACAGGACGTCGATGTCCTTCTGGACGAGGCCGAGGTTGATCCGGACGGAGTCGACGAAGTGGATCTCGCCGAGGGCGCCGGAGCGGACGAGTTCCCGGATGCGGCCCACGGCGGGTGTGTAGCAGTAGGTGTGGTCGCACATGAGGGTGAGGCCGCGTTCCTCCGCCTCGGTCACCAGGCGCATCCCGTCGGCGTACGTCGCCGCGAGGGGCTTCTCCACCAGGACGTGTTTGCCGGCGCGCAGGGCGGCCAGGGCGATGTCGAGGTGGGTTCCGGCGGGCGTGGCGACGGCGACGGCGGCGACGGAGGGGTCGGCGAGGACGGCCGCGTAGTCCGCGGTGGCCTGGACCGTCGAGTACCCGCCGAGGACCCGCTGGGCCCGCTCCACGTCCAGGTCGCACAGCCGGCGCAGCCGGAACCGCTCGCTGGCCTGGAAGTTGCGGACGAGGTTGGGGCCCCAGTAGCCGGCCCCGACGACCGCGACCCCCAACGGCTCGGTGGTCTGCGTCACTTGGTTCCTCTTCCGTTGGTCCATCAGTACGCCCCCGTTCCTCGCACCACTGCGGACCCGGTGCGCACCAGGATCGACAGGTCGAGGCCCATCGACCAGTTGTCCACGTATCCGAGATCGAGCCGGACCGCCTCGTCCCAGGGCAGGTCGGAGCGGCCGCTGACCTGCCACAGGCCGGTGAGGCCGGGCTTCACGAGCAGCCGGCGCTTGATGTCCGGCGTGTACTGCTCCACCTCCTGGGGCAGCGGCGGGCGGGGACCGACGAGTGACATGTGGCCCCGGACGACATTGATCAGCTGCGGCAGTTCGTCGAGTGAGCTGCGGCGCAGGAACGAGCCGACCCGGGTGATCCGGGGGTCTTCCCGCGCTTTGAACAGCAGGCCGTCGCTGTTCTGGTTGAGGTGTTCCAGTTCCGCCCTCAGGGCCTCCGAGTCCGGCCGCATCGTGCGGAACTTGAGCATGGTGAAGTGGTCGCCGTACCGGCCCGCCCGCTGCTGTCTGAACAGCGCGGGGCCGGGGCTGTCCAGCCGGACGACCAGGGCGATCAGCAGCATGGGCAGGGCGAGGGCCGCGAGGAGAGCCGCCGCGAGTGTCCGGTCCAGCAGTTCCTTGGGCAGCCGGGAGATCCGGGACAGGTTCGGCGCCTGTAACCGCAGCAGCGGCACCCCGTTGGTGGGCCGTACGGCCAGCCGGGAGGCGGCCACGTCGGTCAGCACGGGGGCCAGCAGGAAGTCGACGCCCTGGACGGCTGCCGTCCACGACATCCGGCGCAGGACGGAGGCGTCGGCGCCGGGCACCGGCAGTGCCACGACGGTGCTGATGCCCAGGGCCCGGACCACGTCGTGCATGTCGCCGAGGCCGCCGAGGAAGGGCATCCCCAGCCTGCGGGTCCGCGCGGCGTTCTCGGGATCGCTCAGGCAGACTCCGGCGACCTGCAGTTCCTGTGCCCCGCCGCGCCGCAGCACCGCGGCCAGCTCCACAATGCCGTGCGAGGGCCCGACCAGGAGCGTGGCGCTTCGGTCCCGGCCCCGTGACCATCGTCGGTGCAGCCGGCGGCGCAGGGTGTACCGGGCGGGCAGGGCGAGCGCGGCGACCGGCACGGCAGCCATGGCCATGTCATGAAGGAGGCCGGAATCGTGCGTGTACAACCAGGAGGCGGCCACGGCCAGCGCCGGCAGCGCGACCGCGCCTCGAAGCACCCGTCGGTACTCCTCGCCGCCCAGGCCCAGAGCGCCGCGGTCGTAGGAGCGATGGACGAGCATGACGACGATCCACGCCGGGGGCAGGACCAGCGCCACCGCCCAGCGGCCGTAAGCCGCGTGGATCAGGAAGGCCGCGGCAACGGCCGCTAAGCCGTCCGCGAGCAGCAGGGCTATCCGGTACTTCTGCTCCCAACGTCTTCGGCGACCTTGTGGAGTTCTGTGTTCCACAACCACATGCTCATGCGTGACCTCAATGGTCATGCCACCCCCCACATGCGCGGCTGTCCTGACCGAAGTGCCCTCGACACAGCGGCACTGGAAAGCGAGGGAGCTTCAGCGGTTCCCCAACCGCCCGGTGCCCCCGGCATGCTGGTGTTGCCTGTGCAGGATCCGTTCACGAGCCGAGCCGTGACATGCGGTCATGTTCCCCACCCAAATCGGCCCGGCGGTCCTCAATCTAGACCACGAGCCTCAGTCGCGGGAACAGTTGGACGAAACACGCATCGCATGCGCGATATTGGCTGCATACTGCCCCCGTGACGAGCATCGTGATCCCGGCTCACAACGAGGCACGAGTCATCGGCCGGCTCCTCGATTCACTGCTGGCCGATTGCCCCGGGGCCGATTCCTCCGGGGCCGAGACGGACATCGTGGTCGTGTGCAACGGCTGTACGGACGACACCGCGCGGATCGCCGCCGCACGCGGCCCGCGCGTCCGGGTGGTCGAGATCCCCGTCCCTTCCAAGCACGTCGCCCTGCGCACGGGTGACGATCACGCGCGCGGCTTCCCCCGCCTCTACGTGGACGCCGATGTCGTGCTGACGAGCGCCGGCGCACGAGCGCTGGCCGAGCCGCTGTACGACGACACGGCGGGCGTTCTCGCCACCGCCCCCGAACGGCGGATCCCGCTGGCCGGCTGCGCCTGGCGGGTGCGTGCCTACTACCGGGTGTGGCAGCGGCTGCCGGCCGTACGCGAGGGGCTGTTCGGCCGAGGCGTGATCGCGGTCTCCCAGGCCGGGCACGCCCGGATCGCCGCGCTGCCGCCGCTGATGGCGGACGACCTGGCCGCGTCCCTGGCCTTCGCCCCCGCGGAGCGACGCGTGGTCGGCGCGGCCCGGGTCGTGATCCATCCGCCGCGCACCTGGCGGGACCTGGTCAAGCGGCGGATCCGGGCCGCGATCTCCACCGCCCAGGTCGAACAGCGGCAGGGTCCGCACGGAGCGTCGGCGCGCACCAGCAAGGCGGATCTGCTGGCCGTGCTGCGCGGGGAGCCGAAGCTGCTCCCCGGTGTCGTGGTCTTCGTCGCGGCAGCGGTGGCCGCCCGGCGCGGGGCCCAACAGGCCATCCGGGAACGGGATTTCGGCACCTGGCTCCGGGACGAGAGCAGCAGGCAGACCTGATCCGCACCGCACCGGGAGTCCCTGATCATGTATCTCACCGACCGCTCCACACCGCCGGGGGCGGACACCGAGCGGGGCCGAAGACGCGGCCCGGGACTCGGCGTCGCCCCGGTCGTGCTCGTGCTGGGTGCGGTCAGCCTGATCACCGACGTCTCCTCGGAGATGGTCACCGCCGTCCTGCCGCTCTACCTCGTCACCACGCTCGGCTTCAGCCCGCTGGGGTTCGGCACCCTCGACGGCGTCTACAACGGCGTGAGCGCGCTGGTGCAGCTGGCCGGCGGCCACCTCGCCGACCGGGTGCGGGGCCACAAGCTGCTGGCCGGGCTCGGCTACGGCCTGTCCGCGCTGTGCAAGCCACTGCTCCTGCTGGCGAGCGGCCTCGGTACGCTCGGTACGGTCCTGGCCCTGGAGCGGACCGGCAAGGGTCTGCGCACCGCTCCGCGCGACGCGCTGATCTCCCTGTCGACGCCGGCCGGGAACCAGGGCCGGGCGTTCGGTGTCCACCGGGCGATGGACACCACCGGCGCGCTGCTCGGCCCGCTGGCGGCCTTCCTCATCCTGCGCGCCGCGGCCGGCGGTTACGACGCCGTGTTCGGCGTGAGCGCGTGTGTCGCCGTGCTCGGCGTGCTCGTGCTGGTGCTGTTCGTTCCCGGCAGGCGGCACAGCGCGCCAGGTGCGGCCGACGGCGAGCAGCCCGTCCGCGTACGGCAGGCGCTGGCGCTGCTGCGCCTGCCGCGTCTGCGGGCGCTCGCCGGCTGTGCCGCGCTGCTCGGCCTGACCACCGTCAGCGACGCCTTCGTCTATCTGTTGCTTCAGCGGCGCGCGGGTGTCGGCGAGCAGTGGTTCACGCTGCTGCCGCTGGGCACCGCCGCCGTGTTCCTGCTGCTGGCGGTGCCCGTCGGCGGGCTGGCCGACCGGGCCGGACGGCGCACCGTGTTCCTCGCCGGACACGGGAGTCTGCTCACCGCCTACGCCCTCCTGCTGTGGGCCCCCGCCACGCCGGCCCTTCCCCTTCTCGTCCTCGCCCTGCACGGCACGTTCTACGCGGCGACCGACGGTGTGCTCCCGGCCGCCCTCGCCGACCTCGTGCCCGAGCAGCTGCGCGCCAGCGGCCTCGCCCTCGTCGGTACCGGCCAGGCGCTGGCCCGGTTCTGCTGCTCGCTGGCCTTCGGCGCCGCCTGGACGATGTGGGGAGACGGTCCGGCGCTGGCCGGATCGGCGGCCGGCCTGCTGTGCTGCGCCGCCGTCGCGGGCAGGGTGCTGCGACCGGCGGGCGGGACCCGATGACCACCACAGCCCCAAGGATCCGGATGACATCGCTGCGCCGCCGCCTGCTCATCCTCGTCACGGCGGTCCTCCTCCTCGCGGGCCTGGCGACCGGCGTGGTCCTGCACGCCGCCGCCCGCGCGGACCGGGCGAACCGGCCGCGGTCGGGCGGTCCCGCCGTCAGCGCGGGCACGGTGACGCTCGACCAGAGGGGCCGGCTGACGTTCCTCGACGCGGCCGCCGGCCCGCACCGCACCGCGGTCGCCTCGGTCCCGGCCACCGACCCGGGCGGCGGGCGGACCGCCTCGAACCTCAAGTGCGCGCGCTTCTACGCGGCGGCCGGCACGGGCGTGTGCCTCCAGTCCGACCCCGGCGTCCTCAGGCAGAGCAACCGTGCGCTGCTCCTCGACACCCGTCTCCGTACCCTGCGCGCCTTCCCCCTCGCGGGCACCCCCAGCCGTGCGCGGGTCTCGCCCAGCGGCCACTTCGCCGCCTGGACCGTCTTCGTCTCCGGCGAGTCCTATGCGTCCGCCTTCTTCTCCACCCGGACCTCGATCCTGGACACCCGCACCATGCGGCTGACTCCCAGCCTGGAGACGTACTCCATCGTCAAGGACGGCAAGCCCTACCACGCCTCGGACGTCAACTTCTGGGGCGTCACCTTCGCCCGTGACGACGACACGTTCTACGCCACCCTCAACACCGCGAACAGCACCTATCTGGTCCGCGGTTCGCTCTCCCGGCGTACGGTCACCTCCCTGGCCCAGAACGTGGAGTGCCCCTCGCTCTCCCCCGACGGGACCCGCGTCGCCTTCAAGAAGCGGGTCCTGTCCGGTGCCGCGCTCTGGCACGAGTACGTCCTCGACCTGAACACCCTGCACGAGACGCCGCTCGCCGAACGCCACAGCGTCGACGACCAGGCCGTCTGGCTCGACGACCACACCGTCGCCTATGCGCTCCCGGCCGACGGCGAGGTCGGCGGCAGTAACCTGTGGAGCGTGCCCGCGGACGGCACGGGAGCCCCCCGCCTGCTGATCGCGGGGGCCGCTTCTCCCGCACCGCTCTAGCCGCGCGCTGTTCTATACGGCGAGCCAGGCCGCTTGGTCGGGTGCGAGGCGGCCGTTCTCGACGGGGGTGCTTGAGACGAGGACCGCGGTGTGGTCGGGCAGCGGCCAGGGCTCGGGCGAGAGGTTGACCACGCAGGTGAAACCGGGGTCACGGGCGAAGGCCAGGACTCCCTCGGGGGCGTCCAGCCAGGTGAGGGTGCCGTCGCCGAGCGCGGGGTGTTCGCGGCGCAGGCGCAGGGCGCCGCGGTAGAGCTCCAGCATCGACGTGGCGTCGCCGGTCTGCGCCTCGACGCTGAGCTCGGCCCACGCGGCGGGCTGCGGCAGCCAGGGGGCGGCGGAGGCGTCCTCGGGGCTGAAGCCGTACGGTGCCGACCTGCCACCCCAGGGAATGGGCACGCGGCAGCCGTCGCGGCCGCGGTCGGTGTGTCCGGACCGCTCCCAGACGGGGTCCTGGAGCACGTGCTCGGGCAGGTCCTCGACCTCGGGCAGGCCCAGCTCCTCGCCCTGGTAGATGTAGGCGCCGCCGGGCAGGGCCAGCATGAGCAGGGCCGCCGCGCGGGCGCGCCGGGTGCCCAGGGCCAGGTCCGCGGGGCCCTCGGGGCGGTACGGCTCGTTGGCGGTCCACCGCGTGACCGTCCGGCGGCCGTAGCGGCTCGGGTGGCGCATGACGTCGTGGTTGGACAGCACCCAGGTGGCCGGTGCGCCGACCGCGCCGAGCATGGCGAGTGAGTCGTCGATGACGGCGCGCAGGTCCTTCGCGCTCCAACTGGACATCAGGAAGTCGAAGTTGAACGCGGTGTGCAGGCCGTCCCGGCGGACGTACGCGGCGAGCCGTTCGGGCGTGTCGGCCCAGGCCTCGGCGACGAACGACCGGTCGCCGGGGAACTCGTCGGCCACCTTGCGCCAGGCGCGGTAGATGTCGTGGACCTCGTCGCGGTCCCAGTGGGGGTGGTCGACGTGCTGCCGGGGTGCCGGGTCGGCCGGTTCCCGGGAGGCGAGGGGGCCCAGCACCGCCGGTTCCGTGCGGGGCGGCAGGTCGGGCAGTTCCGGGTGCTTGACCAGTCCGTGGGCGACGTCGATGCGGAAGCCGTCCACTCCCCGGCTGAACCAGAAGCGGAGGATCGACTCGAACTCGGCGCGGACGTCCGGGTGTTCCCAGTTGAGGTCGGGCTGCTGCGGGGCGAACAGATGCAGGTACCACTCGCCGTCGGGCAGCCGGGTCCAGGCCGGGCCGCCGAAGCAGGAGACCCAGTCGTTGGGCGGTTCGGAGCCGTCGGGCCCGCGGCCGGGGCGGAAGACGTAGCGTGCGCGTTCCGGACTGCCGGGTCCGGCCGCCAGGGCGGCCCGGAACCAGGCGTGCTGGTCGGAGGTGTGGTTGGGCACGATGTCGGGGATGACGCGGATGCCGTGCCGGTGGGCTTCCTCGATGAGCCGCTCGGCCTCGGCCACCGTGCCGAACAGCGGGTCGATCGTACGGTAGTCCGCCACGTCGTAACCGTGGTCCGCCATCGGCGACTTGTACCACGGGTTGATCCAGATGGCGTCGATCCCGAGGGACTTGAGGTAGGGCAGGCGGGAGCGGATGCCGGCGATGTCGCCGACACCGTCACCGTTGGCGTCGGCGAAACTGCGGATGTAGACCTGGTAGATGACGGCGCTGCGCCACCACGGCGCGTTGCTGGGCATGGTGTGGAGTGGGCCCTTCGAGAGTGCGGGACAGCGGGTGTCTACTTGGCTGCGCCGGCGGTGAGTCCGGCGACGATACGGCGCTGGAAGAGCAGCACCAGCACCACCAGCGGAACGGTGACCAGGACGCCCGCGGCCATCTGGCTGCCGAACGGGGTCTCGAACTGGGTCGCGCCGGCGAACTTGGAGATGGCGACGGGCGCCGTCTGCATGGCGGACTTGTTGGTCATCGACAGGGCGATGAGGAACTCGTTCCAGGCGGCGATGAAGGTGATGATCGCGGTGGTGAAGATGCCCGGCGCGGCGAGCGGGATGATGACCTTGCGGAACGCCTGGCCGCGGGTGCAGCCGTCGATCATCGCGGCGTGCTCCAGCTCGTCGGGCATCTGCCGGAAGAAGGTGGTGAGGTTCCACACGGCCAGCGGCAGCGCGAACGACATGCTCGGCACGATCATCGCCTGGTAGGTGTTGATCCAGCCGATGTCGGTGAACAGCTTCAGCAGCGGAACCACGATCGACACGACCGGGAACATCGAGGTGGCGATGATCAGTGTGAGGATCAGCCGCTTGAACCGGAACTCCAGCCGGGCCATCGCGTAGGCGGTGAACGTGGCCAGCAGCAGCGCCAGTGCCGTGGTGACACCGGCGACCACCAGGCTGTTGAGCAGCGCGCGGGTGAACCCCTGGGACGGGTCGAACACCGCCCGGTAGTTCTCGAACGACACCGGGGCGGGCAGCAGCGAGGTGTCGAAGATGTCCGAGGTGCGGCGCAGGCTGGAGACCACCATCCAGTAGAACGGGGCCAGGCAGTAGGCCACCACCGCGGCGACTCCCAGGTACAGCAGCCGGGTGCGCCAGGTCGCCGTGCGGGTCATGCCGCCACCTCCGTCCGGCCCGCGGGAGCCGGCCGCGGCGCCAGGACGCCCCGCAGCCGCAGCCTCCCGCGTTTCGCCTTCGTGCCGTCGCGGTCGCCGACGAGGTCCGCGCCGAGCAGCCGGACGAAGGCGAGGGCGATGAGCAGGACGTAGAGGAAGAGGATCACCGCGTAGGCGGAGGCCGGTCCGAAGCGGACGTTGGAGGCCTCGTTCTGCGCGAGCATGGACAGGGTTTCCACCGAGGTCTTCTGCGCGCCGACGAGGATGTAGGGCAGGTCGAACATCCGCAGCGCGTCCAGGCAGCGGAACAGCACCGCCACCAGCAGCGCGGGCTTCACCAGGGGCAGGGTGACGTGCCAGAACCGGCGCAGGGCGCCGGCCCCGTCGATGCGGGCGGCCTCGTGGACCTCCTTCGGGATCACCTGCAGGCCGGCCAGGACCAGCAGCCCGATGAAGGGGGCGGTCTTCCACACCTCGGCGACGACGACCGCGACCTTGGCGTGGAAGCCTTCGGTGGTCCACAGGACTTGGCGGCCGAGGAGCGCGTTGGCCACGCCGTTGCTGTTGAAGATCCACCGCCACAGCAGCCCGGAGATGGCCGTGGGCACCGCCCAGGGCACGAGGATGCCGGCCCGCACCAGGGCGCGGCCCCGGAAGGCCTGGTGCATGATCAGCGCCATCACCACGCC
This sequence comes from Streptomyces sp. NPDC001851, assembly GCF_040297165.1. Classification (NCBI taxonomy): domain Bacteria; kingdom Bacillati; phylum Actinomycetota; class Actinomycetes; order Kitasatosporales; family Streptomycetaceae; genus Streptomyces; species Streptomyces sp. NPDC001851. The sequence continues at coordinate 41,000 of NZ_JBEOYR010000022.1, read as the reverse complement.
GATCACCGTTTCCAGTCCCACCGTGACGACCGTGAAGAAGGTGGTGTTCCAGAAGGCGTTCCAGAACCGCTCGCCGTCGGCGCCGAGGATGTCGGCGTAGTTGTGCAGCCCGACGAACGGCTCGGTCGTGCGGATGAATCCGGTCCTGGGATCGAGGCCCTTGGGTCCGTAGAGCGACTCGTGCAGCGCCATGAGCGTCGGATAGAGCACCACGGTGGCCAGCACCAGGAGCGTCGGCGAGACCAGCAGGGCCGCCATCCGGCCCGAACCGGCCGTCGCCCGGGCGCGCGTACGGCGGCGCGGGGGGACCGGCGCGGACGGCTGCCGGGAGGCGCTGCCGCGTTCGCGCACCGGGGTGCCGGGCGGGATCGTCGTGTCCGTCATCGCCCGCTCCTCACTGCGCCGTGGACTTCTGCAGTGCGCTCTGCAGGTCCTTGAGCGCCTGGGCGCTGCTCTTGGCTCCGGTCAGCGCGGCGTACGCCTCCTGCTGGATCGCCGAGGTCGCGTCGCCGTACTGCACGACCCGCGGCCTGGGTACGGCGTGCAGGATGGACTGCTTGAGGACGGGCAGGTACGGATACTGCTTGGCCAGGGAGGCGTCGTCGTACGACGTGGCGTAGGGCGGGGCGAGCGATGCGTCCTTCAGGAACGTGTTCGTGCTGTCCTGGCTGCTGAAGAACTTCATGAAGTCCAGGGCCGTGGCCTTGTTCCTGGCGAAGGAGGACAGGGCGAGGTTGTGGCCGCCCAGGCTGGAGGAGCCGGGTCCGTTCAGACCGGGCAGGGGTGCGACCGCGAACTTCCCCGCCAGCTCGCTCTTTTCGGCGAGCGCGTACATGTAGGGCCAGTTGCGCAGGAAGACCAGCTTGCCGGACTGGAACGCCTGGCGGCCGTCCTCCTCCTGATAGGTGATGGCCTCCTTCGGTATCGTGCCGTGCTTGACGGCGCCGACGAGGAAGTCCAGGCCCTTGCGGGCGCCGGGTGTGTCGACGTCCGGCCGGCCGTTCGCGTCGGTGACGACGCCGCCCGCGGAGTTCACGGCCTCGGCGAAGTTGACCGTCAGACCCTCGTACTTCTGGAACTGACCGGCGTAACAGGACATGCCCTCGGCCTCGGGCAGTCTCTTCACCCTGGCGCAGTCGGCGGTCATCTCGGACCAGGTGGCCGGAGGCCTGCTGATGCCGGCCTTCTTCAGCAGGTCGGTGCGGTAGTACAGCAGTCCGCCGTCGGAGCTGGCGGGGACCGCGTACAGGCCGCCGCGGTACTTCGCCGTCTCCACCACGGGCCTGAGCATGGTGCGCAGCGGGAACCTCTGCTCGGGCAGGCGGTCGATCCATTGGTGGGCGGCGAACTCCGACGTCCACACGACGTCGAGGGAGAGCACGGTGTAGGCGTCGGACTTCGTCTCCGCGTTCTGGATCATCTGCTGCCGCTGCGAGTCCGCGTCCGTGGGCAGCTGGACGAAGGTGACCTTCTCCTTCGGGTGCAGCCTGTTCCAGCGGTCGATGACCTTCGGCACGACGCCGGAGGTGTCCTTTCCGGCCACGTAGGTGATGGGGCCCCGGCCCTCGAAGGACGTACTCCCGGCCGGCTCGCCCGAGTCACCGCCCCCGCTCGCGCCGCAGGCGGTGAGGAGGAGCCCGGCGGCGGCGAGCGTCGCCGGGCACCGGAGGGCTCTGGTGGTGGTCCTGGTCTTCACTGGCTCTCTCCTGGTCGTGCGGGAACCGAAGGAATGAAAAGTTCGAGGCCGTCGAGACAACGCTTGCACGCTAGGAGTGCACTCGGGCGCAGTCAATCCGTAACTTGCCGGTAGCTCGAACGCATCTCGAAGGCAGAACGTCTCAGTTATGGGTAAACGGGGACATGAACATGGGACGCTGCCGTCGTGACAGCGCTGTCTCAACAGGGGGGAGTGAGCCTCGCCCCTGTGCTAACTTCCGCTCATGTCACCCGCTCAACGGCACCCCACGTTGGCCGACGTCGCCGAACGGGCCGGCGTCTCACCGTCCACCGTCTCGCGCACCCTGCGCGGCCTTCCGACCGTCTCGCCGGAGGTCCGCGCCCGGGTCGAACAGGCCGCCAGGGAGCTGAACTTCGCGGTCTCACGCCAGGCGGCGAGCCTCGTCACGGGAAAGACCGGGGTCGTGGCGGTGCTGGTACCGACGCTCAACTCGTGGTTCATGGGATCGGCGCTGTCCAGCCTGGGCCCCCTGCTGCGCGCGGCCGGCCGGGAACTGAACGTCTACGTCATCCCCGACATGGCCGAGCGCACCGCGTTCTTCGAGCGTCTGCCGGCCCGCCGGAACGCCGACGCGCTGCTCGTCTTCGGCTTCGACCTCACCGACGAGGAGACCGCGCGCCTGGACGACCTCGGGATGCCGGTCATCTACGTCAGCCAGCACGCAGAGGGCCGGCCCAGTGTGTACGTCGACGACGTCGCCGGTGCCCTGAAGGCGACCCGGCACCTGCTCAACCTCGGGCACCGCCGGATCGCGTTCGCGCCGACCACCGGGGCCACCGGCTTCAGCTTCAGCTCGCGCGAACGGCTGCTCGGCTACCGGCAGGCGCTGACCGAGGCGGGCATCCCCGTCGACGACGAGCTCGTGGTCACCATGTCGGCCGACGACACGCGGAGCCTCGTCACCGGTATCGGACAGCTGCTGGGCCTGCGCGAGCCGCCCACCGCTCTCTTCGCCGAACAGGACGAGCTGGCCGTGGCCGTCATCCACACCCTGCGCCGGGCCGGCATCCAGGTACCCGAGCGGATGTCCGTCATCGGCTTCGACGACCACCAGGTGGCCCGGTGGTTCGATCTGTCCACCGTCGCCCAGTCGCCCTGCGACATGGGCCGGCTCGCGGGCGAACTCGCCCTGCGGCTCATCGACGACACGGCCGTCGGCCACGCCCCGCACATCGTCCTGCCCACCCAGTTGATCCCGCGCGCCACCACGGCCCCTCGGGCGACGCCTCGGCAGGACGAGGAGACGGCACGGACACCCCCGTGAGTCCCCGTCCGCGACCGCCTTCCGGTCAGGCGCCCTGCCAGCCGTCATGGTGCAGGACCTGCTCCAGCGGCAGTCGGGGCCCCGGCCGGAAGGTGGTGCGCAGCGGGTACGCCGTCGGCAGCAGCACGCCCTGACGGACGGTGGGCGGCAGGCCCAGCAGCTCGGCGATCTCCCGCTCGCGGTCCAGATGGACCGTCGTCCATGCGGTGACCAGGCCACGGCTGCGGGCGGCCAGCGCATAGCTCCAGGCGGCGGGCAGCAACGACGCCCACAGACCGGCCTGGTTGCCCGCCGGCAGCCGTCCGCCGGCCAGTTCGAGGCACGGGATGACCAGCACGGGGACCCGGTGCAGCCGGTCGGCCAGCGACCGTGCGGAGGTGAGCAGGGAGCGCGCGGCGCCGGGCAGCCGTGCCGGCCGCTCCAGTGCGGCGGCGTTGCGGTCGTAGAAGGCGGCCCGGTACACCTCGGCCACCTTCGCGCGCAGCGGCGGGTCGGTGAGCAGCAGCCAGCGCCAGTTCTGCCGGTTGTTGCCGTTGGGCGCCTGCAGGGCGATGCGCAGGCAGTCCTTCACGTGTTCCGGATCCACCGGCCGGTCCAGATCGAGGCCGCGCCGCACGCACCGCGTGGTGGTCAGCAACTCCTCGCAGGACAGCGTGAGTTCGTCGGTCATGGACGCAGCACCGCCCGCGCGACCAGCCCGAGGTACGTGACCACGACGAAGCCGGTCGCGGTCGGCATGGGCCAGCCGCCGCGTCCCGCGGACAGGAACCGCCGGGTGCCCCAGGCGGGCAGGACCGCCGCCAGGCAGGGCAGCAGCCCGAGCGGGCCGTCCGGCGCGCACAGGAGTATCTGACAGCCGACCGCACCGGCCGCGAGCCCCGCGGTCACCGCCGCGCTGCGGCGCGGCCCGAGGTCCGCCGCGTACAGCCGGGCACCGGGCGGCGCCTCCCACGCCGTCTTGCGGGCGAACTCGACGTGCAGGAACACACAGGCGCTGAGGGCGAGCAGCGCCGCGCCGCGCCAGTCGGCGGTGACGGTCCCCGCGGCGGCGAGCGAGCCGTACACATAGGCGCCGAGCAGCACCTGGACCGGGTAGGCGACCGACAGGTTGAGCAACGGGCGGTCGCGTACCGCGGGTGACAGCCGTTCCAGCGCGGCGAGGAGCAGTCCGTAGCCGAGGGCCGCGAGGAGCAGCAGGGCGGCCGTGACGGAGAGGACGGCGTTCAGGGCCGTCGCCGCGACGGTGATCGCCGTCATCGCCCCGCGCAGTTCGGCCGCGGTGATCGCGCCGGTGACGAGCGGCCGGTCCGGGTGGTGCACGCGGTCGTGGCCGAGGTCCTTCTGCTCGTCCAGCATCCGCAGGAAGAGCAGCGCCAGTACGACGCCGGTGACCCGCACCCAGGTGGCTCCGGAGGGCCGCCAGGAGGTACCGGTGGCAACGACCGCCGTACCCTCCAGGGCGAGAACCCACAGCAGCCCGTAGGTGACATAGCGGTGCGGCTGGAATCTGTGCAGCACGAAACGGCCCAGTCGGGCCAGGGTCCGCGGAAGCGACGTCATACGGCTCCGTGGGCTGCCCGGCCCGCGAGGACTCCCGCGCTGCCGGAGCCGTGCGGATCGGCCAGCCGGATCCGGGCCTCGGCGGCGACGGCGCCGGGCTGGCGCAGGGTGCACGCGATGTCGGTGCCGGGCCGCACCGGGGCGGTCCGGCACCGGAGCGGCAGGTCCATCTCGGCGAAGCAGCGGAACCGCGCGGTCAGGCCGACCGGCAGCGCCGTGGGTGCGCGGACGGCGCCGGCGGCGACGGCCGCGGTGAGGGCGAGCTGGCGGAAGGCCTCCAGCTCCAGCATGCCGGGCACGTGGTCGACCCAGTGGTCGTACAGGGCCGGATGCGTGGTGTCGACGATCAGGTGGGCTGTGCGGCTGCCGTCGCCCGCGGTGCGCGGTGCGGAGATGACCGTGTTGGCCGGGTCACGCCGCCCGACGAGGGCGGGGTCGACGCGTGGGCCGGGCAGGGCGACGGGCACGTCGGGCAGGCCGAGCGCGGCCCGCTGACGTGCCCGCAGGCGCGTCCAGTCCCCGGGGGGCATCCAGGAGTAGTCGATGCGGGCCAGCAGGGCCTCCTGGGTGCCGATGGTGCAGGTGAAGCGCAGCCGCAGTCCCGTCACCGCGGCCCGGGTGCCGAACCGGTGCTCGATCCGGACCGCGATGACGGCCTCGGTGGGGAGGTCACCGCAGCTGAGGGCCGTCGGGTCGGGCACCTCGAACTCGACCGCGCGCAGCAGGAACTTGTGGCCGAGGGGGACGCCGAGGTAGCGGTGGGCCACCACGAAGATGCCCTGCCTGCAGGCTTCGAGCAGCAGCAGTGGATCGTGGCGGGTACGGGGCTCCAGGGTGTCGTGGTAGTAGGCGTGGCGGCGCGGCAGTTGCGCGGCCAGCAGCAGCTCGTCCTCGCCGGTGCGCTCGGCGTCGGTCAGGAAGACCTCGGCGACCGCTGCCCGGTGCACCAGTTCCTTGGCGAGTGTCCGGGTGAACCGCATGGAGCGCTCCTCACTTCAGGCTGTCCAGGTGGCGGCGCCAGGTTTCGGCGTCGGCCCCGTCGAGCACGGGAACGCGGCCGGGCTGCCGCATGGGGAGCACCTTGGAGCCGACGATGACGGTGTCCCAGGGGTCCACTTCGATCCCGTGCTGCCACGCGGTCTCCAGCAGCGGACGCGGCGCCGCCCTCGGATCGGTGCCCGGGTGCCGGGACACGGTGGCGCGCAGCCGTTCGACGGCGGGGTCGAAGCCGAGGTCCCGGGGCTTGGTGGCCGCGTACAGCCGGCCGGTCAGCCGTAGGGCGTCCGCGGTGCGGTCCTCGCCGGCGAGGGCGGAGCGGAAGAGGTGGTCGCGTGCGGTGTCGTCGAAGTGGACGGCCAGCTCGCGCAGTACGTCGGCGGGCTCGTCGGGGGTGTGCACCAGGTTCAGCAGGTAGCTGTGGCGGCCGAGGAGGTGCCGCAGTTGGCCCGGCCGACGGGCGTCGGGGTCGGTGGGCCCCTTGAGCCGGGTGAGTTCGACCGACGCGGGGATGTCCCGGTCGTGGTCGCGGCGGACGAGCAGCACGAGGGCGTCCGCGTCCTCCAGGAACAGGGCGGCGAGCCTTCTGCGGTAGGGCGTGGCGAGGTTCCACTGGAAGTACCACAGGGCGCGGATCATGGTGCGGGTCAACCGGGTGACCGCCGCTCCGACGATCCTGAACCCCCGAGCGGCCAGCCAGTCCACGGCCGCCTCCAGCCTGCGGGCCACCACCGCGTCCGGCTTCAGCAGCAGCGCGGCGTGCCGGTGGGCGAACCCGGTGACGTCGTCGGTGAGGGCGGCGAGCTGGTCGTGGCTCTCCTGGAAGTAGGTGTCCGCGCCGTACAGCCGCGCTTTGGCGGGGTGGCAGGTCAGCAGCGCGGACACCGGTATGCCGTGCGCGGCGTGGGCGGGGGTCATCGGTGGGTGCTCCCGTCGGGTCGGACCGCGGCGGCCCGCGCCCGGCGCGGGGCCGGGCCGAGATAGCCGGTCGCGAGGCAGTGGTCGAGGAGGCGGCGCAGGTACGGCCGTGCGCCGGTGAGCGCCGGACGGCTGCTGAAGGCCGCGGCCTGCGAGTCGTCGAAGTGGACGCGCCGCCGGAAGTAGGTGTCGTACAGGGAGATGACACGGTCGTAGTAGGCGCGTTCGCGGTCCGACAGGGCCGCGGCGGAGAACGCTGACGGCGGGACGAAGCGCGGCACCTGGAAGCAGGGGTATTCGGCGAGGACGTCGGAGAAGTCCCGCAGGGTCAGCTCGTGGCCGACGGCGTGCAGGGTGCGGCCCTCGGCGTCCCTCGTGCGGGTGGCGGCCTCGGCGACCAGGGCGGCGACGCGGTCGACCGGGACCAGGTCGAGGACGGCGTCGTAGTGACCGGGCACGGTCCGTACCAGGCCCTGGGTGAGGATCCGGAGCACGGGGTAGATGGTCTTGAAGTCGCGGACGCGGCCGCTGCGGGTGGCGCCGGTGACGATGCTCGGGCGCACCACGGACACCGGCAGGCCGTCCGACGCGGCTGTGCGGACCATGGTCTCGGCGGTGAGCTTGCTCTTCTCGTAGCCGTTGCCGGGGTGCTGGCCGACGTCGAGTTCGTCCTCGCGGGCCATGCCGTCGCGTTCCCCGCACACATAGGCGGTGCTGAGGTGCACCAGCGGGGTGCGCACGGCGAGGGCGAGGTCCAGGACGTGCCGGGTGCCCACGACGTTGATGCGGTCGTAGCGTTCGTCCGGCAGCCCGAAGTCGGTGACGGCCGCGCAGTGCACGATCCGGTCGGCGATGGCGGCGAGCCGCCGGTCGTCGTCGGTCATCCCGAGGCCGGGGCGGGTGATGTCGCCGGTGATCCGGGTCAGGGTGCCCGGGCCGGGGGTGAGTTTTCTGCCGTTGTTGCGGACGATGTCGGGGGTGTGGTGCAGCAGCGCCAGCACGGTGTGGCCCTCGGCGGTGAGCCGGGCGGTCACCTCCGCGCCCACGAAACCGCCGGCGCCGGTCACCAGCACCGTCATCGGGTCGGACATCGGTGGCTCCTCCGGACGGAAGGTCGGGTGGGGCGGCTCACGGGGCCTGGTGCCGGGGCAGGGCCGGGCGGGGCTGGGTGCCGTGGCCGGCCAGCAGGTCGCGGGCCTCTTCGATGGGCAGTTCCGCGTCGAGGTGGGTGCCGATGCGCAGCCAGTCGTAGCCGAGTTGGAGGGTGGCGCGCCAGGTGTCCGCGGAGTCGAAGGAGAGCGGGAAGGAGTCGGCGCCCGCGGCAGCGCGGGTCTGGGCGATGAAGGCGCGCAGCTCGGCGAGCAGGCTGTCGCCGTGTGCCGCCGGGTCGACGGCGCGCCGCAGCAGTTCGCCGGCGCGTGCCCCGATCGGCCGGGTGGCCGCGGGCAGCAGGTCCAGGCGGCGTACGAGGTCGGGGTCGAGGGGCAGCGGATGGACGCCGTGGGCGCTGAACAGGCCGCGCAGCGCGGCGTGTACGGCGCGGCGGGCGGTGAGTGCGGCAACTCGCCACTGGCCTCGTCGCAGGGCACCGGTCAGATCCTCGACGGCGTTCTCGACGACCACGTTGGACCACACCAGCGCCATGGCCGCGGCGGCGAACCGGTCCGCGGGCAGCGGCACCAGGTCGACGGCGCGGGGCCCGCGGACGGCGGCGCCGTGCACCGACAGCAGCGGCTGAGCGGTGGCGGGTGGCGGGGTGACGGGACCGGGCGGGGCGGCGAGCGGCAGCGAGGGGGTGACGGTGCCGCCGCCCTTCCAGGCGAGGCGGACCAGCCCGTAGCGCAGGAAGGCGGCGAGCAGCGGGCCGGGGTCGGCGACGCCGGTGGCGGCGGCCGTGGCCAGCACGCGGGGCAGCGGCCGGCCCAGGACGAGGGAGCGCCAGACGGCACCCGCGTCGTCGCCCAGGGCGAACACGTCGCGCCGGCCGCGGATGACGTGCACCCGTGCGCCGGCCTGCCAGGTGGTCACTCCGGCCACCCGTTCGACGGTGAGCCGCTCGGGGCGCCGGGGGGCACCGGTGAGCCCGAGATCCGCGGCGAACGCGAGGCAGGCGTCCAGATGCTCGCGGGCGGCGTCCGCGTCGCCGGACGCGGGGGTGAGCGCCTCCAGCTCCCAGTAGCGGTCGCGTACGTCCGTGCGGCCGGTCCGGTCCAGTTGCAGCGGCAGCCACTTGGGTTCGAGGTAGGTCTCGCCCAGGCCGGCCGCCCAGGACTTGACGGTCTGGAGGAGTCCGGCGCGGGCCCAGTCGACCGCCTCGTCGCTCTCGCCGAGGCACAGCAGCGCCATCGCCTGCCGGAGGGACTGGCGGGCCCGGTGCGCCCACCAGTCGGCGGTGATCCGCCGGAAGCGTTCGACGGGCAGCAGCGCCTTCACCTCCTCGACCAGGGCGTGCCCGCGCAGCGGGTGGCTGTGCAGCAGTCGCTGGCAGCGGTTGAGGAGGTCCTCGGAGAGCCGGCCGGGCCGTGCGGCCGCCTGCTCCACCGCGCGGAACTGGTCGGCGAGCTGCCGTACCGACCGGGTGCGGATCTCCACCCGCCGGCCGTCCACGAAGAGCAGTGACGGCATGGTCGGCGGCTCCTCCGCGCAGCGGGCCACGAGCAGGAAGTCGATGTCGGACGAGGGGTTGCCGAACCCTTCCGCGATCGAGCCCTCCAGGGTCACGGCCCACTCGACGCCGACCGGAGGTGCGGCGAGGGACTTGTCGAGCAGATCCTGCAGTTGGTCCTCGGTGAGGATCACGGGTGTGCCTCCGTTCGGGGGCCGCTCCGGGTGGCGGTCGCGTCGTCGTCGGGCGGGTCGGCGAGTACGGTGACGGTCCCGGCGGCGCCGTCGACGCGCAGCCGGGTGCCGGTGCGGATCTCGGTGGTGGCGTCCTTGACCTGGACCACGGTCGGGATGCCCAACTCCCTTGCGACGACGGCGACATGGGTGAGCGGGCTGCCGCGTTCGATGACGAGGGCGGCGGCCGAGGGCAGCGCCGCGACCCAGCCGGGGTCGGTGCGGTAGGTGACCAGGATGCCGCCCCCGATGTCGTGCGGGTGGTCGGTGACCACGGCGGTCTCTTCGGCGACGCCGGGTCCGCAGGGGGTGCCGCGCAGCTCGCGGACACCGCTGCGGGCGGCGGGACCGCCGGCCCAGCCGGCCCGCTCCAGGTTGCCCGACCAGTACGGGGCGCCGTGGGTGGTGAAGCGGGACGGCGCGTGCAGGGCGGTGTCGGCGGCGAGTCGCCTGCGGCGCAGCGCGACCAGCTCACGCAGTTCGGTGTGGCCGGCCATGCCCTCGTAGGCCGCTTCGATCTCCTCCAGGCGCAGCATGAACACGTCGTCCCAGGCATCGAGGGCACCGGTGCGCGCCAGGTCGCGGCCCAGGGCGCGCAGCATGCGCTTGGCCGCGCCGAAGGCCCGGGTGCGGCAGAACCTGAGCCGTTCCCGGTCGGCGAGCGCCGCCCGGGCCTTGCCCCGCACCCGCTCGTACAGCAGCCGGCGCGGGCCGCGCAGGTGCTCGTCGAGATAGGCGTCGGCCTCGCGGCCCCGGTCCGTGGCGGCCCCGTTCGCGGTATCCGGTAACGCGTCCCGCAGCAGCGCGAAGAGTCCTGCCGGGTTCTCGTGCAGGTCCGGGACCTCCAGCTTGAGTTCGTCGGGGCTGCGATAGCCGTAGTCGGCGATGTAGGCGTCGACTGCGGCCAGGAACCGGGTGTGGCCGGCCTGGTGCAGCGCCCGGTGGGCCGCGGAGTCGGAGGTGTGCTCCAGCAGGTGCAGGATCCCGGGGTCGGCGCGTGCTCGGGCGGCCAGCTCGCGCAGCGCCCGCGCCGGTTCGGCCGATTCCACGGTGCCGCCGGGGGCGGCGGCGGCCCAGGTGAACCACTCGGGGGCGTCCGGCAGCCAGCTGCGGGTGAGCAGGGCCAGCAGTCCCACGGAGAGCAGGATGGTGGCGTCCAGGGCCTGCATCGGGCCCCATTTCCCGATGAGTTCGCGCTGCAGCCGGCGAAAGCGGCGGTAGGTCTCGTCGCCGGGGAGGGTGTCGTAATCGACATTGTTGAAGATCGCGTACGCCCGGTAGAAATCCCGCTGGAAGGTCTCCACGGATTTGCGGATGGTGAGGAATCGCCAGGCGAACACGGTCGTGCGGCCCAGGCGCGACAGCCGGCCGCGCAGCCCGGAACGAGGGGTGAACGGATGCAATGCGTCGGCGGTCTCGTCGGAAATGCTCTCGGCGACCCCGAGGGACTTCTCCAATACGCGCCGGTTGAGCGGGTACAGCGGAGCCAGGCGCACCATGCGGTACCAGTGGAGCAGGTTGTAGTAGACCCGGCCGTGGAAGTATCCGAGCAGGTGCGGGGTCCACTCCCCCACCTCGCGCAGCTGCTCGCCGCGCACGCCCAGGGCGCGGGCGTAGCCGTCGTACACCTTGGCGTAGGTGTCGGCGGCGAAGCTGAAGGTGAGGGGGGAGACGACGCCGCTGAAGCTCTCGATGATGTTGGAGTTGTCCCAGATCCGCAGTTCTCCGCCGGGCTCGGGTGCGGGAGCCAGGGCGGTGACCGGGCGGCTCTGCAGGATCCACAGGGTGCCCTCGGCGAGGGCCCACTCGATGTCCTGCGGGGCGCCGTAGTGCGCGGTGACGCGGCGCCCGGTCTCCTGCAGCAGGGCCAGGTCGGCGGCGGTCAGAGCCGGTACGGCGCGGTCCTCGGCGGCGACGGGTGACACCCGGCAGCCGGGTCCGGATCCGGCGTCGTGGCGCTCCTGCTTGCCGCCGATCACCGTGGTGAGGGGCCGGCCGGTGGCGGCGTCCAGGACGACGGTGTCCGCGTCGACCGCGCCCGAGACCAGTCCCTCGCCGAGCCCGTGGACGGCACTGACCACGTGGCGGTCGGTACGGCCGGTCGCCGGGTCGGCGGTGAAGAGCACGCCGCTGCGCTCGGCCGGCACCATGCGCTGGACGATGACGGCGACACCACCGGTGCCGGGCGGCAGCCGCCGCTGGGCGCGGTAGCGCAGGGAGCGTTCGGAGAAGCCGGAGGCCCAGCAGCGGCGGACATGGGCGGTGACGTCGTCCAGGCCCCGGACGTTGAGGAAGCTGTCGAACTGGCCGGCGAAGGAGTGCCGGGTGCCGTCCTCCTCCGCGCCGGACGAGCGGACGGCCACCGCACCGCCGCCGGCCTGCCGGTAGGCCAGGGCGATGGCCTCGGTGACGCGCGCGCCGAGCGGCGCGGCTTCGATCAGGCGGGCGGCCTCCTGGGCGACCTGCCGGGCCTGCGCCTGCCGGCCGTCGGCGAGCAGCCGCGCCAGGTGCTCGTCCAGTCCGCTGCCGCGGCAGAATTCCGCGAAGACGTCCAGGCCGAGGACGGACCAGCGCGGTATCTGAAATCCGGACCTGGTCAGGGTGTGCAGGTTCTTGGCTTTTCCACCGCCCCATTCGGCGATCAGGCCATGGTCACTGGAGGCTGTGAGAACGTGCAGGGGCAACTCGTTTCCCTTTCAAGGGTGTTGCACAACCGGTGCGCGTTGTGCGATCTCGCCCGAATGTTTCACAGCATGGCGTGTCAAAACGTTCGGTGCGCCCGGCGCGGGTGCATTCCGGACGTCGTGACATTTTCAATCTTCTGGCCGTCCACGCCGTTCACGCTGTGACAGCTCGGCCTGCTCACCCTCCACGCCCGCGTCGTGAACGACTGGATCCCGCGCGGGCATCCGGCCGTCGCGACACCGCGGCTCCCGGCACCGGGTCGACGCCGCCCGGAGCGCGGCACGACCGGATACGAGGTGGCGGGCATGAACGCCGACAGCGACGCGGCCGACATACTCCACGGCAGACGCCCGAAGCGCATCCCGGCTAGCGGCGCCCCTCCGGCCGTTGGTCCCCTGCCCGGCCCCGGGGCACGTTCTCGTCGTGCAGGAGTCCTTCGAGTGCGGCGAGGACATGGCCGCAGATCTCGTCCGGTTCCGCGCTCGCCAGTGGTTCCTGGCCGACCACGACCCGCATCAGCCCGATGCCGAGCAGCCAGGCCATGGCGAGTTGCGCGCGCAGCTCGCTGTCGTCGGCGCGGGAGAGGCCGGCGAGGGCGGCGGCGTACTCCTCCCCCAGGGCGCGTACGGTGTCCGGGGCAGCGTCGGCGCTGCCGATGGAGCGCAGGTAGACGGCCAGCAGCCGGTCCGCATCGGGTTTGCCGCCTTCGGCCAGGACACCGCGCAGCGCGGTCTCGAACAGCCGGTCCGCGGGCGTGCTGATCAGCTGCTCCTTGCCCCCCTCGGCCATGACCTCGGTGAGCAGGGCTCGTTTTGAGCCGAAGTAGCGGAATATGAGTGCCTGGTTCACCCCGGCGCGTCCGGCGATGTCACGGACGGTCGCTGCCTCGTATCCCCGCTCGGCGAAGACCGCGCCGGCCGCGTGCAGGATGCGCGTGCGGGTCCCACGGGCGTCACGCGGGCGGTGCGGGGCGTCCTCGCTCACGGGACCGCCGCCGGACCCGTCCTGCTGCCGCGTGTGCTCGCTGCTGTCCACCCTCTGCTCCTTCTGCCGTCCGCCGTGAGCCCGCCGGGCACCTGCCGAGGAGCCGTCAGAGTAACGGCCGGTTAGCGTGGTTGACCGCTCGGTGAGTGCCTCCTAGCGTTGTAAGCACGTGCTTACACAAGGGAGACAGCAGTGACGGAGACGGAGCACGCGCCCCTCGCCTATCCGTTCAACTCCAGCCGGGACCTGGCCCTGTCCGACGCGTACGAACGAGCCCGTGACACGCCGGGGCTGTTACGCGTCCAGCTGCCGTACGGGGAGCCGGCGTGGCTCGCCACCCGCTACGCGGACGCCCGGCTGGTCCTGGGCGACCAGCGCTTCAGCCGGGCCCTGAGCCTCGAACACGACGAGCCGCGGGCCTCCGAGGGCAGGCGGGACAGCGGGATCCTCAGCATGGATCCGCCCGACCACACCCGGCTGCGCTCGCTGGTGGCCAAAGCCTTCACCGTGCGCCAGGTCGAGAAACTCCGGCCGCAGATCAGGGAGCTGACGTCCACGCTGCTGGACCGGATGGAAGCGGCGGGGCCGCCGGCCGACCTGGTCGACCGCTACGCCCTGCCCATTCCGGTCGCCGTGATCTGCCGGCTCCTCGGGGTACCGGAGGAGGACCGCCCGCGGTTCCGCGCGTGGAGCGACGCGGCGCTGTCCACCAGCTCGCTCACCGCCGAGGAGTTCGACCGCAACCGTGACGAGTTGCGGGCGTACATGGCCCAGCTGATCGCCGCCCATCGTGAGCAGCCCCGGGACGACCTGATGACGGCACTGATCGAGGCGCGCGATCACGGCGACCGGCTGTCCGAGCTGGAGCTCGTCGACCTGTGCGTCGGCATCCTCGTCGCCGGCCACGAGACCACCGCCACCCAGATCCCGAACTTCGTACTCACCCTTCTCGACCATCCGGAGGCGCTGTCCCGCCTGCGTGCCGAGCCCTCGCTCATCACCAGCGCCATCGAGGAGCTGCTGCGCTTCGTGCCGCTGGGCAGCGGCGCCGGTCAGCCCCGCTACGCCAGGGAGGACGTCGAGGTCGGCGGAACCCTGGTGCGGGCCGGGGAACCGGTGCTGGTCGCCATCGGCGCGGCCAACCGGGACGCGCTGCGCTTCACCGCGGCCGGCACGCTCGACATCTCCCGGAGCGGCAACGCGCACCTGGGCTTCGGCCACGGCGTCCACCACTGCCTCGGGGCTCCCCTGGCCCGCCTCGAACTGCAGGAGGCCATCGGCGCGCTGGTGGCCCGCTTCCCCCGGCTGCACGTGGCCGGGGACATCACCTGGAAGACCGAGATGCTGGTACGCGGGCCCCGCGTCATGCCGGTGGGCTGGTGAGGCGGCCATGAGCTGGCAGCTGCACATCGCCTCCGACCGCTGTATCGGCTCCGGGATGTGTGCCGGGGCCGCACCGGACCTGTTCGCCCTCGACGGCGAGCGTGCCCGGCCCGTGCGCGAGCGGATCGCGGGGGACGACGACCGCGCTCTGGAGGCCGCCGACATCTGCCCGATGCTGGCCATCACCGTCCGCGACGCCGACGGGAGGACGATCGCCCCTCGCGAGTGAACCTCCGCGCCGAGTCCCGTCTCGGTACCGTCCCACCTGCAAGCGCGGCACCCCCTCCCGGGCAGTGAGCCGTTCTGCCGACATACGGGCCGAAGGGGTCCTGGGAGCCGGAATGTCTCACGCGTGCGCGGCAAGGCGTGCGTGGAATGCTGGGGAGACGGCCCGGCCGGGACGACCGGGGAGGCGGAGGACACGATGGACTGGGCGCGGTTCGCACAGCAGATGGCGTCGATGGCGCGGGATCTTCTGGCGCAGGAGTCGCTCGGCGCCACCCTGGAACGGATCACCGGCTCGGCCACCGAGCTGGTCGAGGGCTGCGACGCGGCGGGCATCATGGTGCTGCACGGCGCGAAGGTGCAGACGCTCGCGCCCACCCGGCAGCTCGTCGTCGACAGTGACCGGCTGCAGGAGCGGCTGGCCGAGGGGCCGTGCTTCGACGCGGCGCGCAGCGGGGAGCGGGAGCCGGTCTTCCGTATCGCCGACCTCACCCGGGAGCAGCCCCGCTGGCCCGCCTTCGCCCCCATGGCCCACCAACTCGGGGTGGGCAGCATGATGGGGTTCCTGCTGTACACCGAGGACGAGGAACTGGGCTCGCTGAACCTCTACTCGCGCAGGCCCGGCGCCTTCACGGAGGCCAGTGAACTGGCCGGCTGGCTGCTGGCCTCGCATGCGGCGGTCGCGTTCTCCAGCGCCCGCACGCACGCCCAGATGGAGCATGCCGTCGCCACCCGCCACACGATCGGCGAGGCGATGGGCATTCTCATGGGGAGCCACCACCTCACCGAAGAGCAGGCGTTCGACGTGCTGCGCCGTTACTCCCAGGAGAACAACATCAAGCTCCGGGAGGTCGCCCGCCGGGTGTGCGAGCGGGGCAGTCTGTCGTGACCGCGGGCAGAGCCGGCCACGACACCGGCTCTGCCGGCCGGGTCAGCAGCGGGGTGACCGCGGTGTGTGCGGCGGCGCGGGCACGATGCGGGAGGTCACGCCGGGGCTCCGGCGCCCGGACGGCTCGCGGGTGACGTCCCGGGCGGGAAGCCTGCCGTTGCCCAGGCAGGCGTTGACGGTGCGGTCGGCGCAGGCGCGTGGGGCTGCCGAGTAGACGCCGTCGGCCAGGGGGGGCGGGGAGTCCCACTGGTTCCGGACCGTGAGCACACCGACGTGGTTGTCCCGCATGGCGTCACGCCGGTACTGCTCGGGATCGCGTGGCCAGCCCGCGGTGTCGCCGCAGACCGCGGTCCAGAAGGCCACGGAGGTCTTGCCGGCCGGCGGCTGTGCGGCAGAGCGTCTTCTTCATCTTGGCCGGGATGTTGCCGAGTCCGTGGGTGTGGTCGCGCTGGGCGGTCCACGTCGTCCAGCGGGTGAACGCCGTGGGAAGACGGCCGGCTTGGTCGTCCTGCCGTCGGGGCGGCTGTAGTCCAGCGGTACCTGGAGCGGGCCCACGGACCCTTCTCCGGGCCGGACTTGCTACGACTCGCGGCGTACCCGTCCGCGCTTTTCTTGGTTGGCACAGCCTGCCGGATCGAGTAACGTCCTCCGACGTGAACACCGGACCGGCGATACGCCACACACGGACGGGTCTTCCGGTGGAAGACTGATCGCACGGCGGGTGCGCGGAACGCACCCCCTCGGTTCGGCACGTGGACCTCCTCGCGCTCGTGCACCGCGAGTCCGTAGCCCGTGTCGAACAACAGCGAGGTCAGCCGCATGACAGTCACGTTCAACCACACCATCATCGCCTCCAAGGACCGCCGTGAGTCGGCCCGGTTCTTCCGGGAGCTCCTGGAACTTCCGGAAGCGCCGTCCTGGGGCCCGTTCACCAACATCCAGCTCACCGACGGCGTGCTGCTCCAGTTCGCCGAGCCGCCGGTGGAGATCCAGATGCAGCACTACGCGTTCCTGGTCGACGACGAGCTGTTCGACCGGGCGTACCGGCGGCTGCGCGAGCGCGGCGTCGAGCACTGGGCCGATCCCCGGATGCAGCGCCCGGGCGAGATCAACAACGAGCACGGGGGCCGAGGGGTGTACTTCAAGGACCCGGCCGGGCATGCGATCGAGCTGATCACCCGCCCGTATCTGTAGCCGGCGCCGCCGGTTCCCGTGGCGCTTCCCGGACATCGGCTCCCTGCCGGGTCCGGGAAGCGTGATGCACCCTCCTGCCGCCGGGATCTAGACTCACTTGGTAGCCGCAAGCAACGGATAGTGAGTGATGAGCGACACGGGTCGCCTCCCGGCCGGGCAGTGCACGGGTGGCGGGGCCAGGCAAGGAGATCTGCACGCATGACCACGCCCGCGTCCCCGCCCCGCGGGGAAGCCGCCGCGATATCCCCGCCGGCCCCGCCGGCCGGCCGACTGACGCACCGCCAGATCATGACGATCCTCAGCGGCCTGATGCTGGGGATGTTCCTCGCGGCGCTCGACCAGACCATCGTCAGCACCTCGATCCGCACGATCGCCGACGATCTGCACGGACTCAGCTCGCAGGCGTGGGTCACCACCGCGTATCTGATCACGTCCACCATCAGCACACCGCTGTACGGGAAGCTGTCCGACCTCTACGGGCGCAAGCCCTTCTTCCTGGCAGCCATCAGTATCTTCATCGTCGGATCGGCGGCCTGCTCGTTCGCCACCTCGATGACCGAGCTGGCCGCGTTCCGGGCCTTCCAGGGCATCGGCGCGGGCGGTCTGATGTCACTCGCGCTGGCGATCATCGGTGACATCGTGCCGCCCCGCGAACGGGCCCGGTACCAGGGCTACATGCTCGCGATGTTCGGCTCCTCCAGCGTGCTCGGCCCGCTGATCGGCGGTTTCCTGGCGGGCCGCAGCAGCATCCTGGCCATCGCCGGCTGGCGCTGGGTGTTCCTGGTCAATGTGCCGGTCGGCATCATCGCCCTGTTCGTCGTCGCCAAGGTGCTGAACCTCCCGCACACCCGGCGCGAGCACCGCATCGACTGGTGGGGCGCGCTCACCATCGCCGTCGGCGTGGTGCCGCTGCTGCTCGTGGCCGAGCAGGGCCAGGACTGGGGCTGGACGTCCACCAAGGCGTGTGTCTGCTACGCGGTCGGTGTGGTCGGCCTGGTGGTGTGGGTCTTCGTCGAGCGGGCCATGGGCGAGGAGGCCCTGATCCCGATGCGGCTGTTCCGCAGCCCGGTGTTCAGCAAGATGAGCCTGCTGTCCGTGCTCATCGGCATGGGCATGTTCGGCGGAATGATGATGGTCCCGCTGTACCTGCAGATCGTGAAGGGCGTCAGCCCGACCAGGTCCGGCCTGCTGATGCTGCCCTTGATGGTCGGCATGATCGCCGGGACCATCGTGGTGGGACGCATCATCCAGCAGACCGGCAAGTACAAGGTCTTCCCGATCGTCGGCACCGCGCTGATCATCGCCGCCATGCTGCTGTTCCACTACCGGGTGCAGTGGAACACCGCGCTGCCCGAGACCATGGCCTACATGGCGCTGTTCGGCATCGGCCTCAGCGGCTGCATGCAGATCCTGACGCTGGCCGTACAGAACGCCGTGGAACCCAAGGACATGGGTGTGGCGACCGCGTCGGCCACCTTCTTCCGGCAGATGGGCGGCACCGCCGGTACCGCGGTCTTCCTCTCGGTGCTGTTCAGCACCGTCGGCGACAAGATCGGCTCGGCCTTCCGGGCCGCGTCCGAGACGCCCGGCTTCCAGGCCGCGCTCCATGACCCGGCCGTACGTTCCGACCCCGCGAACGCCCCGGTGCTGGAGATGCTCAAGCACCCCGGGGCGGGCGGCGGGAGCGGCTCGGGTGTGCTGAACGACTCCTCGTTCATCCAGCGACTCGACCCGCGCCTGGCCCAGCCGTTCAAGGTCGGCTTCACCGACTCGATGCAACTGGTGTTCCTGATCGCGGCGGCCGTGACGGTGCTGGCCTTCCTGGTCGCGCTGTGGACCAAGGAGGTGCCGCTGCGCAAGGTCTCCGGCCTGGAGGCGCAGGCCGCCGAGGAGAACGGCGGCCCGGCCGCGGGGCCCGGCCGGGATGTGCGGCCCGGCCCGGCGACCGGCCCGTCGGCGGCTGACCCTGCGGCGGCCGTCGCCGGTGGCGTCCAGGCCCCCGCCGAGGCCGCCGTCACCGGTTCCGCCGCCCGGACCGAGCCCGTGGGCGGAGGCTTTGCCGAGGGGGGGCGAACCCGTGCACGGCGCCCCGTCGTACGCCGTCCGCGGCCGGGTGCTGGACGGCTCCGGCGTGCCGGTGCCGCAGGCCGTGATCACCTTGATCGACATCGAGGGGCGGCAGCTCGACCGCGCCGCCACCGGCGAGGACGGAAGCTACGCGGTGGGCGTCCCGCGCCCCGGCACCTACGTGCTGATCGGCGCCGCCGGAGCGCGGCAGCCGCAGGCCGTCACGGTCCTCGTCGGCGACGAGGACGTCCGGTGCGACCTCGCGCTGAGCGGCGGCGCCGCCCTCACCGGATCCGTCCGGGACGCCGTCGACGGACACCCGCTGCCAGGTGCCCTGCTCGTCGCCACCGACGTACGCGGTGAGGTCGTCTCCTCCGGCACCTCGGCCGCCGACGGCGCCTTCGTGCTCGCCGACCTGGCCCCCGGCAGCTACACCCTCGCGGTGAACGCGCCCGGACACCGCCCTGCCGCCCTCCCGGTCGAGGTCACCCCGCGAGCGACGGAGCCGCACGACGTCCGCCTCGACCCCGGCGCCCGGCTCAGTGGTGTGGTCAGCGCCGCTGCCGGCGGGGTGCTCGCCGACGCCAAGGTCACCCTGCTGGACGCGGCCGGGAACGTGGTCGGCACGGCGGTCACCGGCCCCGACGGCGCCTACGGGTTCACCGACCTCACTGGCGGCGAGTACACCGTCATCGCCAGCGGCTACGCACCGGTCGCCGCGTCCCTGCGCGTGGACGCGGGCGGCGTCACCGACCACGACCTGGAACTGTCCCACGAGGACTCGCCCCGGTAGCTCACAGCGGGGCGGGCGTGATGACACGGGTGGGTGAGGCCCAGGGGCCGACGCGGGGCCGACCCGCGGGACCTGGGCCTCATGTGCCGGTAACGCGACTGCTTCCGTGATCCACAGGGGCGGTTCGGCTTCGAAGGCTACGACGACCTCGTCATCCGGGAAGCCCGACAGCGAGGTCGTCCACCACGGCCTCCAGGCGGCCTCCGTACTGTTCCGCGACACGCCGCTGACGGGCGGAGCCGGGCCCGTTGAGCTGGACATCGCTCAGCCAGTCGCCGACGCACTGGTCGTCGCCGTACCGGCTGAGGTGCGGCTCGACCCGTTTCCACAGCTCCTCGACCAGCCGCCCGACGGGCGTGGTCGCGCAGTCGCGGGTGTGGGTGGCGGGCAGGGTGCCGGTCGGACCGTGCCGGGCGGCCTGCCAGCATGCCGCCCGCAGCAGCAGGTCGGGGACCTCCGGCGCGTATTCGCCGGCGCGTGCCGCCTCGACGGCGTGCCCGACGAGGCCGCGGACGAGCAGGGCGTACGCGGTGGTGATCGCGGCGTCGGGCATCACGTCCGCGATGCGTACCTCGATGGTGGGAAGATGCGCCGAGGGCCGGACATGCCAGTAGATCATGCCCGAGTCCATCGCCGCTCCGGTGGCCACCAGTTGGTCGACGACCCGTGCGTAGTGGGCCGCGCCCCGCAGATAGGGGGGCGGCCCCGCAGCGGGCCACCGGCTCCAGACCATGGAGCGCCAGCTCGCGTATCCGGTGTCCGACCCGGCGCTGTAGGGGGAGTTCACGGTGAGGGCCAGCAGCAGGGGCATCCAGCCGCGCAGGTGGTTGACCGCCTCCACGGCTTCTTCCCGGTCGGTGACGCCGACGTGCACGTGGCAGGCGTTGACGCCCTGTTCCTGGACCAGGGGCCCGAAGCGGCGGGCGAGGGCGAGGTAGCGCGGCTGGTCGAGCAGGGGTGGTGGCCCGGTGCGGCCGAGGACCGCCGTGCCGCTGGGCACCAGCAGGCAGTCGTACTCGGCGGCCGCGACGGCCGCACCCGCGCGTAATCGCAGGATCTCCGCCTCCAGTTCGGCTGCCGTACGACACACCGCGCTGACGGTCTCCAGCTGGGACTGCGAGAGTTCGGGGGTGGCGTGCGGCACGCCGAGGTGCGTGCGGGCGGCAGGCACGACGGACAGGGACCTGTACACAGCCGACCTGCTGTGCCGGTCGGCCAGGACGAACTCCTCCTCCACACCGACCGTCGGCGGTGCGGTCGCCTCCGGCGGGAACGCGGGCCCGCCGGCGGTAACCGGGGTCATGGCATCAAGTGGCTCTGGCACGTCCATCCCCTTCGGGAGACACGGGACACCGGCATCACTCGTCGCGGGCTGTGCGCCCGAGCTCGACAACGGGTGGGAACCGTCATGCTGCGCCTTCGGCCGAGGCCGCTGCAAGCGATTGCCAAGCCACCCTCAGGACACATACACCGCGCGTTCGGCGGGAGGTGCGGTACGACGGAGCAGCCGGCGAGGGGCGGAGCGGTCGCCCGTCCGTCCCCTCAGTCCGTGCCACGATCGCCGAGCAGGCCGGTGACCTGTGCGCGGACGGCCTGCCAGGCGGAGGCCGGCAGGTCGCCGAGGGCGGTCTCGCTCAGCGCCTGCACGGTGTCCGCGGCATCGGTGCCGCACGAAACGGCGCCGGTGAGCACCTCATGGCCGTCCCGGACGGCGACCCGCAGGCGGTGGCCGCCGTTGCCGGCGTGGACGGCCGAGGCGACGACTAGGGGTGGCGGTCCGCCTGTCTCGCCGGACGGCTTGTGGTACGCGGAGGCGACCGGTGCACGCCAGCGCAGGCTGACGAGGACGGGACGCTTGGCCACCAGCTCGGCCAGGTCCGTCTCCCGGACGCCGTCGGATTCCAGCACGGTCGCCCGGGCGTCCAGCACGAGCGCCGCGGGCAGCAGACAGCGCAGGGTACTGCCGACGACGTTGCCGCCGACCGTCGCCGTCCGCCGCACGGCCCCGGTGCCCACCATGGCCGCGGCCAGGCGGAGCACGTCCGGTACCCGGTCGTCGATCCGGTGCAGCACCACGGCGCCGCCCACCGTCTCCCGCCCCAGTACGTTGGCCTCCGGCAACTCCCGCAGGGACATGGCCAGTCCGGGGAACCCGTCCCGCTGCCAGGTGGCCCAGACGAGGGTCGCCCCGCCGACCGGAACGGCCCCCTCGGCCAGGCACTCCTGGGCTTCGGACACGGATGTGGGCAGCCTCAACAGCACAGCAGCCGACCTGCCTTCCGGAGAACTCGGACCCCGATCGGTGGGTGGTGTTCTGGCCAACCGCCCACCGCCAAGGAAGTCTTCTCGCCCGGCCGGGGGCGCGTACAGGGCTCACACGAGCACGCCGTGCGCCGCACGGACCGCACCGCCCGGTGGCCGGGGTCTCCAGGCCCCCGCCGAACCGGACGTCGGGGGCGAACGGACCGTCCCGGGTCAGCGGATGCGGCGGAGGGCGTCGGGGGTGAGGTCGGCCAGGGTGGGATAGCCGTCGACGGCCATGAGGAGGTCGGCCTCCGCGAGCAGGCGGCGCAGGACGTGGACGATGCCGTCGGTGCCGTCGGTGCCAGGCCGTAGGCGTAGGGGCGGCCGATGCCGACGGCGGTCGCGCCCAGGGCCAGGGCCTTGACGATGTCGGCGCCGGAGCGGATGCCGGAGTCGAACAGGACCGGCAGGTCGCCGGCGGCCTCGACGACGCCGGGCAGGCAGTGCAGCGCTGGAGTCCGCCGTTGGCCTGACCTCCGCCGTGGTTGGAGCAGTAGATGCCGTCCGCGCCGGCGTCCCCGGCGCGGCGGGCGTCGTCGGGGTGGCAGATGCCCTTCAGAATCAGCGGCAGGTCGGTCATCGACCGCAGCCAGGGCAGATCGGCCCAGGTGAGCGGGTTGCCGAAGGGCTCCTCGTCTACGACGCCGCATCGGAGGCCGCTCGCCGACCCTGCGGGCAGCGCAAGGCAGGCCGTGCCCGGCCCTCCGCCGGCCCAGTGGGCGTTTCCCGGCGCGGCGGTCGGGAAAACCGCAGATCCATGGGTGACTCAGCGGACAAGCCGGCACATGGGCCGCACGACGTCCCGCCGTGGGTGCTGCGGGCCTACGCCGTCCTCGCCGACGGGGAACGCGGTGCCGTGGTGGATCCGGAGGGCCGGATCGTGTGGCTGTGCGCTCCCCGCTGGCACAGTGACGCGGTGTTCTCCGCCCTGATCGGCGGCGGGGGGTACTTCGGCGTCGAACCGGCGGACCGCTGGCACGTGTCGGGTGGCTACTACGAGGACGGCACGCTGATCCGGGTCAGCCGGTGGGTGACCGCCGACGCGGTGATCGAGTGCCGCGACGCGCTCGCGATGCCGGCCTGCGTGGACCGTCCTGTGCTGTTGCGCCGGATGCGCGTCGAAGAGGGTGAGGCGCGCCTGCGGATGACCCTCGATCCGCGTCCGGGTTTCGGCGCGGGCGGGATGCGCGGCCTTCGCCTGGACGGCGACGTGTGGACCGGGTACGCCGACGGTCTGCGGCTGCGGCTCCGCGGGGCGCGGGGGGCCGCGTGCGAGGCCGGGTCCGTCCTGCGGGGTGACTTCCGTCTACGCAAGGGCGAGCAGCACGACCTGGTCCTGGAGCTGTCGGAGAAGGAGAGCACCGCCCGGCTGGACGCGGACCGGCTGTGGGCGCGGACGGAGGAGGCGTGGCGGCGGGCCGTGCCCGACTGCTCCGGCCTGGCCGCACCGCGTGACGCCCGGCACGCCTACGCCGTCCTGCGCGGCCTGACGAGTTCGTCCGGCGGTATGGTCGCGGCCGTCACCACCTCGTTGCCGGAGCGCGCGAACACCGGCCGCAGCTACGACTACCGGTACGCCTGGCTGCGCGACCAGAGCTACGCCGGTCTCGCGGTCGCCGCACACGGGCCGCACGACCTGCTCGACACCGCGGTGCGCTTCACCGCCGAGCGCATGCTCGCCGACGGTGACGGGCTGCACCCGGCGTACACCGTCGACGGCGGGCCCGTACCGGAGGAGAGAGGGCTTCCGCTTCCCGGCTATCCGGGAGGCCAGGACCGGATCGGGAACCGTGCGGCCGATCAGTTCCAGCTGGACGCGTTCGGAGAGGCGCTCCAGCTGTTCGCCGCCGCCGCTCACCACGACCGGCTCACCCCCGAGGCCGAGCAGGCGGTCACGGTCGCCGTCCGGGCGGTGGAACGCAACTGGCGGCGGCCCGACGCAGGGCTGTGGGAACTGGACGAACGGTGGTGGACCCAGTCCCGGCTGAGTGTGGTCTGCGGTCTGCGGCGCGTGGCCGCGGTGCTGCCGGGGCGGACGGGACAGCGGTGCGCCGACCTCGCCGAGGCGGTCTTCGCCGAGACCCGGCGCCGCTGCCTGCGCGCAGACGGCCGGTGGCGGCGGGCCGCCGACGACGACGGACCGGAAGCCGCCCTGCTGACGCCGCTGGCCCGCGGCTTCCCGCCGGCCGACGACCCGAGCAACGCGATCACCCGCCGCTTCATCGAGGAGCAGCTGGCCGATGACGGGTACCTCTACCGCTTCGTCCACCAGGGAATCCCGCTGGGCGAGGCCGAAGGGGCGTTCCTGCTGTGCGGGTTCACCATGGCGCTGGCCACCGACCACCTCGGTGACCGCGCCGGCGCGCTGCGCTGGTTCGAACGGACCCGGGCGGCCTGCGGGCCGTCGGGACTGTTCGCGGAGGAGTACGACGTGCGTCAGCGCCAGCTGCGCGGCAACCTGCCCCAGGCCTTCGTCCACGCCCTCCTGCTGGAGTGCGCGGTCCGCCTCAACGACGCCGCGACGCTTCCGCTCTGAGACAGGGGCCCGGGGATGCCTGCCGTGTCGCTGATCGGGCTCCCTCGCGGGCAACGCGCGGAGACACACCCCGGTCCGTGTGAGACCGTGGTGTGTAAAACCAGCCTGCGGATGCGGCCGACACCATGGGTCTGAGGGATCTGAACAACAAGCACCAGGACGATCCGTTCGGCATCACCTCTGCCGCCGTCGCCCTCGTGGACGGACACGGCCTGATCCGCTACTGGAGTCAGCGGGCGGAGGACCTCCTCGGATATCCGGCGGCCAGTGTGCTGGGGCGGCCCGCGGCCTCCGTGCTCAAGGCCGAGGACTCGCCGGCGTCCGCGCTGTCCGCGGCGCAGCGGGTCGGCCAGGGCTGGGAGGGCCGGATCACCGCGCGTCACCGTGCGGGCCACCCGGTCGAGCTGGCCCTGCGGGCGTGTCCGCTGAGCGCGGAGCAGGGTTCCGCCTGGCTCGCCGTGGCCTGCGAGGTCTCCGACGCGCACCGGTGGGAACTCGATCAGGCAGTGGTGCGCGGCCTGCTGGAGGAGTCACCGATCGGCATCGCCGTCCTCGACAGTGAGCTGCGCTTCCAGTGGGTGAACCAGGCGCTGGTCGCCATGGAGGGCATGCCGGCCCAGCCCGGGTCCGACCGCGTCGCCGCGCCCCCTGGACCGGAACAGGTGCCGTCCGGGCCGGGGCAGGTGCCGTCGGCCGTGGACTGGCAGGCGCGCCAGGCCCTGCTGTCGGGCCGGGTGACGCCCGCGGTCGAGCATGTGCCTCCCCCGCACGGCAGGTCCCGCAGGAACGCGCAGGGTCATCTCAGGCTCCGCTCGTCGTTCCCGCTGCGGGACGTCGGCGGCCGGACCCTGGGGGTGTGTCACACCGCCGTCGACTTCACCGCCCAGGACCGGGCGCGTGAGCGGCTCGCCCTGGTCAACGAGGCGGCACAGCGCATCGGCACCACCCTGGACCTCGACCGCACGGTGCAGGAACTGGCCGAGGTCCTCGTACCGCAGCTCGCCGAATTCGTGGCGATCGACCTCTTCCAGGGCGTCCTAGCGGCCAGGGATCTCACGCCTGGACCAGTCGCCGGGGGCACGCTCCAGCGGGCGGTGCACCGGTCGATCCGCGAGGAGGTCCCGGAGGCGATCGTTCCCATCGGGGAGCCCACCGGGTACCCGGCCATCTCTCCGCAACGACGGTGCCTGGCCACGGGCCGGCCGATCCTCGATCCGGTACTGGAACCGACGACATGGTGGCTGGCCGGTGATGCGGAGCGCCTGGCCAAGATCGTCTCCCTCGGTGTGCACACGCACCTGGTGGTGCCGCTCCGGGCCCGGGGCGTGACCATGGGCGTGGTCACGCTCCTGCGCTGGGAGAACCCCAACCCGTTCGACGAGGACGATCTGCTGCTCGTGGAGGAGCTGGTGGCGCGGGCCGCGGTGTGCGTGGACAACGCCCGGCGCTTCGTCCGTGAGCACCACGCGGCCCTCGCCCTGCAGACCAGTCTTCTGCCGCCCGATCTGCCCGATCACTGTGCCGTCGAGGTCGCCTACCGCTATCTGCCGACCGATGCCGAGGCCGGCGTGGGCGGCGACTGGTTCGATGTCATCCCGCTGTCCGGCGCCCGCGTCGCCCTGGTCGTCGGGGACGTCGTCGGCCACGGGATCCACGCGGCGGCCAGCATGGGCCGGCTGCGTGCGGCCGTACAGACACTCGCCGACCTGGACCTGCCCCCCGACGAGCTGCTCGCCCGCCTCGACGACCTCGTCGTGCGCCTGGCGGACGAGGCGGAGGCGGCCACGGACGGGCCGGTGGTGATCGGCGCGACCTGCGTCTACGCGGTCTACGACCCGGTCTCGCGGAAGCTCAGCGTGGCGCGGGCCGGGCACCCCACGCCCGCCATCGCCCACCTCAGCGAACCGGTCGAACTGCCCGACATCCCCGCCGGTCCCCCGCTGGGACTGGGCGGTCTGCCCTTCGAGTCGGCCGAAATGGAACTGGAGGAGGGCAGCGTCGTCGCCCTCTACACCGACGGCCTGATCGAGGCCTCGGACCGCGATGTCGACGTCGGTTTCGAGCGGCTCTGCTTCGCCCTGGCCCACCCCGACCGGCCGCTGGAGGAGATCTGCGACACGATGGTCCGCATCCTGCTGCCGGACCATCCGCACGACGACGTCGCCTTCCTCATCGCCCGGACGCGTGCCCTGGACCCCGACCGCGTGGCCTCCTGGGAGGTGCCCGCCGATCCCCGGGCGGTGCACGAGGCCCGCGACAACGCCGCCCGTCAGTTGGCCGCCTGGGGTCTGGAGGACATCGCCTTCACCACCGAGCTGATCGTGAGCGAGCTCATCACCAACGCCATCACGCACGCCTGCGGGCCGATCGGTCTGCGTCTGATCCACGAACGGGCTCTCATCTGTGAGGTGTCGGACGCCAGCAGCACCTCTCCGCACCTGCGCCGTGCCCTCAGCACGGACGAGGGAGGGCGCGGTCTCTTCCTGGTCGCGCAGGTCGCCCAGCGCTGGGGCACGCGGTACACCGCCGCGGGCAAGACCATCTGGGCGGAGCAGCAGCTGCCGAGCGACATCTCCCGTAGATTTCCGGCCCGCGCATGATGACACCGCCCGCTTCGGGGCACCCGCAAGGATAAGAGCGGTTCACCAACAGGAGGCGCGTCATGATCGCCCTCGGTATCATCCTGCTCGTCGTCGGATTCATCACGGGTCTGTCGATCCTGTGGACCATCGGGATCATCCTCGTGGTCATCGGCGCGATCCTCTGGATCCTCGGCTCGATGGGGCACGCGGTCGCCGGCCGACGGCACTACTGGTAGGCATCCAGCCCTGCCCGGCTGCCCACCGCGGTCCCGCCCGCGAGATTCCCGCTGAACCTCGCGGGCGGGCCCTCCGCAGCGGCGGCTACCGTTCGGCGTTCACTCCAGACCGGAGGGAGAGCCGGACTCCACGTTCCCGTCGCGGACACGGCCGGTGTGCTCACGGTCGGCACAGGCGTCCTGCCCCGGGTCACCGATCCACGGTGCGGCGATGCCCACGAGCCCGAGTGCCTGCTTGCAGATGTTGTCGGCGTTCAACGGCCGGCCGGCGACGTTGATGCGACCGTGGTTGGGGTGGCTGCCGTCTTCGTCGGCGTGGGCCGGGGTGGCGAGGGAGAAACCGGCCACGGTGAGCGCGGCGAGCGCGGTGATCTTCTTCATAGCCTGGTCAACGACCCCGGACAGCCGCATGTCACGGCGGTGCTTCTCGTTCCATCGGGTGATCCCGCAGCGGGGTTCCGCCCGCGGTACCGCTGTCACGCGTTGTGCCCCAGCCGGTCCAGTTCGCTGCCGATCGTCTCCCGCAGCACATCATGCCGCGGACCGAGCCGGAACTGCTCGTCCCGCCACCGGTCGGGCGGATACAGCCACACCGGCTTGCCCACCAACTCGGGCGGCTCCCACTCGAACCGCGGCCACACGTGCGCGTGCAGGAACGGGTCCGTATTGCCCAGGATCTCCAGGTTGACCCGGCGGAAGGCGGGGTCCAGACGCCGGCAGGCCCGCTCGACCGCCTCTCCGAGCCGGTCCATGGCGGACAGAAACGCCAGCCGCTCGGCCCGGGGCAGGTCGGACAACCGTTGCACTCCCGGTTCGTCCACGAGCAGGACCGAGTAACCCGGCAGGAACTGCACGTCGCCGATCGCCGCGAACCCCGACTCAAGCCGTCGCAGCACCGTCGGGTTCTCGCCCCGCAGCGCGGCGCCGATCCGATCCGACCGCCAGTCATCGTCCATGATCCATAACCTACACAACCCGGTCGAGGAGCTCCCCGGCCTCGTACGCACCGTCAGCAGGTGTGCTGGTGCGCGAGCACGTGGACGTAACGAGCCCAGTCCTCGGCGCTCAGCCCGGCACCCGCCCGGGCGCAGGCGAGGTCACGGGCGTGGGTACGCGCGTCGTTGAGCTTCGCCAGGCTGTTCAGGTTGACGATGCCGTCCGCGGACGCGGTCAGCAGCGTCTTGTTGTCGGCGCTGATCGCCACGGAGGTGACCGAGTCGGTGTGGTTGCTGCCGACCACGCCGAGGTCGTAGGGGTGGACGGGATCGGTGACGTCCCACAGGATCGCTGTATGGTCGGCACTGCCGGACACCAGGGTGTGGCCGTCAGGGCCGAAGGCCAGCCCGAGGACCCAGCTGGTGTGCTGGACGAGCGGCTGGCCGACGTGCTGGGCGTTGGCCGGGTCCTTGACGTCCCACAGGATGATGCTGGAGTCCAGGCTGCCGGTGGCCAGGGTGTGGCCGTCCGGGCTGAAGGCCACGGAGGACACCCAGTTGGTGTGGCCGGCGAGCGGCTTGCCCAGGGGATGCGGCCGGGCCAGGTCGTCGATGTCCCACAGTCTGGCCGTGCCGTCCCAGCTCCCGGTGGCCAGGGTGTGTCCGTCGGGGCTGAAGGCGACCGCGTCCACACCTGCGCGGTGGCCCGTGATCGGCCGGCCGATGGGCTGTGGACGGGAGGGATCCGATGTGTCCCAGAGCATGATCGCGGCATCCCCGCCCACGGTGGCGAGGGTGTGTCCGACGGGGCTGAAGGCCAGCCCGTCGACTCCGCGGTTGTCGGCGGTGAACTGGGTGATCTTGCGGAGATGGTGCGGGTCACCGGCGTCCCACAGGATCACGGTGTGGTCCAGGCTGCCGCTGGCCAGGATGCGTCCGTCGGGGCTGAAGGCCATCCCGAACACGCTTGCCGTGTGGCGCACGGTCTTGCTTGTGACTCCGTGGGGATGCTTCGGGTCGGCCAGGTCCCACAGCGTCACCTTGCCGTCCACGCCGCCCGTGGCCACCGCGTGGCCGTCCGGGCGCAGCGCCATGGACTGCACACCACCCATGCCTCCGACACGGGCGGAGAGCGGAACGCTTCCGTTGTCGCTCTTGCCGTGCCACAAGATCACCGTGTTGTCGGCGCTGCCGGTGGCGAGCAGGTCGCCGTGCGGGGCGAACGCCACGGCCTGGGTCCAGTTGGACGCCCCGGCGACGGCACTGTTGATCATACGGGGAGCGGCGGGCCGCGAGGTGTTCCACACGGTCGTGTAATGGTCGGCCAGTGCCACGTCGATCTGGTGCCGGAACACGTTCAGTGCCTTCACGGGGGCGTCTCCGACGGACATCTGGCTCACCCAGGTGGGGTGGCCCGGATCACCGGCGTTCCAGAGGTTGGCCTTTCCGTCTCCGCCGCCGGTGACGAGCGTACGTCCGTCGGGGGTGAAGCCGAGAGCGGTCACCCCGTCCGGGTGGCTGATCGGGTTCTTGAGCCGCTGGGGGTGAGTGCGGTCGGTGATGTCCCACAGCGCCGCGGTGCCGTCGAGGTCGCCGGCCGCGAGCAGGTGCCCGTCGGGCCGGAACGCCAGCGCCGACACGTCCGTGTTCCGGAGTGTCAAGGGCTGTCCGAGCCGGTGGGTGTGTCCGGGATCGCCGGTGTCCCAGAGCCAGACCTTGCCGTCCGGTGTGCCGGCTGCCAGGGTGCGTCCGTCGGGCGTGAAGGCCAGCGTGTCGACGTTGACCGGACCGGTCAACGGCCCGCCGAGCCGGCGTGGTCGTCCCGGAGAGCTCACGTCCCACATCTGTACGGTGAGCCCGGCTCGGTCGCTGCCACCGGCCGCGAGGACATGCCCGTCCGGACTGAACGCCACGGCATACACGCCGTAGTTGGGGCCCTGCAGCCGGCTGAGTTTCCGGGGGTGCTGCGGGGAACTGGTGTCCCACAGCATGACGGTGCCGTCCTGGCTCGCGGTGGCCAGGGTCCGCCCGGCGGGCGTGAACGCGGCACCGGCCACCGCGCCGCTGTGGCCCGTGAGGGTGCTGGCGTACGGCGTGAACAGGCTGCTGAGGAGGTTCGCGGTGGTCGCGGGGGTGTGGTGCAGGCGGTCGGCCGCGATGCCCAGTTGGAGGGCCAGTCTGGGATTGTTGGCCCGGGCGGAGTCCGCGTCGCGCACCAGCGCCTCGGCGATCGCCGCGCGCTGCTGGGCCTGTGCTTGTTCGCGGCCCTTGACGGCGAAGCCGGTCGCGATCAGTGATGCCACCAGCAGGAGGACCAGCGTGACGGCTGTGCCCGTGCGTATGCGGCGGCGCCGCCGGTCGGCGCGCACGCTGGCGGCGAAGAACTCGGATGCGAGTTCCCCGAGTTGGCCGTCGTGGCCCCCGTGACTGCCGGTGTCGCCGAACTGGTCGCGGACGAGCTCCAGCTGGCTGCCGCGGTACAGACCGCTCGGGTCGCGCCCGTCCCTCTCCCAGGACTCGGCCGCGTCGAGGAGTTTCTGCTGGACCAGCAGACCGGCACGGCTGGTGTCGATCCAGCCGCGCAGCCGGTCCCAGGCGCGCAGCAGCGCCTCGTGCGCGATCTGGGCGCTGTCGCCGTCGACGGTGATCAGGCGCGCGCCGGCCAGCGCGTCGCGGGCGGCGGCGATGGCGGCGGCTTCGTCCGGCGGGCGTTGGGCCAGCAGGTCGGTGAGATCGAGCCGCCGACGGGTGTCCTCGGTGCTCTCGCTGATCCGGACCATCCGGAGCAGCATCAGTTCGGCGGCCCGCCGGGCGTCCGGGGTCAGGCTGTCGTAGGTGCGGTCGGCCTGTCGGGTGATCGCGTCCCAGATGCCGCCGGTCGCGCCGTACCCGGCGAGGGTCAGGGTGCGGCCCTCGCGGCGGCCCCAGGTCAGCCAGAGCGCGTAGGCGAGCAGCGGGAGGGTGCCGCCGGCGAACTCGCGGTCGGCGCGCAGATCCCGCAACAGCGTGTTGACCAGGCCGCTTTCGAGCTCCAGCCCGGCCAGTTCGGCGGGCTTCTCGATCGCCTCGCGCAGCTGCTCCGGCGTCATGGGCTCGACCGGGAACTGACGGTGCTTGAGCACGTCGGCCAACCCGGGGTGCGCCAGACAGGAGGCGTAGAAGTCCGCACGGATGCCGAGCACGACCAGGGCCGGTGCGCCGGCGGCGGCGTCGCCCGTCGCGGCCGAGCGGAGCGCGCTGATGAAGTCCCGCCGCTCCTGCTCGTCCTGGCAGGCGGTGAACACCTCCTCGAACTGGTCCACCACGAGCAGCAGCCGGCCGCCCGGTACGTCCTGGCCGCCGCTCCACCGGCGCAGGGCGCGGCGCATCAGGTCGGCCGAGCGGGTCGGATCAGCGCGCAGCTCGGCGATCAGCTCGGCCTTCGTGCACCCGGTCGGGCGGGCCAGCTGACCGGCCAGGCTGTCCAGTGGGTGCTCGCCGGGGGTGAGGACGAACTGCGGCCAGGTACCGGCGCCGGGCACCGGGAGTTCGCCGCGCTTGACGGCGGGCAGCAGGCCCGCGCGCAGCAGCGAGGACTTCCCCGCGCCGGACAGCCCCACCAGTGCGACCGGCCCGTCGTCCTGCGCCCAGTCGGCGAGCCTCGTGAGCAACTCGGCGGTGGTCTGGGCCCGGCCGAAGAAGAACCTGGCGTCGTCGGCGGTGAACGGGTCGAGGCCCGGATACGGGCAGATCGGTTCGCCGGGCTGCTCGGACGGTGCATGGGTGGCCGGCGGGGCGTGCCGGGGCGCGGCGGCCGGGTTGGCCGCCAGCACCAGGTCTCCGGCCCGGCCGCTGAGGTGCCGCTCCGGTGCGGGCAGGTGCCGCAGCGGCAGGACGCGGCGCAGATGCCGGTAGGCGCCCTCGATGGTGAGTCCCGGCGGGCCGCCCGGGTCACCCTCGCGCAGAAAGCGCAGCAGCTCTCCGGTGAACGCCGTGTACGGCTCGTCCGGCAGCGCCAGCGCCTGTTCGTCCCGCGAGGCGGAAGCCAGCACATAGCTGCCGCTGAGCGAGGCCAGAGCGAACGCGTCGGTCGCCGCCGTACCGAAGGATCCGTGGGCGCGTCCGGCGAAGCAGCAGTCCAGGACCACGATGATGGAGCGCGCCCGGCAGTTGCTGAACGCGTCGCGCACCGCCTGGTACGGCAGTGCCTTGAACGCCAGCCCCTCGGCCAGGTCGTCCGTCGCGGCCGTGGCCAGATAGAGCTCGTTGCCCGGGCTGACCAGTCCGTGGCCGACGTAGTAGAGCAGGAGGACGTCCTCGGCCTGCCTGGCGGCCGTGACGACGGCGTTGCCGAACTCGATCGGGTCCTTCGGATCGAGGAGCGGCGGGAGGAGGTTCTCCGGCCGCAGCCCGCAGGTGTCGACCAGGGTGCGGCCGAGCTCCCGGATGGTGGCCGACACCGCGGGCACGTCGGGGAGTTGAGAGCCGGGGAGGTGACGTCCGGTGCCGATGAGCAGGGCGCGTGATCCGGGCGAGCCGAGCCCGGTCGCCAGGGATGCGCCGGGCGGCTCAGCCTGCGTCATCGGTTTCCCGGTCGCCGGCGGGGTCGAGGGAACGGGAGAGTTCGGCGGTGATCCGCTGAATCTCCGCCGCGTCCAGGCCGTGGACGTTGCTGGCGCTGAACTCCGCCGCCGTGCCGTCCGGCCGGACGACCTTGACCGAGACATCGCCGGTACGCCGGCGCAGCCAGGAGATCAGTACGCTCGCGGCGGCCGTCGCCACGCCACCGGGGCCGAGCGCGACCGTCAGTGCCGCCACCAGCGAGCCCAGCGCACCCGGCGCCGGCGGAGACAGCTCCAGCCGTACCCGGCCGCGCAGTTCCTCCTCGGCGACCAGCCAGTCACGCAGCGACCGAAGCTCATCCGCGGCCCGGTCACCGGCGACCTCGACCACTAACCGCTCGTCCACGCAGTCCTCCCGTCGGCCCTGCTCCCCTACGTGGTCATCCTGGCAGAGGGACCGGTGCTCAGTGGAGCGATTGGTGTGACTTGACGCGGACCCGCACCCTGGGATCCCGTACCGGACGCATGCCCGGTGCCGCGCCCGTACCCGGCCGAATCCTCCGGGCGAGAAGGCCGACCGGTCGGCTCTACCCGATCGGCCGGTAAGTCCTCGCGCCGACGCGGCGCACCCGCCGTTTAGGATCCGTCCCCGTGACAGAGGTCCCCGATGAGTTGATCAAGCTGGAACGATCCGCCGAGGTGGAGCGCGCGAAACTCGCGGGCCTGACCGGTGACGAGTACGACGCACAGGTGCGCCGCTGGCGCGAGGCGTCCGAGGCGGTGCAGGCGGCCATCACCGCGCACGCCGCGGCCACCGGGGCCGGCCGGCCGGAGGTGGAGCAGGCCGTGAAGAAGGCGGTACAGCACGCCCAGGAGGACCCGGCCGTCGAGTAGCCGGCAGAGCGATCCCCGGCGGATTCGGGCGGCCGACCCGCGCATATTCGGCCATACTGGCCCAGAGTGGCACCCCTCCGTGCGACAAGGAGAACGGCATGCCGACGGATCCGGTAGGGCGCTTCCTGGCAGCCCTCGACCCGAATCACCGGGAGGCGATCGGCGCCAAGCCGCGCCAGGAGCAGGAGAGGCTCGCGGCGGCCTGGGAACGGGAACTGGAAGCGGATGACGAGCTCGACACGCTCGACGAGCTGTCCCCGCCGGCCGCCGAGGCCGAGGCGGCCCGCCGCGTCCTGGACCGCGGGGCCGGCTAGCACCCCGGGGACAAGGGACTCCAGGGACTCCCCGGTGCCGCTCCCCTGGTCCGGACGCCGCCGCTGAGTGGCGTCAAGTACCGTCCCCGGAACGGTCGTTGCCCCGGAGGCCGGGGGCTCCTGGCCGCCCCGCTACCGGACGGCCGCGGCGGGCGGGCGTTCCCGGAGCGCGCCGTAGGCGACGAAGTACGCGGGGAGCCGGCGGAGCCACCGCGACTGGGCGAGCAGGCGCGCGACGCGCCGGGCCCGGTCCGCGCTCCCGAGGGGCGGCCGGCCCTGCAGGACGGGAGCGATGAAGCGGGCGTGGGCCGTGCGCTGGAGGGCCTGGGTGGCGACCGTGGTGGGACGGCGGCGGCGCTGCACCCCGCGCACGTCGCGCAGGCCCACGGTTCCCCGGCGCAGCGGCTCGGCGAGATGGCGGGCGGCGGCCACGGCGTCCTGCACCGCGAGGTTGATGCCGATGCCGAAGACCGGGGACATCGCGTGTGCGGCGTCGCCGATGCACAGCAGGCCGGGGCGGTGCCAGCGGCGCAGCCGGTCCAGGCGCACATCGAGCAGTTTGACCTCGTCCCACGAGTGCACGGCGTGCACGCGGTCGGCCATCCATGGAGCAGCGGCGGCGAACTCGGCCAGGAAGCGGTCGAGGCCGGCGGCGCGGCGCTGGGCGTTCGTGCCCTTGGGGATGAGTCCGGCGCACTGCCAGTAGTCGCCGCGGTCGATCATGGCGGTCAGGAAGCGGTCACCGGCGGCGCCGACGAGTCCTTGCGGGTCGCTCTCCTTGCGCGGCAGCCGGAACCACCAGGCGTCCATCGGGCAGGCGAAGCCGTGCAGTCCCAGTTCCGGCCGGGCGCGGGCCAGTGATCCCCGGCCGTCGCAGGCGACGGTGAGGACGGCGCGCAGCTCGCCGGTGCGGCCGTCGGAGGTGCGGTAGCGCACTCCGGTCACCCGCCCGGATTCGATCAGGAAGCCGGTCGCCTCGGTGTCCATGCGCAGCTGGAAGGACGGCTCGCGCCGGGCCTCGTCCGCGAGCAGGTCCAGCAGGTCCCACTGGGGGACCATCGCCACGTAGTTGTAGGGACCGCGCAGCACCGTGAGGTCCGCGACCGTGACCGCCTGCCGGCCGGCTCCGACCGGCAGCTGGACGGTGCGCACGCGGCGCTGCGGCAGCCGGGCGAAGCGCTCGCCCAGGCCCAGGTCGTCCAGCAGCGCCAGCGTGGAGGGGTGGACGGTGTCGCCGCGGAAGTCACGCAGGAAGTCGCCGTGCTTCTCCAGGACCGTCACCTCGACGCCGGCCCGGGCCAGCAGCAGGGCGAGCACCATGCCCGCGGGGCCGCCGCCCACCACGCAGCAGGTGGTCCGTTCTCTCTGTTCCATGGCAGTCCTGCCCTTCACGAGAGAATTTAATTCATCACCTGCTGAATACTATACTCCCGCGGTGGATCGGGGTGCCGGAGCCGGTGAGGGGAACGCCCGTGCCGCCCCGCCGCGCGGCGACGATCTCGGCCACGATCGACAGCGCGGTCTCCTCCGGCGTCCGGGCGCCCAGATCGAGGCCGACCGGTGAGCGCAGCCGGGCCAGTTCCCGTTCGGTCACGCCTTCCGCCCGCAGCCGCCGGTTGCGGTCCTCGTGCGTGCGGCGTGATCCCATCGCGCCGATGAACGCCGCCGGCCTGCGCAGGGCCTCCTTCAGCAGGGGCACGTCGAACTTCGCGTCGTGGGTGAGCACGCACAGGACCGTACGGGCGTCGGTGCCGGTGTGCCGCAGATAGCGGTGCGGCCAGTCGACCACCACCTCGTCGGCGTCGGGGAACCGGGCCCGGGTGGCGAAGACGGGACGGGCGTCGCACACGGTCACGTGGTAGCCGAGGAACTTTCCGGCCCGGGCCAGCGCCGCCGCGAAGTCGATCGCACCGAAGACGATCATGCGGGGTGGCGGCACGTTCGACTCGACCAGCAGCGTGAGGCCGCCGGGGCAGTGGGCACCTCCCCCGGACTCCGTCCGGGAGGACCCGCCGCCGGCTCCGCCCACCGAGACGTCCACCGTGCCGGTGCGGCCCGCCTCCAGCAGGGCCCGGGCCTCGTCCGCCGCCGTCCGGTCCAGGTCCGGATGGCCGCCGAGGCCGCCCTCGAAGGTGCCGTCGGGTCCGACCAGCAGGGCGTTCCCGAGGAGTTCGGCCGGGCCTCGGGCGACCCGGGCGAGGGCCACCGGCTCCTTCCGCGCGGCGGCCGCCAGGGCCGACGCCAGGACCGACCCGGCCTGTGCGGCCACGGGTGTGACCAGCACGTCGATCGTCCCGCCGCAGGTCAGTCCCACGGCGAAGGCGTCCTCGTCGCTGTAGCCGAACCGTTCGAGCACGCCCTCGCCGGTCCGCAGCGATGCGAGGCACAGGTCGTACACCGCGCCCTCGACGCAGCCGCCGGAGACCGAGCCGATGACGGTGCCCGCGCGGTCGACGGCGAGGGCGGCGCCGGGACCGCGGGGCGCGCTGCCGCCGACCGCCACCACGGTGGCGACGGCGAACTCCCGGCCCTCCGCGATCCAGCGGTGCAGCTCCTCGGCGAGGTCAAGCATCCGGCGCCCCCGCGGTGGCCGACAGGATCCGGTCGGGGCGGATGGGCAGGCTGCGGTGGCGTACGCCGGTCGCGTGCCAGACCGCGTTGGCGACGGCGGCCGCGGCGCCGACGATGCCGATCTCGCCGATGCCCTTGATCCCGACCGGGTCGTTCGGGTCGGTGTCCTCGATCCAGTCCGCGTCGATGTGCGGTACGTCGGCGTGCGTCGCCACGTGGTAACCCGCCAGGTCGGCGCCGATGTGGCCGCCCGAGGCGCGGTCCCGGACGGCCTCCTCGTGCAGGGCCATGGAGATGCCCCAGATCATGCCGCCCCGCAGCTGGTTGCGTGCGGTGAGCGGGTTGACGATCCGGCCCGCCGCGAAGACGCCGAGCATGCGCCGCACCCGCACCTCGCCGGTGGCCGCGTCCACGGCGACCTCGGCGAACTGCGCCCCGAACGAGTGCCGTTCGGCGGGGGCGAGGGCGCCGATGGCGGCGGTGGTGTCGGACCGTACCGTGATGCCCTCCGCGGGGATGCCGGCGCCGAGCGCCAGCCGTTCGCGCAGTTCACCGGCCGCGGCCGTGACGGCCCAGGACCAGGAGCGGGTGCCCATGGAACCGCCCGCGATCATCGCCGGTCCGAAGTCGCTGTCGCCGATGCGCACCCGGACGCGCTCCGGCGGCACCCGGAGGGCGTCCGCGGCGACCAGGGTGAGGGCGGTACGGGCCCCGGTGCCGATGTCGGCCGCGGAGATCCGGACGGTGAAGGTGCCGTCCGGGTGCGCGGTCGCCGTCGCGGTGGACGGTGCGGCGCCCGAGGGGAAGGAGGCCGCCGCCGTACCCGTGCCGAGCAGCCAGCGGCCGTCCCGGCGCTGCCCGGGGCGCGGGTCACGGTCCGCCCAGCCGAACCGGCGGGCGCCCTCCCGGAAGCAGGCGGCCAGATTGCGGCCGGCGAACGGCAGGCCGGACACCGGGCCCTTGTCGGGTTCGTTGCGCAGGCGCAGCTCGATGGGGTCGATCCCGCACTGCTCGGCGAGTTCGTCGAGCGCCGCCTCCAGCGCGAAGGACCCGGGCGCCTCGCCCGGGGCGCGCATCCAGGTCGGGGACGGCACGTCGAGCCGTACGACGCGGTTGGCGGTGTGGTGGGCGTCGGCGTCGTACATCACCCGGGCCACCCCGGCGCTCGGTTCGACGAACGTGTGCACCGTGGAGGTGACGCTGACCGAGCGGTGCTCCAGTGCGCGCAGCCGTCCGTCGGCGTCGGCGCCGAGCCGGACG
The DNA here is from genome assembly GCF_040297165.1 of Streptomyces sp. NPDC001851. Lineage (NCBI taxonomy): Bacteria > Bacillati > Actinomycetota > Actinomycetes > Kitasatosporales > Streptomycetaceae > Streptomyces > Streptomyces sp. NPDC001851. The sequence continues at coordinate 3,293 of NZ_JBEOYR010000022.1, read as the reverse complement.
CGCTGGACGGTGGGGCTGCGGTAGCCGGCCAGCGAGAACATCTGACGGCGGGTCAGCACCACCCGTACCGGGCGCTGCAGGACGGTCGCGGCCATCACGGCGGCCACCTGGTGGGCGCGCACGCCCTTGCTGCCGAAGCCGCCGCCGACGTGTTCGGAGCGCACGCGCACCGAGGCCGGATCGAGCGAGAAGAGGCTGGCGAGTTCGCCGACGACCCAGGTGGCGCCCTGGTTGGAGTCGATCACCTCCAGCCGACCGCCCTCCCAGCGGGCGGTCGCCGCGTGCGGTTCCATCGGATTGTGGTGCTCTTCGGGCGTGGTGTACTCGGCGTCCAGGACGACGGCCGAGGAGGCCAGTGCGGCGCCGAGGTCGCCCTTCTCCGTCAGGGCGGGCATGTGCCCGTCCACCGGGTGGGCGTCCGTGCGCTCGCCCGTGAAGTCGGTGTCGTGCGGCTCCTGCTCGTAGTGCACGACGAGTGATTCCGCGGCCTCCCTGGCCTGCTCGGACGTCTCGGCGACGACCAGCGCCACCGGCCAGCCCAGATGGGGCACGCGGTCGTGCTGGAAGACCGCGCAGGTCGGGTCCGGACGCGTGCCCATCAGGCCGGTGTAGTCGGTCTCGACGCGCGGGGCGTTGCGGTGGTCCAGCACGGCGAGGACACCCGGCATGGCGAGGACCGGGTCGGTGTCGAGGCCCCGGATACGGCCGCGGGCGACCGTGGACAGCACCAGCCAGCCGTGTGCCAGGTCGGCGAAGGGCACCTCGCCCGCGTAGCGCGCCGCTCCGGTGACCTTGTCCCTGCCCTCCACGCGGGTGCGGGCGGTGCCGACGGACGGCGCGTGGGCACGTGTTCCGGTGGTGACGGTGGTCATCGGGCGGCCTCCTCGGCGAGTTCGGACAGGACGGCCACGACGAGGTTGCGCATGAGGTCCACCTTGTATCCGTTGTGCGGCAGCGGCCGGGCCGCCGCCAGTTCGGCGTCCGCCGCGGCGGCGTAGGTCGCGGCGTCGGCCGTCGCACCGGTCAGCACGCCTTCGGCGGCGACGGCCCGCCACGGACGTGAGGCGACGGCGCCGAAGGCCAGGCGCGCGTCGCGGACGACACCGTCCCGGACGTCGAGCGCGGCGGCGACCGAGCCGATCGCGAACGCGTACGAGGCACGCTCGCGCACCTTGCGGTAGCGGGAGCGGGCGGCCACCGGGGCGGGCGGCAGCGATACGCCGGTGATCAGGGCGCCGTGCGGCAGGGCGGTCTCGCGGTGCGGGGTGTCACCGACGGGCAGGTAGAACGCGGTGAGCGGCGACTCCCCCGGCCCGTCGGCCGTTTCGAAGTGGACGACGGCGTCGAAGGCGGTCAGGGCCACGGCCATGTCCGAGGGGTGTACGGCCGCACAGTGGCCGGACGCGCCCAGGATCGCGTGGTTGTGGTGCTCGCCCTCGATCGCGGGGCAACCGCTGCCGGGGACACGCTTGTTGCAGGGCTTGGTGACGTCGGTGAAGTAGCCGCAGCGGGTGCGCTGCAGCAGGTTCCCGCCGACCGTGGCCATGTTGCGCAGTTGCCCGGACGCGCCGGCCAGCACCGCCTGGGCCAGCGCCGGGTAGCGGCGCCGGACCTCGGGGTGGGCGGCCAGGTCGCCGTTGGTGACGGTGGCGCCGATGCGCAGACCGCCCTCCGGCGTCGACTCGACGCTGTCGAGCGGGAGTTCGCGGATGTCGATGAGCCGGGCGGGCCGCTCGACGCCGGTCTTCATGAGGTCGACGAGGTTGGTGCCGCCGCCGAGGAAGCGGGTGTCGGGATCGGCACCGAGCAGCGCGACGGCGCCGGCGACGTCGGACGCCCGCTGATAGGCGAACTCCTTCATGCCGCCACCTCTTCCGCACCCGTCACGGGGGCGGTACGTCCCCGGTCCGCCGCTTCTCCGGCGGCCCGGGCCACCGCCTCCACGATGGACACGTACGCGCCGCAGCGGCACAGGTTGCCGCTCATCCGCTCCCGGATCTCGTCGGCTGTCAGAGGTGGTGGTCCCGCTTCGGGCCGGACGTCGGCGGTGGCGGCGCTCGGCCAGCCCGCCGCGTGTTCCTCGATCACCCCGATCGCCGAACAGATCTGCCCCGGCGTGCAGTAACCGCACTGGAAACCGTCCAGATCGAGGAAGGCCTGCTGGACGGGGTGCAGCCGGTCGCCGTCGGCCACGCCTTCGATGGTGGTGATCTCACGGCCCTCGGCCGCCACGGCCAGTTGCAGGCAGGCGACGGCGCGGCGCCCGTCCAGCAGGACCGTACAGGCACCACATTGCCCCTGGTCACAGCCTTTTTTGGTGCCGGTCAGGTCGAGGCGTTCGCGGAGTGCGTCGAGCAGGGTGGTGCGGTGGTCGACGGGCAGTGTGTGCTTCTCGCCGTTGATCTTCAGGGTGATGACACTGGACGTCGATGAGGCCATGAGCTGCTTCTTTCGCGTTTCCAGGGAGGTCGGGAGCGGTCCCGTTGCGGTACGTGCGCGGGGTGCGGGGGCGGAACCGTGGGGCCGGCGACTGCCGTAGGACGGCGTCCGCGGCTATGGTGGACGCAACCGGACATCTGTCCGGTACCTGGGAAACGTAGCGGACAACTGTCCGCTTAGCAAGGGCGAGGTTCGGCCACGACCCTTGAGGAGGACGAGTGCCGCAGCACAAGGAATCACCCCGGCGCTCGGACGCACAGCGCAACCGCGAGCGCATCCTGGAAGTGGCGGTCACCGAACTGTCGCGCTGCGCGGACGCCCCGCTCAGCGCGATCGCCAAGAAGGCGGGTGTCGGACAGGGCACCTTCTACCGGAACTTCCCCAACCGGGAATCGCTCGTCCTGGAGATCTACCGCCACGAGATGCAGCAGGTCGCCGACGCCGCGGCCCATCTGCTGCGCACCCGGCCACCCGAGGAGGCCCTGCGGGCGTGGATGGACCGGCTCTCCGAGTTCGCCATGACCAAGGCCGGACTGGCCGAGGCGATCCGGCAGGCCACGAGCGCGCCGGGCGGCCCCGGGAAGCCGCCCCCCACACCGGTGACGGCCGCGGCGGAACTCCTGCTGCGCGCCAACGACGCGGCGGGCACCATCCGGCCCGGGGTCACCGGGGACGACTTCCTCCTCGCCATCGCGGGCCTGTGGCAGCTCGATCCGCACGACGACTGGCGGACCCGCGCCACCCGGCTCCTCGACCTGGTCATGGACGGTCTGCGCACGGGGGCGCCCGGCGCCTGAGGGCGGCTCCGCCGACCACGGCCGGACGGACGGGGCGGGCGGGGAGCGCCGCGCGGC
>NZ_JBEOYR010000021.1:0-165878 GCF_040297165.1 Streptomyces sp. NPDC001851 | reverse complement strand
GCCGACCGCGCGTATTCCTCCCGCGCCATCCGCAGCCACCTGCGACGCCGGGGCATCCGTGCCGTCATCCCCCAGCCGTCCGACCAGGTCGGCCATCGCCTGCGGCGAGGCCGACTCGGCGGCCGCCCACCCGGCTTCGACGCGGAGGCTTACAAGCAGCGCAACACCGTCGAGCGGTGCATCAACCGCCTCAAGCAGTGGCGCGGCCTGGCCACACGAACCGACAAGCTCGCGATCGCCTACCAAGCCGCACTGCACCTCGCAGGCATTCTCATCTGGACCCGGCACTGACCAAGGAGACAGAACCTAGGCCCGGATCGAGGACCCGGTCGTCTTCGAGGAGGACGGCGGCCCCTCCAGCCGCCTCCGCCTCCTCCAGCGCCCGAAGTTCCGCGTGCTCCTCGACCACGCGCGGCCGGACGACACCGTGCACGTCTCCGAGATGTTCCGCCTCGTACGCGGCACCGGGCGCATCCTCGACGTGCTCGACGCCCTCCACCGCGACCGCCTCGCCCTGCGTATCCACGACGGCGCGTTCTCCACGATGGACCTCACCGCCCGCCATCCGCGCACCGGAGAACTGCTGTCCACCGTGAAGTTCACGGTGCGGACCCTCGCCGCCGCCGGCGAACTCCAGCGGGAGCCGACCTACGACGGACTGCGGGCCGCCGAGGCCAACGGCAGCAAGGGCGGACGCGGCCCCGCCGTCCCGGCCGGCAACCGACGTCGTACGCACCGCGTACCTGGAAGGCCGCTCCATCGCCGCCCTCGCCCGCGACCACGGCGTCGGCCGCGGCGCGATCCGCACGGCAATCGCCGACCTCCTGCCCGACCACACCGCCATCGAGGAGGACGCCCCCGCCCCGGAGCTTCCGGTCACCCCGATATGCCGCGCAAGGCCGCCGACTTCCTCCGCTCGGCCGACCTGGCCCCGTAGTCCTACCCCTGACCCCAGCCGCAAAGTAGTCAGACGATCACGTGCCCGCCGCGGTGGCGGTCTGCTCGTCGTGGTCGCGGAGCATCCGCATGACGGTGGCGGGCGAGGGGTGCTGGCCCCTCGTCGCGCCCGTCGTGATGACGAGCCGCTTGGCGATGTCGCGGAGGCTCATCGACTGGTCGCGCAGGGGGACATCGGGCAGCCATGCGATTCCACGCGCTTGAAGTCGACGCTCACGACCGACGACCGTTTCATGAGGGCGTTTCAGGCATCCAGCCATGCAACACCTCATGAACGTGCCGCCAGGAGCGGGTGTGGGCTGGATCACCGTTGAGGTTGACCTCGGGTCAGGGTGGAGGCTCATCGCATCGGCACGACGCCGATCCGGGCACCACCGATCTGAAGGGGCAAACATGTTCACCAACATCTCCGGGAAGGGCCACGATCGTCCGGAACTGCAGGAGGCGATCGAGGAGTTGGCCGGGTCCGGTTTTCTCGGGATCCAGCTGCGGGTGAACGACGAGCAGGGCGAGTGGGCCGGCAGCGCCGGTGTGCGCGAGCTGGGTCAGAGCGCCAAGGCGCTGACGGACGGGCATTTCCGCATCGGCAGCAGCACCAAGAGCTTCGTCGCGACCTCGGTGCTGCTGCTGGTGGCCGAGGGCAGAATAGGCCTGGACGCCCCGGTCGATGACTACCTGCCCGAGTTCGCGGTTGACCGGCGGATCACGGTGCGGATGCTGCTGCAGCACACCAGCGGGATCTTCAACCAAACCGGCGAGCTCTACGAGGACGGGACGATCGTGCTGGGGGTCCCCTGGCGGGGCAAGGAGTGGGTGGACAACCGGTTCAAGACCTACCTGCCCGAGGAGCTGGTGCGGCTGTCGTTGTCCAAGCCGGCGCGGTTCGCGCCAGGGACGGGCTGGAGCTACGCCAACACCAACTACGTGCTGGCCCGCCTGGTGGTCGAGAAGGTGACGGGCCGTGCGTTCGCCGAGGAGTTGCGGCGGCTGATCCTCGGGCCGCTGGGGATGACCGGCACCGTGGCGCCGGGCGCCTCGCCGGCGATCCCCGCACCGCACAACCACGGCTACTACCGCTACGAGGACGCCGGGCAGGAGCGGACCGTCGATGTCACCCGTCAGAACCCGTCCTGGGTCGGAGCCGGTGGTGACATGATCTCGACCACCCGGGACCTGCACACGTACTTTTCCGCGCTGATGGGCGGCAAGCTACTGCCGGCCGAGCTGCTGGCCGAGATGCGCACACCGGAGGCGACCGCCGGCTACGGCCTGGGGATGTTCGCGCAGGAAACGGAGAGCGGCACCGTCTTCCACCACAACGGCGCCACCATGGGCTCGGCGGCGCTGATGTACAGCAACTCCGACGGCAGCACGACCCTGACCGCCGGGCTGACCTGGGTGGACGACGCCGAGATGTCGATAGCACCGGCATTCCAGAGCGCCCAACAGCGCTTCCTCGCCGAGGTGTTCTGCGGCAAGCTGGGCCGATGAGGAATGGAGTCACGATCGGGCAGGCGGCGGCGTTCGTCGGCGTCACGGTGAAGACGGTGCGGCACTATCACAAGCTCGGGCTGGTCGCGGAGCCGGAACGTGACAGCTCCGGCTACCGGCGATACGGATCCGGCGAGCTGCTGCAACTGGTGCAGGTACGCACGCTGGCCGCCGCAGGCGTGCCGCTCGCCGAGATCGGGCCGATGCTCGACGCCGACGCCACGCGGTTCGGAGCCGCGCTTGCAGACGTCGAGCAACAGCTCACCGAACGCATCGATGAGCTGGTCGCCCGCCGTGACACACTGCACCGGCTCGCCGACGGCGACCGGGCCCTGCTGCCCGACCGTGCCTGCGCAGTCCTGGACCGGATGTCCGGCCTCGGCTTCGGCCCCGACTACGTGGCCGCGCAACGCGAGGCCCTGGTCCTGGCCCGGGCGCTGGTGCCGGAGGGCTTCGACGGCTTCCTGACCCAGCTCGAACACGGCCTCGACGACCCCGAGTACGTCGACCTGGCCAGGCGCGGCTGGGAGGCGGAGACCTGGGAACTGGACGACCCGAGGATCGAGGAACTCGCGACCGCGATGGCCGACCGCTACCTCGCCAATCCCGCGCTGCTGGGGGATCACGCCAGCCTGCGGGCATGGGCCAGGGCTTCGGCCCAGTACAAGCTGATCAACAACCATCGCGAGGACCAGACACCGGTCGCGGCGCGGCTGACCGCGCTCACCGAGGCCAAGCTCCGCGCCGCGGGCGTACCCGTGCCGCACCGATGACGGAATCCTTGTGCCACCGAGAACGGCGCGCGTCGTGGCAGATCCGCGGCCGCCGTGGAGCCGCACCCCACGATCTAACCTGGCTTGGTGCCAGGAACCGTTCGGCCGACGCCTTACACCACCGATGCCCGGAAAGGATCAGTGGGAATGATCTCCACGTCATCGAAGAGTTGCTCCAACGCCTCATGACCCTCGTGCCTGCGGAAGTCGATTTCGGCGGCCGTCACGGGCAGGGCCCACAGAAGGCGGGCGTGCCCCCGGGCAGCGGACAGTGCTCAAGGCCAGGCCCGTGGAGATAGGGCAGGCTGATCAGCAGGTGGTCGCAGGTCGAGCCGGGCACCCATGGTTCACCGATCGGCATGCTGTGCTCCAGATCGAGCTGATGCCCTCCGCAGTGGTAGCAGGCGATCATGGCCATGAGGTCGATGAACCGCCGGTCGCGGACGCGTGCGGTCATGACGAACTCAAGCCCGTGACCGTCCTTCTCCATCGCGGCCCAACACCCGGCGGTCACATAGGCCCAACTGGCACTGCGCGGACCGGGGTCTACAACGAGAACTCGCAGGTCGGGCACAGCCTCGCGCCGTTCCGACCCAAGGTCGCAGACGACGACCTCCACGGAATGCCCATAGCAGTCCCAAAGCCGGTCTACCGAAGACGATGAGGGCCATCGGCGCCAGGCCGGGGGAGGGGTGCCGTTGCGCGAGGGCTCTCGACGGCACCGACTGACCAGTACCACGGTGACGTCATCGCCTTGGTCATCAACGTCCGCGGCCCGGCTGGCCCTGTCACTGCTCAAGAGCAGCACCTGCGCCTTGTTGACCAGCAGATCCTTGCCCACGTGACCAACAGGCTCAGGCCCATTGTGGGCATTGCTGCGCGCGGTGCCGCCGCTGCGGCGGTCTTCAACGAGGCCGTAGGACGTCCTCCGCTGGCACGGTCGCGTGGCCTGCTGACGGCCGGTAGTCGTCGACGGTCATGGAGTTGTAGAGGCGTGCGCTCTTGGTGGTGAGGCGGAGGAGGGCGCGGCTGGGGCCCGCGGGCAGGGCGGAGATCAGGCGGGCGCCCTGGGCCAGTCCCTGCACGCCGAGACGTGAGGTGGGGATCAGGGTCTTCGCCGCGCTCAGCGCGACCGCACGGCTGCCACGCACGTGCTCCGCCATCACGCGCTCGTAGGCGGGGAAGGCGCGCTCGTGATCGCCGCCCGCGCGCGCCAGCTCTCCGGCGAGGACGTACGCGCCGACGACGGCCAGGGTGGTGCTGCCGCCGACAGCCGGACCGGGGCAGTAGCCCGCGTCGCCGACGAGCGTCACCCTCCCCCGCGACCAGGTGTCCATGCGGAGCTGGGTGATCGAGTCGAAGTAGAACGCCGGGGTACGGTCGAGTTCGTCCAGCCAGCGGTCCACGTGGGCGTGCATGCCGGCGAACGCACCGCGCAGCAGCTCCTTGTGCCGGGGCACGTCGTGGTGGTGGCAGTCGAGTTCACGCTCGCTGCGGAACAGGAACAACGCCCGCGCTTCGCCGAGGTGCCGCGCGCCGTACATGCCGGCGGTGCGGCCGACGCCGACGTGGATGAGGAGCTCGCCGTCGAGGTCGGAGATGTTCGGCAGGGTCAGCACCCCGAAGTAGGCCCCGGTGAAGGCGCTGAAGCGGGACTCGTCGCCGAAGACGTGGCGGCGCACGTTGGAGTGCAGCCCGTCCGCGCCGACGACCAGGTCGAAGCGGCGCGGCGCGGCCTCTTCGAACCGCACCTCGCCATCGGGCGAGATCGCGGTGATCGAGTCGCCGAAGATGTACTCGACGTCGTCGCGTGTGGCGTCGTAGTAGGTCTCGCTCAGGTCGTCGCGCATGATCTCGACGTGCCGGTCGGATGCGGCGCTGAAGATCTTGGAGAGGTCCGCCCGGACGGGACGCCGTGCGCCCTCCCGGTAGACGGTCATCCGGTTCGTGCCGGTGGCCTGCTCCTCGATACGCGGGAGCACGCCCATCTTCTCCGAGATGTTCATCGCGGGCCGGAACAGGTCGACCGCGTGGCCGCCGGTCCTGCGCAGAGCCGGCGCACGCTCGACGACGGTGACGGAGAAGCCGTGCCTGGTGAGCCAGTAGGCCAGCACCGGACCGGCAACACTGGCGCCGGAGACGAGAATCCGCATGGCACTCCTCGTTCTCATTCAGTCCGCCCGTACGGCGTGGATCGCGGTGAAGGCCAGCAGGGCGGCGGCGGTCCGCGGGGGATCCTCGAGTATGGGTGAGTGCCCGAGACCGGACAGCAGCTCGACCTTTGCGCCCGGAGCGGCGCGGTAGTCGGAGGCAGATGCGGATCGCCATCTGCGGTCGTCCTCGCCGAAGACCACCAGGAGCGGCTTTCCCAGAACCGTCAGCCGATCCGGAAGCGTCCGCTGCTCCAGATAGGAGCGGGTGGCCCCCATCGACGTGGTGAGCGAGTGGTACGTCATACCGCGCACATCGTCCAGGAGTTCTTCCGGGATCTGATAGCCCGCGCGGCTGAAGCCCGTGCTCGCGAACTGCCGGAGTTGCTCGTCGGTAGGCGGCCACTGCGAGAGGCCGATTGCGGCGGACTTCGATGCGATGAAGGCGTCCAGGCTGGGGCCGGTGTTGACCAGCGCGAGCGCGGTCACCAGGTCGGGCCGCTGTTCGGCGAGGGCGGTGGCGACCACGCCGCCGCTGGAATGACCGACGACCACGGCGTGGTCGACGCCGAGCCGGTCCAGTACCGCTCCGGCCCGGCGTGCCTGGTCCGGGATCGCGTAGCTCCGGTCGGCCGGTTTGGCCGACCGGCCGTGCCCGAGCAGGTCGATCCGGACGACGCGGTGAGATGTGGTCAGCAGCGGAACCATCGGGTTCCACGAGCGGGTCGAGGATGCGGACCCGTGGATGAGTAGGAGCGCGGGGGCGTCGCGGGGGCCGTCCTGGCACACGTGGATGTCGCCGTCGTCCAGCGACAGGGTCCCACTCTCGGTGGCCTCGGCGCCGCCGTTCACGTGCGGTCCGCCGTCAGAAACAGTCATGAGCCCACTGTCTCCGCCAGTACGTACCGGTGGATTGGACGAATGTTCCCCTCAGCCGGCCCGCGTAGCATGGGATGATGCAGGCTTTTGTGCACGACGCGGCTGTGTGGGGCGTGGAGTGCCCGCGGCTGCCCAGCCGGGTGGCCGGTGTCACCATGGCCGGGTTCAGTGTCCGTGACCTGGACGCGCTCCGGATAGTCCCGCACCCGGCTGTGACGCTGCTCCTGGAGTTCGGCGCCGGTTCGCCCGTCCTTGACTGTGCCGCAGGGCGGCAGCAGCGGGGAAGCCTCGTCGCCGGGCCCGGGCTCGGCTCCGCGGGCGCGGTCCGGGCACGGGGAGAGAACGTCGAGTGCGTACAGGTGCGCCTGTCCCCGGTGATCGCACGCGCGATTCTGGGCACCTCCCCCGCCGACCTCGACGGCGGCGTCGTGTCGCTGGGCGACCTGTGGGGCCGGGAGGCGTCACGGATCCGCGAGCAACTCGGCGATGTCTCGTCCTGGCAGGATCGCTTCGTGTTGACGGACGCGCTGCTCGCCCGGCGGCATGAGGCGGGGCCGCCGGTGGACCCGGAGGTGTCCTGGGCCTGGCACCGGATCGTTGTCAGCCGTGGCCTGATCCGGGTGGATGGACTCGCGGCCGAGGTCGGGTGGAGCCGTAAGCGGCTGTGGTCCCGGTTCCGGTCACAGCTCGGCCTGCCGCCCAAACGCGCCGTGAAGCTGGTCCGTTTCGACCATGCCGCCCACCGCCTGGTCGCGGGTGAGGGCGCGGCCCACGTTGCCGCCGACACCGGCTACGCCGACCAGTCCCACCTGCATCGGGACGTCATGGCGTTCACCGGGGCAACCCCCGCGACCGTGGCCGGCGAGCCGTTCCTCGCCGTTGACGACGTCGCCTGGCCCAGCCGCGGAACAACCGCCACGACACACGTCCCCACGGAGCACCGGCCCGGTCGCCGGCCGGAGGCGAGACGGCCACCGCTGTGAAGTCGCCTGCCATCGGACTCCTTCAGCTGTGCGTCGTGAAACCCACCTTCACCGGCAGCACCTGGTAGAGCCGCAAGATCGCCCGTGATTGCGGCTGGTGACACGAAGCGGTGATGACAGGAGCCGCGGTGCTCGACGCGGCGGTGGTGACCGGGACGGCGGCGATTGGGGTAGCAGTGATCTCGCCGAAGGGCGCGCCCATGGTGGCGAGTCAGCCAGGCGGGCGGCCGATGTCGCCTGCCGCGCGGCCTCCTTGATGCCGTTTGAACCGGCTCACTGTCGAGCATCAAGGCTGCCTCCCACACCCCGGCACCGACCGCAGCCCCGTGGCACAGCGCCAAGTCGGCGATCAGGGACGTTTCCCGACGCTGCGCATCGCCGCGCGCGGCGGCGGTGGCTTCACCGCCTCAGTCTGGTCGCGCGAAGGCCTGCCCCCGCCAGTTGCAGCGCCCGCGCGACGCCGAACCTCTGGCGGCCGGATCCGCCTGGGGAAAAGAGCGGCAGGGTCCCCCTGGTACGCGATACGGTGCGCCGATGTCAGCGATCAAGAAGTTCCAAGTCACCTTTGACTGCGCAGAACCTGAGCGCCTCGCTCGTTTCTGGTGCGAGGTGTTGGGGTACGTCACACCGCCGCCACCGGAGGGATTCACCACCTGGGAGGACTTCAACCGCACCCTGCCCCCTGAGAAGCGGGGATCATGGTTCGCCTGCAGTGATCCCTCAGGTGTGGGTCCGCGCCTGTACTTCCAGCGCGTTCCCGAAGGCAAGATCGTCAAGAACCGGGTGCATCTCGACGTCCGGGTCGGCACCGGGCTCGTGGGGGACGAGCGCCTCGCCGCGCTCGAAGCCGAGTGCGCACGACTGGTCGCGCTTGGTGCGACCCACGTGCAAACGCTGTATGCCGATGAGGAAAACGAGTCGTGCATCCCCATGCTGGACATCGAGGGCAACGAATTCTGTATCGACTGAACATTCTCCGAGCCGGGGAGGCGGGGAGCCGCCTCCCCTAGGCCGCTCCCCTGTATGGAGCGGGCAGTCACACCGTGAGGGCCAGGTTGTACAGCCGGGCGATGCCGAGCATGGCGGTGTGAACGCTGTCGCCAACGCCGTCGCCTCAGACGGCAGTCACGAAGGAGCGTCGCCGGCCGCCGGCCGCCGGCCGCGATGACCGTGGCCCGGCCGACGGCGACGACGATTCGGGTATCGGCGTCGGTGACGACCTGGTGGTTGGCCGAGTACCGGTAGCTCTTCGACTGCTCGGCAACCGTGTGATCCCGCGCGGGCACTGGTGTGCCGTCGACGATCAGCACGGCGTCCCTACCGAACCGCTGACGGGGCCGAAGCGCACGCGACGGTCTGAGACCATGCGGTTGGCGGCCGACTTCGACATCCCCAGCAGCGGGGCGAGCTGCCGCAGCGCCGATCGACGCCAGCAGGACGTCGTCTCAGTTGGTCGATTAGGGAGCGGTCTCGGAGACGAGCTGAGCGACCTGCTGCCACAACTGCCACAAGCGAAGGTTGTCTGCTTCGTCGAGCTCTGGCAGGACCTGTTCCAGGTCGGAGAGCTTCCGGCGCAGGATTGTGAGACGCCATGCGTCGAGGCAACCGTTGTTGCTCAGCCAGGTCGTCACGCACCCGGCGATATCGGCATCGAGCATCACGAGGTCGATGCCTGCCCGCTCGGCTGTGTTGAGATGGGCGGGCCATGTCTCGTTCCGGATCTGTCGGAAGAGGCGGTCCACCACGGCTTCGGGCGTCTCGGATGCAGGCACGCCGCTCATCATCATGGAGCCGACGTCGGGGTGTCACCCGAGTTGAGGAAGCGGCGGCAGCAGATGCTGCCAGAGGGCTCGGTTCCTCAGACGTGGCACTCGGACGACGCACCGGAGATGCGACCTGTACCGGCTTCGATGATGATCAGGGTGACTGTGTGCGAGTTCCGCCCACGCAGCCAGAGCTGGACTTGCGCTTCTTTCATGGCGAGGTGGTTGGCCGGAGCAGGAGGGAGGAGGTTCCTTGGTCCATCTGGCTCGGGTTCCGCTGGAGGGCGGGGGCTCCATCCTGGTAGAGGCGTCGTCCACAGCGGATGGCCCTGTCAAGGCGGGCCGCGTTGAGGAGGCCGTCCGTGACCTTCCGGAGAGTCTTCAGGCGGCGTTGGCACCGGTCGGCACGGCGGCTCGCGCCGCGGTGAATCAGTTGCGCAAGGCGGGCCCTCATGAGATCACCGTCGAGTTCGGTGTCGACCTTGCGGTGGAAGCCGGGGCCGTGATCACCAGAGCAGGAGCCCATGCGCACCTCCACGTAACCGTACGGTGGGAGAAGGACGAGTTTCCGCCACCCAGCGATGACGGGAACGCAGGGTGACCCGATGAACGCGCCGGGACCTGGCTGGGAGAGCAGACGCGCACAACAGCTGCCCACTGCCGTGGCACAGGTGCTGGGCCGACGTGGGCAAGTGGCCGGCGCCGGGTTCCTGGTCGCTCAAGATCTCTTGGTGACCTGCGCACACGTCGTGCAAGCCGCCGGGTCCGCCCCGGGCGAGACGCTGCAACTGCTCTTCCCACACGCTGAAGGCGCTCCTGAGGTGCCGGGACAAGTCCTGGAGGAAACATGGCGTCCCCTGGACGAGGACGACGTGGCCATGGTGCGCCTGGCCAGCACACCGCCAGGCGTGACCGCGCTGCCCCTGGGCTCCGCTGAAGGCTGCCGCGGCCACCAGGTGCGCTCGTTCGGCTTCCCCGCTCAGGCCCCACCCGGCGGCCATTTCGGCTTCGGCGTGTGCGGTGACCTGTTGGGCGCTACCGGGGGCAGGGGAAGCCATCTACAACTGACCGGTGCCAACGACCTGACCACCGGGTTCAGCGGCGCGCCCGTACTCGACGAGGTGACTGGTCTGGTCATCGGCATGCTCACCGAGATCACCGCCCCGGACGCCCATGCGCGGGGCCAGGGCATCGCCTACGTCACCCCCGCGCAGACCCTCCGGGAGATCCGGCCCCAGCTGATCGAGCAGGAAGCGTCCCCGTACCGGGGGCTGGAGTCGTTCGAAGCCGAACACACCCGCTGGTTCCATGGCAGGCAGGACGCGGTACGGCAGGTGCTGGCGAGCCTGGCGCGCGGACGGCGGCTGACGCTGCTGCTGGGGCCCTCCGGTTCGGGCAAGACATCTCTGATCCAAGCCGGTGTGCTGCCCGCGCTGGCCGCGGGCGAGCTGCCGGGCAGCGACAGCTGGCTTCCCCTGGTCGTCCGTCCCAGGCAGGACCTGTCGGCGGAATGGGAGCGCGCCGGACTGTCCGGGGCCGGCTCCGACGGGCTCTCCGCAGCCGTCGACCGTACGCTCGCGGCCCATCCCACGCGACAGCGCCTCCTGCTCGTCGTGGACCAGCTTGAGGAACTGCTCACCCAACGGAGCACCGGCACACCGGACCACGCCCAGAGCGTCACGGAGCAGATGACTGCGGCGCTGGAGGACCACCACCGGTTGTCCGTGCTCCTCATCATGCGCGACGACTTCTATCCCCGGCTCGCCGCCGCAGCCCCTCGCCTCCTGGAGGCTGCGATGCCGGGGCTCCTCAACGTGCCGGCGGTGCTCAGCCGGCATGAACTGCACGACATCATCACGTTGCCCGCGGGCGACGCGGGAGCGCACTTCGAGCCGGGGCTGCCCGGGCACATCGTCACCCAAGTGCTGGCTGCCACTCCCGAAGGCACGGCCGCCGGCCAGGCACCGGCCACCATGCTCCCTCTCGTGGAAGTCACGTTGCACCAGCTGTGGGCGAGACGCCACGAGGGCTTTCTCACCCACGACGCCTATGAGCGAATCGGCGGGGTGACCGGCAGCCTCGCCACCTGGGCGGACAACGCTCTGGACGAGCTGGCACCGCACCAACGCCCCGTCGCCCAGCGCATCCTGACCTCATTGGTGCGCCCCGCGGACCCCGTCCACCACATTCCCGCCGTCCGCGCGCAGGTCCCCCTGCGGGAACTGCGCGACCTGGCGAGCGACCCCGGCACCGAGCCGGAGAGCGATAGCACCTTCGAGGAGGTCCTCGCCGCGCTGACCGCGCACCGCATCGTTACCACACACACGCCTGGAGCACCGCAGGACGCCGACGCACCGTCGGCGCAGCCCATGGCCGAACTGATCCACGACGCACTCATCCGCGACTGGGGCACGCTGCACGAGTGGGTCCGCCAGGACCACCGCTTCCAGGGATGGCTGGAACACGCCCGTGTCGCGCGGGCCCGCTGGGCCGAGACGTCCGATCCCGGCGACCTGCTCACCGGGACGGCACTCGCAGAGGGCCTCGAGTGGGCGCAGAAACGCCATCTGCCGACGGAGCTCACCGACTACCTCACCGCGAGCCGGCAACGCCAGCAGGAGGTCATCCGACGCAGCAGACGACTTAATGTGGTCCTGGCCACGGTGCTGGCCCTGGCCCTGGTCGCGGCGGGAGTAGCGGTGTGGCAGGGGCGGACAGCCAGGACCGAGCAGCGGGCCGACCTGTCGCGACAGACCGCCGCGAAGTCCGGTCAACTGATCCACACCGATCCCGATTTGGCGTCTCTGCTGGCCGTCCAGGCCTACCGTACGAGTCACACCCCCGAAGCCTTGGCGAGTCTGCAGGATGCTGCGGCTCTGCCGCTGCACCGCAGCCTTGTCGGCCACACGCGGCCGGTGTACTCGGTCGCATACAGCCCGGACGGCCGCACGCTCGCCACCGGCAGCACGGACGGCACGGCACGACTGTGGGACGTCTCCACCGGCACAACCCGACTCGTTCTGCGGGGCCACAGGAGCGAGGTGTGGTCGGTCGCCTTCTCCCCGGACGGACGCACCCTCGCCACCGGCAGCGCCGACCGCACGGCCCGTCTGTGGGACGTGGCGACGGGACACACCCGCAGAACCCTCACCGGCCACACGGACGGTCTCAACTCCGTGTCTTTCAGCCCAGACGGGCACACACTCGCCACCGGCGCCAACGACGACACCGCCCGTCTGTGGGACGTGGCCACCGGCAGGCCCCGGGCCGTCTTGCGGGGGCACAGCGACTGGGTGTACTCGGTATCGTTCAACCCGGACGGCCGCACTCTTGCCACCGCTGCCAAAGACGACACGGCCCGTCTGTGGGATACGGCCACTCATAAGACCGCGGCCGTCCTCACAGGCCACACGGCGCCCGTTTGGACCGCCAAGTTCAGCCCCGACGGGCGCACCCTTGCCACCGGTAGCGAGGACACCAGCGTGCGGCTGTGGGACGTGACCACCCGGACCACCCGTAAAATCCTGAACGGCCATACAGATGCCGCATGGGCGCTGGCGTTCAGTCAGGACGGCCGCACGCTCGCCACCGGAAGCGCGGACCAGACCGCACGGCTGTGGGATGTGGCCACCGGCACCGACCGCGACGTCCTCGCCGGGCACACAGGAGCGGTGGAGGCAGTCGTGTTCGGCCCGAACGGGCACACGCTCGCCACCGGAAGCGACGACAAGACCGTCCGGTTGTGGAACCTCCGCAGCGGCAGGACGCGCAGAGTCATCACTGGTCATACCGGCGTGGTCGAGGCCGTCGTGTTCAGTCCGGACGGGCACCTGCTCGCCACCGGCAGCAGCGATCGGACGGTGCGGTTGTGGGACGCGGCCTCGGGCCTGGACCGCGGCACCCTTCCTGGGACAACCCGAGCGGTGAACACGGTCGCGTTCAGTCCGGACGGGCGTCTGCTAGCCGCTGGTGGCGATGACCAGAACGTACGGTTGTGGGACGTGGCCTCGGGAAAAGCCGTCGGCATGCTTCCTGGGAACTCCGGAGCCGTGTTGGCGGTGGCGTTCAGTCCTGATGGCCGCACCCTCGCCACCGGCACCGCCTACAACGTCGCGCAGCTGTGGGAAGTGGCCGCACGCAAGGTCCGCCGCTCGATCACCGTCACTCCAGGGGCGGGCTTCGTGGTGCACTCGGTGGCGTTCAGCCCGAACGGACGGACACTCGCCACAGCCCTCGGCGACACCACCGTGCGCTTGTGGGACGTGGCCACGGGCAGGCATGGCGCCACGTTCACCGGCCACACGAACGTGGTGTGGTCGATGGCGTTCAGTCCGGACGGTCGCACTCTTGCCACGGGAAGCGAGGACCTGACCGCCCGCTTGTGGGACGTGGCCACCGCCAGGACCCGTGACACGCTGACAGGTCACACCGGTCCGGTGCATTCGGTGGCGTTCAGCCCGGACGGTCACACCCTGGCCACCGGAAGCAACGACCAGACGGTGCGATTGTGGGACGTGGGCACGGGACAGGTCCGCGCCACATTCGCCGGCCACACGGGTCCGGTGTGGCCCGTCGCGTTCCGGCGCGGCGGACGCGTGCTCGCCTCCGCGGGGGACGACCGAACCGTACGTCTGTGGGACACGGACCTCCCGAAGCCCGGGGCGGCTGTCCGCGCCGTCTGCCAGAACCTGGGCCGCGATCTCACCCAGGATGAGCGGGCGGCCTTTCTGCCCGGACTGTCAGCTGGGCGGGTGTGCCCGTGACTCCCCACGACGAGTTCGAACACCTGGTCCACCCGCCGGCGGCTGCACCACCCGGCACACCGACGAGGAGTGGACCGGGTTCCTGGGCCACTTCGAGCGGCGCAAGGTCTCGATCGGCACCTGCCGCCGCTCGTTCAGCACCCCCTGCATCCACGAACACGCCTGCGTCCGCTGCCCGATGCTCTGGCCCGACCCCGCCCAACGCGCTCTCCTCGTCGAGATCCGCGACAACCTCCTTGCCCCCATCGCCGAAGCAGAGCGTGAAAGCCGGCTCGGCGAGGTCGAAGGACTCAAGGCCGGACTCGCCGGCGCTGAGGATAAGCTCGCACAAATCGACCGGCGTTCCCAGCAACGAACCGTCGTCGGTCTCGGCATCCCCACGACCAGGAGCGACGCCCAGTGAGCACCGATTCAGATCAAAGGGAACCAGAGCGTGACCTGAGTACTTGGCCAGTCGAACGCCTCCAAGCGTTCGCTGCCGACGCTCACGGCTGGTCGCAACTCGAATTGGTCCGCGTTGTTGCCCAGCAACACGCCTACGACTCCAGCGAGCCCCGCGAAGTGCGTCGGCACTGGGCTGAGCTGTCGCTGCTGGCGAACCGGCGCATGCTCGGCGACGGAGCAGAGGGATCAGCGCGCGAGCTCCAGCAGCAATTCATGCTGCGAACGTGGGTGATCGCACACCTAGGTCCCGAGGACGAGAACTCCGACTGGCGTCCAGAAGAGTTGGCCGCCGACACACTCGCCGCACCGGCGATGTCGCCATCAGATGCGGCGACCCTCGCCACCAACTGGCACCAGCTTCCCATCGAACAGATCCGCGAGCTGCGGCGGCACAAGAACCTGACAGGGCACCTGAAGTGGCTCATCGGCCATCTGCAGCCCGGCCCAAAGCGTGATCGGCTTCTTCCCTGGATCGAGACACGCCAACTGCTGCCCTGATCACCATAGGGCTGAACTTCATTACTCAGGATCGAAGTTCAGAGAATACGGGGTCGGCGTTGATATCTGCCCTCCGCTTCGCGGCAATTGAAAGGGCGTTGTGGAGAAGGCGAATCACTCCGTTGTCCAACGCTGGTGGCGCACGGTCCCGGACGGCATCAGCATCGAGGCCGGACAGAACGGGATCGACAAGCTCGCCGTCCAGATGGACGGCCGCCGGCGCAAGCTCGATGTCCGGCTGCAGCGGCGAGCCCAGCGTCACCCAGCGACGGACTATCGACCACGGTCGGCAAGCTCGCCGAAGCCGAGCCACTGCTGGAGCTGCCGACCCGGCCGTTCCCGGCCGAGTTGGAGCAGTCCCGCACCGTCAGCCCGCAGGCACTGGTCTCCTTCGCCGGGAACTTCTACTCGGTGCCGCCCGGACTGGCCGGCGCCCAGGTGACCGTTCGCACCCGGCTCGGCGAGCACATCCTGCATGTGATCACGGCCGGGCGGGCGATCGTCGCCCAGCACCACCGGGCACCGGACGGGGCCGGGTCCCGTCGCTACCAGCAGCTGCGAGGCGAGGCCACCTGTCCTACCTCGAACTCAACGACGCCGCCGAGGCTCTGCCCCGCGTCCTGGACCAGGCCCGAGCCGAGCGGATGACACAGGCACTGGCGCCCACGGACGCACAGGGCGTTCCTGCCGCCCGGCAGGTTCGCCATGCGGTGAGACAGTGATGCAGATCACTCGGCTCGCCCGTCACAGGCGCGAGGTGCGCTGCATCCCGTGTCTGAGCTGATTCCACAACAGGAGGCAGATATGAGGGTCGTGGTGGTGGGCGCCGGCTACGCAGGGACGATCGCGGCGAATCGGCTGGCCAAGAAGGTGAAGGCAGCGGAGATCACGGTGATCAATCCCCGTCCGGACTTCGTCGAGCGGGTGCGGCTGCACGAGCAGATCGCGGGGACCGGCACCGCGAGGACCCCGCTGACGTCGATGCTGCGCGAAGGGGTCGTAACGCGGTTGGACACCGTCGACAAGATCAGCGACGGCGAGGTCGCTCTGGGCGACGGATCGCGCCTCGACTTCGAGTACCTGTTCCTCGCGGTGGGCAGCACCGTCGTACCGCTGCCGGGCACCGTCCCGGTGGGGATCTGGGAGGGCGCGGAGCGGGCACGGGCCGCGCTGGCAAGGCTGTCCGGCGGGAGTACGGTCACCGTCATCGGCGGCGGACTGACGGGCATCGAGACGGCAGCCGAAGTCGCCTACGGTCGCCCCGACCTGCGCGTGCGGCTCGTGGGGCAAACGATCGCCGCGAGCCTGTCGGTGGGGGCGCAGAAGCGTGTGCACACCGGCCTGGAGCGCTTGAACGTGGAGATCGTGGAGGGGGCCGTCGCACAGATCGTCCCAGGCGCCGGGGAGGGAGGAGGCGACACGGTGTGTCTCCAGTCGGGCCCGCGGTTCACCTCCGACCTCACCCTCTGGGCGATCATCGGGGCCGTGCCCGACCTGGCCGCCCGCAGCGGGCTGGAGGTGGATGCCGACGGGCGTGCCGTGGTCGACGAGTATCTGCGCAGCGTGAACGACCCGCGGATCTTTGTCGTCGGTGACTGCGCGGCGGTTCCCGGCGCACGAGCGGCCTGCGCGACGGCCATGCCGCAAGGCGCGCACGCAGCGGATACGCTGGCGCGGATGATCGAAGGCCGTACGCCCCAGCCCTACTCCATGGGGTACACCGGACAGGGGGTGAGCCTGGGCCGGCGCGACGGGCTGCTCCAGACCGCCCGCAGGGACGACAGCGTGCGGCGGCTCTACTTCGCCGGGCGCACCGCCGCTGTCGGTAAGGAACGAATCTGCCGCTACGCGAAGTTCGGCGCCCGCACTGCCAGCTACGCCTGGTTGCCGGGGCCGAAGTGAGCGAACAGCCGAACACCGAGGACGAGTTCACCGAGCACCGGGCCCTGCTGTTCTCGATCGCCTACGAGATCCTCGGATCGGTGGCCGACGCGGAGGACGTGCTACAGGACACGTACCTGCGGTGGCGGTCGGCGAGCCACGCCTCGGTGGCGAACCCGCGGGCCTATCTCGCGAAGATCGTCACCCGGCAGGCGCTCGGCGTCCTGCGGTCGGCCGTCCGCCGCCGGGAGCAGTACGTGGGGCCTTGGCTGCCCGAGCCGTTGGTGACCGACGCTGTCGGCGACGCACCCGACGGCCTCGGCCATGTGCTCACCGGCGAGGCCGTCACCACTGCGATGCTGCTGGTGCTGGACACCCTCACCCCGACCCAGCGCGCGGTCTTCGTATTGCGGGAGGTGTTCGCCTTCGATTACCCGGAGATCGCCGCCGCGGTGGGAAAGTCCGAGGCGGCAGTGAGGCAGTTGAACCAACGCGCCCGCAACAGCGTGCGCGCGAAGCGGCACACCGCGGTCGCCACCCCCGCGCAGGCACGACCGATCGCCGAACGTTTCTTGACGGCGGCCGCCACCGGCGACGTCCAAGGCCTGATGGATGTTCTTGCACCCGACGTGGTGTTCCTGGGCGACGGCGGCGGGGTCGTGACCACGGCGCTGCGTCCCGTGGTCGGGCCTGACAAGGTGGCCAGGCTGCTCCTCGGCCTCCTGGCAAAGGGCGCTCGCATGGGCGAACTCGACATCCGTCTCGGCACCTACAACGGGATGCACTCCGTCGCGGTCCTCATCGACGGCGTACTCGATCAGGTTTCCTCGATCGAGGTCCGCGGCAGTGCTGTGACGGCCGTCTACTGCGTCCGCAATCCGGAGAAGCTCACCGCCGTCAAGATCTGAACCGCGCGTCGGGGACGTGTCCGGTCGGATGAGTCAGGTCGCCAGGTCCAGGCCACTGCTCCTGGTTGGCGACCCCTGCGGAACCGCCGGCCGAAGGGCTGATCAACGCCGTTTGCGGCTGGCGACATGGTTCTTACGGCACCCCCTTCCTCCCCCCTACTCGGCGCGCCCGCCTCGATCGAGCCGTCCCTCTGCACGTGGGCGAACCAGGCCACACCGCAGTCCAATCCGCTGCTCTCGGCGATGGTGCCGGCGGGCCAGAACCCGAGCCGCCATCTCCGGGAGCCGGCCCTGATCTCCATGCGGTGTCGAGGTCGCGGATGATGTCAGCGTCTGCGACCGGTCCACGGTCTCTCCCTTCGCCCGTGGTCGGGCCGCCGCGCGTCGGCCTCGGCGAAGGACCACGCACCCCGGCACCCTGCCCGAACCATCAGTGAGAACGCCTGACGTGGTTCCGGCAACGCCGGTGCAGGCCAGTCACCTCGTACCGCCCGAAGTGTCGGGACCTGATGGCAGACCGGACGCCGTCCCCGAAATCCTTCACGCTCTCCAGGCGTTCACCGCCGTCGGTCACAGGGCAGTGGCGGCGCGGACCAGCCCCGCGACCGCCGTTGAGCGGCTGTGTGGGGGCCAGGCGATGACCGTGGTGACGCGGGGGGCGTCGAGGACCGGTACGGCGGTGAGGCCCTCACGCAGGCCGGTGCGGCCCGACTCCGGCACGACCGCGCAGGCGCGGCCGAGGGCGATGAGCTGGGTGAGTTGCGTGTGGTCGCGCACTTGCGGTCCGGGGCCGTCCGGGAAGGTGCCGTCAGGGCGGGGCCAGCAGGGCAGGGGCAGGTCGGGAAGGTCGGTGACCTCGGCGAGCCGCACCTGGGGGCGGGCGCTGAGAGGGTGGCCCGCCGGGAGGATCGCGACCTGACCCTCGGAGTGCAGGTCCTCGGTGTCGAAGCCGGCAGTGTCGTCGAATGGCCGATGCAGCAGGGCTACGTCGGCCCGGCCGTCGTGCAGCAACCGTGCCTGCTCGCCCGGTCCGCACAGCACGACGTCCACGGCGACGGCGCCGGGCTCGGCGGCGTAGGCGTCGAGGAGTTTCGCCAGCAGTTCACCGGAGGCGCCTGCCTTCGCGGCCAGGACCACGGCCGGGCGGCCGGTCGCCGCGAGGGCGGCCCGGCGGGTGCGCCGTTCGGCGGCCTCGACGGCGTCCAGCGCCGCCCGCGCCTCCCGCAGCAGCACCGCCCCTGGCCCGGTCAGGGCGACACCCCGGCTGCCGCGCTCCAGCAGGAGGGTGCCCAGGCGCCGTTCGAGCCCGCCGATCGCCCGCGACAGCGGGGGTTGGGCGATTCCGAGCCGCTGCGCGGCCCGGCCGAAGTGCAACTCTTCGGCGACCGCGACGAAGTACCGCAGCTCACGTGTCTCCACCCCGCCAGCCTAACCGGGACGGCCAGGAGCGATACCCGGGCGGTATCGCCGTCCACCCAGTCGGTCTTGGACGCCCTGCCCGGCGGGGGAGAAGTATCGATGTCATGAGTGAGACGAACACCGTGAACCACCACAAGGTCGCGCTGGTGACCGGGGCCAACAAGGGCATCGGGTACGAGATCGCCGCCGGGCTCGGCGCCCTCGGCTGGTCCGTCGGAATCGGCGCGCGGAACGAGGAGCGGCGCGTGGCCGCTGTGGACAAGCTGCGAGCGGCCGGAGCCGACGCGTTCGGCGTGCCGCTGGATGTGACCGACGACGCCAGCGTGACAGCGGCGGCTCGGCTGATGGAGGAGCGGGCCGGGCGGCTCGACGCGCTGGTCAACAACGCGGGGATCACCGGTGGCGGACCGCAGGAGCCCACCACGGTCGACGTGCACCGGGTACGGGCGGCCGTGGAGACCAACGTGATCGGCGTCATCCGCGTCACCAACGCCCTGCTCCCTCTGCTGCGCCGCTCGCCGTCGCCGCGGATTGTGAACGTCTCCAGCAGCGTCGGCTCCCTCACACTCCAGACCACGCCTGGCGCCGAGATGGGCCCCATCTCCATCGCCTACGCTCCGTCGAAGACGTTCCTCAACGCCGTCACCGTGCAGTACGCCAGGGAACTGGCCGACACCCACGTCCTGATCAACGCCGTCTGCCCCGGCTTCACGGCGACCGACCTCAACGGCTTCCGGGGAGTGCGCACCCCCCAGCAGGGCGCAGCCGCCGCGATCCGGCTGGCCACCGTGTCGGACGACGGGCCGACGGGCCGCTTCTTCGACGACGAGGGAGAGGTGCCCTGGTGACGCGCTTCCGGTTCGCGTCACCCCCGGGAGATGGCGCATGCGCGCCCTCGTGACCGGCGCCGTCACGCTGTGTCGGTACGGTCGTCAAGCCCGAGCCGCGGGCGGACCACGAGGTGAGGGATCGAAAGGC
The DNA here is from genome assembly GCF_040297165.1 of Streptomyces sp. NPDC001851. NCBI lineage: Bacteria > Bacillati > Actinomycetota > Actinomycetes > Kitasatosporales > Streptomycetaceae > Streptomyces > Streptomyces sp. NPDC001851. The sequence goes on along the minus strand of NZ_JBEOYR010000021.1, from coordinate 145,991 downwards.
ACCGAGCCTCTGTGACAAGTGGTGCTGTGACCGCGAAGGTTCGCCGGGGCGGTGGTCGGGTCGGTTGGGTGTGCGGTGATGTCCGATCCGACCGCTGGAGGCGCGGTGGCCGAGCCTGTCCGTGTGCGCGGACTGACCGACCAGGAGGGGCACAAACTGCAGCAGGTCGTGCACCGAGGCGGCACCATTTAGGTGCGCTATCGGCGCGCGATGATGCTGCCGGCCTCGGCCGGCGGAAACCAGGTCCGGTGATCGCCCAGCTGGTGCAGGCGGCGAGGACACCGTCCGGGACTTCATCCACCGGTTCAACGAGATCGGCCTGGCCTGTCTGGACCCCAAGTACGTTTGCCGGCGCACTGGAGTTCGCCCACGATGCCGCGGGCCGTGAGACACGGCGCAGCCTCGGTACGGAGGCGACGCTCACCCAGACATGGACCGCGACGGGTCTGTTGACCGCGCAGATCCTTACTTCCGCCTCCCCAACTCCCTCCTTCAGCACCGGACGTACGCGCACCGGGCAGACGGCTACCTCACCGAGATCCGGGAACTGACGTCGGGCACCCGTCGTTTCGACCTGGATGGCATGGGCCACGTCACTCGAACGCGCGCGCACGGCTGGAGCCAGACCTACGCGTATGCTCCGGCCGGCTACCTGACACATGCCACGTTGCCCGCCGGGTCGCCGACGACGGCTCCGTGGCCGACCGTACAGACTCCGTCTGGGGCGCACTGTGCCTGGCCGTGCAGACCACTTCCGACGGCTGGGTCACCACCTGGGACTACACGCCGGACAGCCCTCGCCCGATCGCCCGGACGAGCCGCAAGGCAACTGCGGCAGCAAGCGGAGAGCTGGCCTGGCAGCTCCGTACCGGCCTGTGGGGCACCCGCGTCCCGGCCCTGGACGAGGCCGTGCCCGCCATGGAGCCGCCGGTCGACTGCCCGCTGCGGTTCCCGGGACAGCACGCCGATCCTGAGACTGGTCTGCACTACAACGTGCACCGATACTACGACCCAGAAGCCGCGTGATACATCAGCGCAGATCCACTGGGCCTCCTCCCAGCACCGGATCACCACGCTTATGTACCGAATCCGCTGGACTTCGGGAACGGGTAAACAGGAGTGGACATGGGAATCCACGTCTACGATAAGGCGAACCATGAGGTGGGCCTGTTGAATAGTCAGGGATGGTTCAATAAACGTCCACATCGACAACTCCACCCGCGCTCACCTGCGCACCGTCGAACACGACGACACCGCTGGCGCCGGCCACCTCACCTGGAGCCACTACAAGGACACGTCTGACAAGGCACTGTTCCCACCGCACCGGCCGATGCAGCCCTGGCCCTCCTGCCGACCCTCGACGACACCAACTACCGCTGGGTCTGACCCGCCGTGGACCACGACGGAGTCCGTCCCGACGATGTCTTTGTGAAACCATCAATTACAGTAGATACCTGCTCGCGTAGGTGAGGGAAAGGTCACCCGTGCGGGCGTCGAAGCAGGCCCTCCTCAGCGCTGTCACCGGCCGTCGATAACGTGACCGCCGTGATGGTGGGTACTGAAGAAACCCGGCTGGTCGTGGTCCGCGGCAACAGCGCCTCCGGGAAGTCGTCCGTCGCTGCGGGCCTGCGCGAGCGGTTCGGCCGCGGCCTGGCCCTGGTCGGCCAGGACAACCTCCGCCGCATCGTGCTCCGAGAGCGCGACCGGCCGGGAGCGGCGAACATCGGCCTGATCGACCTGACCGCCCGCTACGCCCTGGACGCGGGATTCCACGTCGTGGTCGAAGGCATCCTCTACGCCGGCCGCTACGGCGACATGCTGGCCCAGCTGCGTGCCGACCATCGCGGCCCGACCCACGGCTACTACCTGGACGTGCCGTTCGGCGAAACCCTCGCCCGGCACGCCACCAAGCCGATCGCCGACGACGTCAGCGAGACACAGCTGCGCGACTGGTACCGGGCGCGCGATCTGCTGCCCGGCGGCATCGAGACCGTCATCGGCGCCGACAGCGCCCTGCACGAAACCGTCGACCGCATCATGAACGACACCGGCCTGGCCCACCTGCCCGCCGTGGACCGCTGAGTCGCGCCGGCCCCCGCCCCGACCATGAGGCCGACCACGCCTCCCGCCGGGCGCGCCCAGCCCGACCACGGCTGGTCAGCACAGGCGCGGGGTACAGACCCGCGCCGTCGTGTGCGGCAGCCACGTCATGTCTGCCGAGGCACGGGCACGGTCCAGGGGAGTCGCTGGCCGGGGTCGTGGACGGGGCGGCACACGGGTGCGGAGGGGCCGTGGTGGCCGCGCGTAGGGCGTGGATCCGGTTCTCGACACCGGCCGCTCCGGTGCCGTCGAGGACGAACAGGACGCGGGGGAAGAGTTGGTAGCGCGGCCACCACTCCTCCGGGCCCGGTTCCTGGAGGGGCGGCCGGCGTCCCGGGACCGCGGGTACGTAGCGGTCTAGGTGCTCGTATGCGGGCAGCTTGGCGGCGAGGCGTTCGGGGCCCATGGTGGCCTGGTGGACTTCGACGAACGCCCGGAGCATCGACCAGTCGTCGCTGTCGGCGGGGCGCGCCGGTAGTACAGGAGCGTGTCGGGGAAGACGGCCTCGCCGTTCCCGACGGGGTGGTGGACTTCGGGGATCCGGTCCAGCGGCTGGCACAGCTCGCCGCGGCGGCGGGCGTCCTAGAGGAAGGTGAGCGCATGCCCACCCGCTATTACGCACCAACTCGTCAGGGCGTGTCCGGTGGGGCGGGCGGACTGAGCGTTCCGCATTCGGGACTGTAGGGCGGCATCCGCCGGATGGGGGAGGCGGATGCGACCTGAGCGTGATGTACGTGGCGGGGTTGACGATGAGGGTGGGGTTCCTGAACAGGGATGGAAGGAACAGGGAGCCACAGTGGATCAATTCGACCGGGCCGGGCGGTGGGCGGCGTATGGGGCGACTGGGGCGATGGCGCCCTACGCGTTGATCAAGGTCTCATGGGTGGTTGGCGCGCTAGCGGGGCTGCTGCCGATCGGTGACGGGTTCGGCCTGGCCGGGTGGGTGGTGCTCAATACCGTGACCATCGGCATGGCGGGCATGGGGATCACCATGGCTCTCGCCCTGGTGCGGCCCTGGGGCATGCGGATACCAGGGTCGCTGGTGGCGTTTGTCGCCTGGGTGGGCACGGGGTTCCTTGTCTCCATGCTGCCCTATGCCGTATTGGACTCACTGTGGGGAATGTCGGGAGGTGAGCCGCAGCGCCAGGAAGCCGACGGTCCGTCCATGCCGGGCTGGGAGGCCGCGCTGATCCAGATCAGCTTTGTGGGGATGGGACTGGGTCTGGCCATCGCCCTGCCCGCCTATCTTCGGCGGCGCTGGCCGGACGTGTTCACCGGCCGGATCGGTGATGACAGCGGGAACCGTCCGAGCCCTGTGCTGTGGGCGGTTGGTATCGGGGCGGCGATAGGCATGGTCTGGCTCTACTGGGCCTTCGGCGGCGCGGCTGGTGTCGCGCATCCGGCACACCGCAGCGCCAACTGGCGCCTACTGATGGGCGAATGCGGGCTATGGGCGCTCACGGCCTCCGCTGCCACGTGGGCAGTCAGCCGCGGTCGGCCCGCCCGGCTTCCTCGCTGGATTCCCCTGGTGCTGGGCTGGCTGGGGACGGGCTCGCTCTTCGCATGGAGCGGCTGGAAGCTCGCGGTCACGTTGTATCTGCAGATGGCACGTCCCGCCGATGTCTCGCTGCCGGACAACCTTGCCCTCGCGGCCGTGCTACACACCGCCGCCGCGACGGCGGGCGCGGCCATGCTGTCGGCGTTCATACGCACCCACCGGCGTAGTACGCCACCCGACGTCGCCAAAGCCTCCTGATGACCATCAGGCTCCCCGGCGTACCGCGCTCAGGCCGTGGAAGAGGTAACGGGCTGGTCCGCGATTGATTTTGTACGCAGGTCGCGACAGCAGCTGACATCTCGTCGAGTAGCACCCTGGTCCGCGGCAGAGTCGACGCACGAGCACGGATGGCACCCAAGCCAGGCCGGACGAGGCGACGAGGCCGCGCAGCGAGTTGCCGGCGTGGCGGCCACCCTGGCGGTCGCAGACCTGGACGCAGCGGTGAAGGAAGCGGTGGCGGCAGGCCAGGGCCGGGCCGAAGTACGAACTGGTCTTCACCGACCGGGTATTGGCAACCCTGGTCCATCTGCGTACCGGGCTGACCCACGAGGCACGGGCAGTGATCTACGAGGTGGGGTCCTCCACCATCGGCCGTGCAATCAGGGAGATCCGCCCGCTGCTTGCCGAGCGCGCATTCGCGGTACCCGACCGGCCCGGCCTGCGGCTGCGGACCCTGGAGGAGGTGTTCGCCTACGCCGCGGCCGAGAACATCACACTGCGGATCGACGGCGCCGAGGCCCAGGTCCGCCGGTCCAAGGCGTACTGCCCCGGCCGACGGCCTTCATCTCCGGCAAACGTAAGAAAAACAGCCGAGCAGTTTCGCCGGCACCCCACCGTCGAAGCCGAGGTAGACGAGGGCTACCGGGGCCTGGCCAACGAGTTCCCCGACCAGATCGGCGCCCCACCGAGGAAACCGAAGGACATCGACAACGCGCCGCTGACCCTAGGGTCTACCCGTGCCGCGGCAGCAAGGGCGGCTGACGTGTCGCCTTCCACAAGACGATCTACAAGCGCAGGAACGATGTTGAGCGGACGATCAACACCCTCACGAACTTCCGAGTCGTCGCGACGAGGTTCGACAAACGCGCCCACCCTTTCCACGGCACCGTCACCGTCGCCTCGATCAGACTCTGGCTCCGCCCATGCCCTGCCGGACAGGGCCTAAAGCAGACTGAGCGCCTGCATCGCATCGTGTTCGATGCGCGAGAGCTCGTGGAGGATCGAGCCGGCCTGCGTGAGGTTCTTCGCGTCGCCGGATTCGCCTGCTGCCGCGATGAGCGCGGCCACCTGTGTCCAGAGGGCGGCGGCCTCGGTATACAGGCTGTGGCCGGTGCGCAGGTGGCTGCTGCCGATCAGCTGGGCGCACTCTGCGAGGAAGTCCCGGTAGAGATTGCGGAACAGGGCACCGCCGGTGCCAGCCCTCTCCATGAGGACGGCGGCCCGTGGCAGGTCTTCCCGCGGATTGCCGCTGCGCTGCAGCCACTTCGGCACTTGCTTGGCGGTCTTCTCGATGCCCCGGTGGCCCAGGTTCGCGATGGGCGGGTTCAAGAAGGCGCCGGCGCAGGTCTTGATCGCGGGGATGATCCGGTCCTGCGGTGACTTCAGGCTACTGGGCACTGTGATGGTGAAGGAGCGGTGCTTGGCGGTCATGGGGCCGCGCTCGGCCCTGGCCCTGCCCAGGCTGGCGAGACTGGTGGTGACAGCTCCGCCCTGCGGGTCGGTGTCCACCAGGTAGGCGTCCTGTTCGTCGTAGCCGTACATGGCCACGACGTGGCCGCCGAAGTGCACCTTGCTGCTGAAGTAGTCCAGGTGGTAGCTGTCGAGCTGAAGGCCAACCGGCCGGCCGACGTCGATGGGTGCTGCTACGTTCTGCCAAGCCTTGCGCGGGGAGGTGGTCTCCTCGATCACCAGCTCAAGCCCGAGTATGGCAGCCAGGTTCCTGGTGAGCTCGAACGGCTTGACGCGACCTCCCAGGAAGGGGAAGCCCATGCCTTTGCTGTCCCAGTAGATGAAGGACAGCCCGGAGCCGAGCCCGAACAGCATGGGCTCAGACAGGTCGAGTCCCTCGTGCCGCAGCAGCACGCCCAGCGCCGTCGTCTCGCAGTGCTGCATACCGCGGGTCTCGATGTCTGTCACCATGGGCATGCGCTCATTCTCCTCCCTCACCTGACGAATGCGCCGTGGACCACCGCGACCCAGGTACGATCCATCGGACAGGCCCTGGGTAGACGGCGACTTGGGCGTTCTCGAAACACCCGGCGGTGTCGATGTGTTGGTGCTGGCCGCCGACGGTGTGCATCCCGTACCCGGTCGGCATCCCCCTCGGCCCGGCTGAGCAGGTGCTGCATGCCGTCCGGAAGGGGGACCAACCGTCGTAATTCTGCGGCGGGGTCGACCCGGGGCAATCGGCCCGCGATCCGGTCCATCAGGGCCTCGAACGACTCCTGCCAGTGGGCGGCGTCTGCGCTATCGCCTGCTGCCACCGCCTGATCGTTCGTCCTCACGCACCGCTTGCGCTCGCCGCCGACCAGGGTCGTCTCGACAACCAGAGCCCACGTCGTCATGTCCTGCGCCCCGTCCGTGTTCGCAGTGCTGCCTACAGTAGAAGACGCGGCGAGGCCCCCGGTACCCAGTCGGCACCCCCCGTGTACTCGGATGGAGCTGAGTATGTGCGCTCTGGTGGGCGGAGGGCGCCGGTCGCGACGCTGGGCGCATGCGTCAAGGACTACTGAAATCCGTTCCCCAGCTCCTCTCGATCCCCGTGCTGGCGGGGGTGTCACTGGTGGCGTGGGCTGTGTGGCTGGGCTGGGACCAGCACCGGGCCGTCCACCCCGATGGCTCGACGACCGGCCCGTACGAGGCGTGGCAGGTGATCGGACTGGTACTGACTCTGCTGATAGTGGTGTGCTGGGTGGCGTACCGGGGATACATCGCGGGCGGTGTGCTGGGGACGACCGCCGGTGTCACTCTCGCGGCCTATGCGGCCTGGTCCGACGACCCCACCGGACTGTTCGCAGTCGGCGTCGGGTTGGTCATGATCGGCAGCTTTGCCACGACCTCGCTTGTGTCCGTAGTGATCGCCTTCAGGAGACGAGGCCTATGACGTCCTTTCCGTGATCGGTGAGACATACGGATCGGAGGACCTGGGCCCTGTCGGGGCGAGTACTGCAACGGTGCTTGTTCTGAGTGCTGGGCAGTTTTCAGGGGCTGTGCCCGCGTCGTGTGTAGTGGCTGATGCGAGCCTGACGCTGGCGTCGTCGTCGCCGGTGTGACCAGCGCAGGATGTCGTCGGATCTGTAGCATTCCCAGCACCGACGCCATCGCGCACCCCTCGCTCATGGCCCGGCCCTCACTGGCGGGCGGCCAGACCGCCGAGCCGCCGTCGAGGCAATCTTCGACATCCTCATCCGCGGCTGGGAACCGCCCAGTAAGCCGCCTGCCCCGTAGCCCCCACCACGCGTTTCGCCCGCAGCCACCCCTCAGCCCTGCATGCCATGGTCGACGGAGGACTGCTGGTATGGCGGGTCACGCACTACCGAGCCACAGGGCGTGTTCCCATAGGGGCCTTGCCGACGATCAGGCGCCATCACGGCTCAGACCGCCCGAGCAGGCCGGTGCCGTCCAACCCAGCACGTCACGCACCCCGCCTGGCGTGCCAACCCCCTGCGTGCCCACCGCTTCCGGTGCCAGGGCAAGGCCGGTACGTCTGCGGCGGGGAGACCTACCGGCCTGCCGCGCCGTCCGGTACACCGGAGGCCGACGGCCTGACCCTGCCCCCACCGGTCGCCGCGAGCCCGGCGCGGTCCTACGGCGCGGCGGGTGCGGGCCGTTCGCCCGAGCCGCGGACGATCAGGCGGGTGGGGACGGTGACGGTGCGGGCGCGGGAGCGGTCGCCGTCGAGGCGGGACAGGGCGGTGGCGGCGGCTGTCCTGCCGATTTCCTCGGGGTCCTGGGCGACGACGGTCAGGGCCGGTTCGAGGGCCTCGGCGAGCGCCACGTCGTCGAAGGCGACGAAGGCGACGTCCTTCCGTTTGGCGCGGGAGAGTTCGGCGACCATGCCCAGGGCGACCATGTTGTTGCCGGCGAACAGGGCGGTCGGGGGGTCCTCCAGGCCGAGCAGCTGGGCGGTGCCTGCGGCGGCCCCCTGCTGGTCGTGGGCACTGGTGACCAGGGAGCGGTCGTAGGGGAGGCCGGCTTCCTCCAGGGCCGCGCGGTATCCGGCGAGGCGTTCGCGGCGGGTGTACAGCTTGAGGGGCAGGTCGCCGACGAAGCCGATGCGCCGGTGGCCGTGGGCGATGAGATGGGCCACCCCGTCGTGGGCGCCGGCTCGGTTGGAGCTGACGACGCTGTCCGCGGACAGGCCGACGGCCGGACGGTCGATGAAGACCACGGGCAGCCCCGCGGCGCGATGGGTCTTCAGGTGGGAGTGGTCGGCGCCGACGGAGGGCACGACCATCAGGATGCTGACGCGGCGGGCGAGGAACTTGGACGTCAGGTCGCGTTCCCGGTCGGGGTCTTCGCCGGACGAGCCCATCAGCAGGGTCAGGCCCCGGTCGTGGACGGTGGCCTCTATGCCGCCGGCCACAGCTCCGAAGAAGGGGTTGCCGAGGTCGGGGACGACCAGTCCGATGGTGGTGTCCGGGCCACCGACGCGGATGTTGCGTGCCATGAGGTTCGGCTGGAAGCCGAGCCTCGCTACGGCGGTGAGAACCTGTTCCCTGGTCTGCGCGGAGACGGGCCCGTCCTCGTTGAGGACACGGGAGACCGTCTTGGCGCTGACCCCTACCTCTCGGGCGACGTCGGCCAGGGTGGGGCGGCGGCTCGCTGCCATGGAGAAAACCGTCTCCTGGGGCGCTCCCGGATTCCGGCCGCGGCCTCGGCCGGAACATGCGAGAGCTGATCGTGCGGTCAGGTGGCCTGGACTCCTGCGGCCTTCGCCGCCTGGGAGTCCGCTACGACAGTACCTCCGGCCTCGTCCAGGGTGAGCGCCCCGGTCATGATGGCGACGACCTCTGCCATGGAGTAGTCGGAGGGCTTGATCAGGGCGGCGCGCCGGCCCAGCCGGTGGACGTGGATCCGGTCGGCGATCTCGAAGACGTGCGGCATGTTGTGGCTGATGAGGACCACCGGCATGCCCTTGTCGCGGACGCGGCGGATGAGGTCCAGGACCTGCCCGGACTCCTTGACGCCGAGGGCGGCCGTGGGCTCGTCCATGACCACGACGCTGCGGGCCCAGGCGACGGAACGAGCCACCGCCACGGCCTGCCGCTGACCACCGGAGAGCGTCTCGACCGACTGCGTGAGCGAGCGCAGCCCGATCTTCAGGTCGGCCATGTGCTCGGCGGCCTCCTGCCGCATGCGCTTCTTGTCGAGCATGCGGAAGACACTTCCGAGGACACCGGGGCGGCGCAGCTCCCGGCCGAGGAACATGTTCGAGGCGATGTCCATGGAGGCGGCCACCGCGAGGTCCTGGTACACCGTCTCGATGCCGTGGGCGCGGGCGCTCTGCGGGCCGGAGAAGGCGATGGGTTCGCCGTTCAGGCGTATCTCGCCCGCGTCGGGAACCAGGGCGCCGGTCAGCGCCTTGATGAGGCTGGTCTTGCCGGCTCCGTTGTCGCCGATGACGGCGAGGACCTCACCGGGCAGGAGGTCGAAGTCGGCGCCGTCGATGGCGGTGACATGGCCGTAGCGCTTGACCAGACCGCGGGCCTGCAGGACAGGGGTGGGGGAGGTGGTGGCGGTCATCGGGCCTTCTTCCGGGAGATCTGGTCGACGGTCACCGCGAGGATCACCAGGACGCCGGTGATCAGGGTCTGGTAGATGGAGGCGACGCCCATCAGCTGCAGGCCGTTGCGGAACACACCGACGATGAGGACGCCGATGAAGGTGCCGAGGACCGAGCCGCGTCCGCCGAAGAGGCTGGTCCCGCCCAGGACCACGGCGGTGATGCTGTCGAGGTTGTCGGTCTGCCCCGCCTGCGGGTCGCCGACTCCGGTGCGGGAGATGAGCAGCAGTGCGGCGATGCCGTAGAGCAGGCCGGCCACGGTGTAGATACCGATGGTCAGGCGGGAGGTGCGGATGCCGTTGAGCCGCGCCGCCTCCTGGCTGTTGCCGAGGGCGTAGACGTGCCGGCCCCAGCCGGTGCTGCTCAGCGCGTACGCGAGGAGGAGGAACAGGGCGACGGTGACCAGCGAGCCGTAGGTGATGTCGGTGCGGCCGAGCGGGAAGGTCTGCCCGAGGGCCGTCAGCGGGCCGGGCAGGCCGGTGACGGTCTGCTCCTTGGAGTAGATGTGCGTGAGCGCGAACGCGACGTTGAGCATGCCGAGGGTGACGATGAACGGCGGCAACGGGATCTTCTGCACCAGCAGCCCGTTGAGCAGGCCGAAGCCGCCGCAGACGACCAGGCCCAGCGCGATGGCGAGGAGCGGTGGCAGGGTCCCCTCGGCCGCCATCTTGGCCATCATGATGCTGCCGAACGCCATCACGGCACCGCACGACAGATCGATGCCGGCGGTGAGGATGATCAGGGTCTGGCCGATGGCGAGTGTGCCGACGACCATGACCTGCTGCACGATCAGGGAGAAGTTCCCGCCGGTGAGGAACTGGTCGGTGGAGAGGGAGAAGTAGACACAGGCCAGAAGGAGGGCGGCCAGCGGGCCGGTGGTCGGTGCCGTGAGCAGTCTGCGGGCCGTCGTCGGTGCCTTGAGCTCTGCGTACGGCGTCGTCGTGGCTGTCATGCGAAGTCCTTGTCGGAAGACAGATGTCCCTTGTGATCGGGACAAGGGGGCGGCCGTCCCTGGTCGGGGAGGTACGGGGCCGGCCGCCCGCTCAGGGGAGAGGCGGCGGAAGTACGGTCCTCGGGGGCGGCTCAGCCCCAGCAGTTCTGCAGGCCGTAGCCGGTGTCCTTGGACGTGACGCCCGCCTGCGCCTTGTCGGTGATCAGGGTGACGCCGGTGTCGGTGTAACCGGACGCCTTCTTGCCGCTCTTGGCGTACGTCACCACCGCCTTTACGCCCTCGGCGGCCATCTTCAGCGGGTACTGCTGCGAAGTGGCGGCGATCTTGCCGTCCTTCACCGCCTGGGTCCCGGTGCAGCCGCCGTCGACGGAGACGATCAGGACGTCCTTCTCCCGGCCCTTGGCCTTCAGCGCGGTGTACGCGCCCAGGGCGGCCGGCTCGTTGATGGTGTAGACGAGGTTGATGTCGGGCGACTTCTGCAGGCAGTTCTCCATCGCGGTCTGGCCCTTGGCCTGGTCTCCGCCCGTGTCCTGGGCGCAGACGACGTCCTTGTCGGTGGCGCCGAAGCCCTTCAGGAAGCCGTCGTGGCGCTGGACGCCGACGGAGACTCCCGGCGCCAGGTCGAGGGTGGCTATCTTCGCCGTCTTGCCCTTCATCGCGGCCTTGGCGTACCCACCGATCAGCTGGCCGGCCGTGAGGTTGTTCGTGGCGAAGAGGGCGTCGACCGCGCTCTGCGGCTCGGTGGGGGTGTCCAGCGCGATGACCAGGACACCCTTGGCACGGGCCTTCGCGATCGCGGGCACGATCGCCTTGGAGTCACTCGGCGTGATCAGGATGCCCTTGACCCCGGCGGCGACCATGTTCTCGATGGCGGTGACCTGACCGGCGTTGTCCCCGTCGAACTTGCCCGCGGCGGTCATCAGCTGGGCACCATCCGCCTTGGCGGCCTTCTCCGCGCCCTCCTTCATCTTCACGAAGAACGGGTTCGTGTCGGTCTTGGTGATCAGACCGACCTTGACGCCGCCCGAGCCGGACCCGGCGGAGCCCGATCCGGCGCCGGATCCGCAGGCCGTCAGGGTGAGGGCCGCGATGCCCGTGCAGGCGGCGGCTCTGAGGAGGGACGGGGTCAGACGAGTGGTGCGCGACATGAACGACTCCTGCGGGATCACGAGCGGCGCGGTCGGCATCGGAGCATGCCGTCCCCGGAATGTCATCGTTGACTTATGTCATCGTTGACACTGCATGGCGAGGATGATGGACTCCGCGTCCCGGCAACGTCAATGCCTTGCACGGGACACAAGTCCGTAACGTGCCCGGCGGCTGCCCGTTTCGTGCCCGCTTTCGTCCGTACGCTCGCAGAGAAGAGCCGCCCATGAGCCCGCGTCAGACAACCGTCCTGGGAGAGTGCGTCGCCGACGCCTTCACCGAACCCGCCAGCGCCTCGAACGAACTCACGCTGCGGGTGCTGCCCGGCGGCGGACCTGCGAACACGGCCGTGTCCCTGGCCAGGCTCGGCACGTCCGCCCGCTTCCTCGCGCGCCTGTCCGGCGATGTGTTCGGCCGGCTGTTCCGGGCTCACCTGGAGGAATCCGGGGTGGACCTGTCGTACGCCGTCGCAGCCGCCGAGCCCAGCACGCTTGCCGTGGCAGAGCTGGACACCCAGGGGCAGGCCGCGTTCTCCTTCCACGCGCAGAACACGGCCGACTGGCAGTGGACGGCGGAGGAACTGGCAGGGGTGGATCTGTCCGGTACCGCCTGTGTGCACACCGGCTCCCTCGCGCTCGTCCGCGAGCCCGGTGCGGCGGTGGTGGAGGAGTTCCTGGCGGTGGCCTCCGCCCGGGCCACCGTCAGCATCGACCCGAACGTACGGCCGCTACTGGTGCGCCCCGAGGTCTATCGCGCCCGCCTGGCGCACTGGTGCGCCCTCGCCGACATACTGCGCCTGAGCGAGGACGACCTGGAACTGCTCCTGCCCGGAACCTCACCCGAGCGGGCCTGCGACATCTGGCACGCCGCCGGAGCCCGGCTCGTCGTGATCACACGCGGGGCCGACGGCGCCCTGGCCTCCCTCGACGGTGAACGGCTGCACGTGCCGGCAGTTGCGACGCGGGTGGTGGACACGGTCGGGGCGGGGGACTCCTTCACCGCCGGCCTGCTGCACCACCTCGGCACCCGCGGACACCTCGGCGGCCGGCTGACGGGCCTCGATCTCGGCGAGGTGGCACAGGCATGCCGGGTCGCGGCCCTGACCTGCTCGGTCGCCGGTCCCAACCCGCCCTGGCGGAACGAGCTGGACCGGTTGACGGCAGTCGGCGGCCACTGACGCGACCGGGGTCCGCACGGTCAATCCCGCCCGAACTGTTGACGCGTTGACCGCATTGCGCTCATCATCGGGCCACTCGATGTCATCGATGACACAAGTCAACGATGACACCCTTGGTCGACGACCGGACGACGGCGCCGACCGGGGCGCCACCTTCGGTCCGTCCGCGTCAGAGTCGCACTCCCCGCTGCGCGGACGGCCGCGGCACAGGAGACCCGATGAACTCTCGACATGTGTTACGACATGCCCGTGTGCGGACGATGGCGGCCGTGGCGACCGCCTGCGCCCTGTCCGCTGCCCCGCTCGCCCCCCAGGCCGCAGCCGCCGACACCCCGCCGTACACCGAGACCTACCGCCCCCAGTTCCACTTCACCCCGCAGCAGAACTGGATGAACGACCCCAACGGCCTTGTGTACTACAAGGGCGAATACCACCTCTTCTACCAGTACAACCCCAACGGCAACACCTGGGGCGACATGTCCTGGGGCCACGCGGTGAGCACGGACCTCGTGCACTGGAAGCAACTGCCGCTCGCCCTGTCGTACGACGACAAGGAGATGGTCTTCTCGGGCAGCGCGGTCGTCGACCGGAACAACACCGCCGGCTTCGGCAGCAGGCAGAACCCGCCGATGGTGGCGGTCTACACCAGCTACTCCAAGTCCAGTGGCACACAGTCCCAGTCGCTCGCCTACAGCACCGACCGCGGCCGCACCTGGACCAAGTACCGGGGCAATCCCGTCCTCGACATCGGCTCCAAGGACTTCCGCGACCCCAAGGTCCAGTGGTACGCCCCCACCGGGAGCTGGCTGATGACCGTGTCGCTGTCCGCCGAGCACAAGGTGCGGTTCTACTCGTCCAAGAACCTCAAGGACTGGCGGCTGCTCAGCGAGTTCGGACCGGCCGGCGCGACGGGCGGTGTGTGGGAGTGCCCGGACCTCTTCCCCCTCGCGGTCGACGGCGACGGCAAGCACATCAAGTGGGTCCTGGTCGTCAACATCAACCCCGGCGGGATCGCCGGCGGTTCGGGCGCCCAGTACTTCATCGGCGACTTCGACGGAAAGACGTTCACCGCGGACGACAAGGGCACCTACACCCCGCCCGCCGGCCGGGTCGTACAGGGCTTCGACGGAGCCGACTACGGCACCTGGACGACCACCGGCGCCGCCTTCGGCGACGGTCCGGCGGCCGGGGCGCTGGACGGCCAGAGCACGGTCGACGGCTACGACGGCAAGGGCCTGGCCAACAGCTTCCACTCGGGCGACGCCGCTACCGGCACCCTCACCTCACCCCCCTTCACCGTGGACAGCGAGTTCCTCAACTTCAAGATCGGCGGCGGCCGGCACCCACACCGGGCCGGCACCGCCCTGGAACAGGGGCCGCCGCCCGCGGGCACGGTCCTCGCCGACTTCGAGGGCGGCACCTACGGCGACTGGGCGACCACCGGCGACGCCTTCGGCACCGCACCGGCCACCGGCACCCTCCCCGGCCAGCAGGAGGTCTCCGGCTCCCTCGGCGCCGGCCTGGCCGACACCTACCGGAACGGCGACTCCACCACCGGCACCCTCACCTCGCCCGAGTTCACCATCGACAAGGACTACGTCGACTTCCTCATCGGCGGCGGCCACCACCCCGCCGGCTACGACAACCCCACCGCCGTCGAACTCCTCGTCGACGGCAAGGTGGTCCGCAGCGCCACCGGACAGGACACCGAGGCACTCGACTGGGCCTCCTGGGACGTCCGCGACCTCGCCGGCCAGAAGGCGCGGATCCGGATCGTCGACGACAACACCGGCGGCTGGGGTCACATCAACGTCGACCAGATCACACTGTCCGACACCCAGGCCCAGCCGGTCTCCCAGGAGACATCCGTCAACCTGCTCGTCGACGGCGAGGTCGTCCGCAGCGCCACCGGCTCCGACAGCGAGACGCTGGACTGGGCCTCCTTCGACATGCGTCCCTTCGCGGGCAAGGAGGCGCAGATCCAGATCGTCGACAGGAACACCGGCGGCTGGGGCCACATCCTCGCCGACCGGTTCACCACCGCCGACGCCCCCGCCGAGTCCGCCGTACAACGCGCCGACTGGACCGACTACGGCAAAGACTACTACGCGGCGGTGTCCTGGGAGGACGCGCCCGGAGACAAGCGGTACATGATCGGCTGGATGAACGACTGGGAGTACGGGTCGTCCATCCCCACGTCGCCCTGGCGCGGCGCGCAGAGCATCCCCCGCCAGACGGCCCTGCGCACCATCGACGGCCGCATACGGCTGACCAGCGAACCGGTGCCGAGCCTGGCCTCGCTGCGAGAGGGCTCCGCGGCGACGGCGGCCGGGGTCACCGTCACGAACACCTCGCAGCCCCTGATCGGCCCCGCGGCCGAGGGCAGGGCACTCGACATCGAGGCGACGTTCACCCCGCACGACGCCGAACGCTTCGGCCTGAAGGTGCGCACCGGCGCCGGGGGAGAGGAGACCGTCATCGGATACGACACCACCGCACAGGAGCTGTACGTCGACCGCACCCGCTCCGGTGCCGTCGACTTCAGCAGCGCCTTCCCCGGCGTCCAGACCGCGCCGCTCAAGCCCACGAACGGCAAGGTGAGACTGCGGATCCTGGTCGACTGGTCGTCCGTCGAGGTCTTCGGCGGCAGCGGCGAGGCCGTGATCACCGACCAGATCTTCCCCGGTCCCGGCAGCCGGGGAGTGCGGGTCTTCGCCGAGAACGGCTCGGCGAGCCTGGACCGGGCCGTCGTCTGGCACCTCGGCTCCGCTCACAACTGACAAGGACACGAGACCATGAAGAAAACCCTGCTCGCCGAGTTCACCGCCCGCGAGGGAGCGGAGGGCGAGGTCGCCCGCCTGATACGGGAGTACGCCCAGAAAGTACGCGAGGAGGACGGCAACCTCACCTTCGACGTGTACACGAAGGAGTCCCGTCCGGGCGCCTTCTGGATCTTCGAGGTCTACCGCGACGAGGACGCCTTCCACACACACCTGAAGGCCCCGTACGGCGGCCCGTTCAACGCCGCCCTCGCCCCGCTGATCGAGGAGGACGCCTCAGTCCTGACGTTCCTCGACCCCCTGGATTGAGGGCGTCTTCCTGCGAACCCCCGTGGCTGCGGCTCGGCCGGTCATGCCCGACCGTCAGGCGGCTGACCAGGGCAGATGGAGAACTGAAACGGGAGTGTCTAGGGTCAGCGCGTGGCCTTCATCATGGTGTGCGAAGACGACGCGGCGGTTCGCGGCGTCCTCAAGCGCGCCCTGGAGCACGACGGGCACACCGTCTCCGTCGCCGCCACGGCCGACAGCCTGCTGCGCCAGCTCGCACCGGCGCCCCATCTGGTCGTCCTCGATCTCGGGCTCCCGGACGCCGACGGCCGCGACGTCTGCGTGGCCCTGCGGGCTCGTGGCGTCGACGTGCCGGTGCTGATGCTCACCGCCTTGGACGGCCTGCATCACAAGGTGGGCGGCTTCGAAGCCGGCGCCGACGACTACATGACCAAACCCTTTGACATCCCGGAACTGCTGGTCCGCGTCCGGGCGCTGCTGCGCCGGGCCACCGTGGCGCCCGCACCGCGCGAGGTCGTCCTCGATCCGGCGAAGCACATGGTGACCTACGGCTCGGTGAGCGAGAGCCTGACCCCGACCGAGTTCCGGCTGCTGGGCCGCCTGATCGCCTCGCAGGGCGACGCGGTACGCCGCCACGCCCTCATCGCCGCCGGCTGGCCGCACGGAGCGCAGGTCAGCGACAACACCCTCGACTCCTATGTGCGCCGGCTGCGGGCCAAGCTCGGTCCGCTGGGGGTGGCCGAGCGGCTGGCGACCGTCCGCGGTGTGGGCTACCGATGGCAGTGACGGGATTCCGGAGGAGGGTCGTCGCACTCACCGTGCTGATCGCCACCGCCGTGGTCGCCATCCTGGTCGTCGTCTCGCACGTGCTGCTGAGCCGGGTGACCGACGCCGACGCCCACGATCTGGCACGTACTCGCGCCGAGGCGGTCGCGGCGAACGTCACCTCCAAAGGCGGCCATGCCGTACTCACGGAGAACAACAGCGAGGCGCTCGACGAGGTCGCCTGGGTGTATGCCGACGGCCGGCTGATCGACGGAAACGTCCCGCCGAGCCTGGTCGATCGCGTCGAGGAGCTCGCGGACTCGGGGCGATCGCAGACCGCGTCGGTCGGCGATTACCTCCTGTACGCGCGGAAGGTCCCGATCCCCAGCCACCACGTCATGGTGATCGTCCGGGTGGACCTCACTCCCTACGAGACATCCGAGCAGCGCAGCCTGACCTTGTCCCTGATACTGGGCGGCCTCACGGTCCTCCTCGCCGGCGGGGTCGCACACCTCGTGGTGCGCCGCGCGCTGCGGGTCGTGCACGAGATGGCCGCCCTCGCCGACGACTGGGGCCAGCACGAACCCGGGCGCCGCTTCAACCTCGGCGTCCCCCGCGACGAGTTCGGGGAACTGGGGCGGACCCTGGACCACCTCCTGGAGCGCGTCGACAACGCGCTGGCGGACGAGCGCCGGCTCACCGACGAGATCGCCCACGAGCTGCGGACACCGCTCACGGTCCTGCGGGCCGAGGCGCAGCTGGCGCAGCTGTCCGGCGAGCCGGTGCCGACGGAGGCGGTGCTGAGCGAGGTCGACCGCCTCGATACGGCGATCACGACGCTTCTGCGCGCCGCGCGCGCACGGACGGACAAGGGGACCCGGTGCGACCTGCGCTCCGCCGCACTACAGGCGATCGCCGGCCGCGCGGTCGAGGTCGCCTTCCCGGCGAAGGTCGAGGTGGCCGTGGCGGCCGACGTCGCCGTGTCGCTGCTGTCACCCCTGCTGGACAACGGCCTGCGGCATGCGAAGTCCCGGGTGTGGATCACCGCCCGTGACCAGGGCGAGACCATCGTGGTCGATGTCCTGGACGACGGCCCCGGATTCGATCCCGCGGACGTCGACCGGGTCTTCGAAGCGGGGGTGACCGGCGGCGACGGGTACGGGCTGGGGCTGCCGGTGGTCCGGCGCATCGCCGCCTCGGCCGGTGTGGAGGTCCGCGCGATCGCGGACGGCCGCGGGCACGTCGAAGTGACACTCCCGGCCGCCCGTGCAACCGCGTAGTCAGGTTATGTGCAGATTCCCCGCGTAAACCTCCCCGCATGACAACGACAACGGAAGCACGCACGCGCAGCGGGCGTCTCATGCTCAACAAGGTTCCCGAGGTCACCGTCTGGTTCTGGGTGATCAAGGTCTTGTGCACGACCGTCGGTGAGAGCTTCGCCGACTGGATCAACATGAAGCTGGGCGTCGGCCTGGTGAACACGGCCTGGATCTTCACCGCGGTGTTCGTGGTGGTCCTGGCCGTCCAGCTGCGGCTGAAGCGGTACGTCCCGTTCCCCTACTGGCTGACCGTGGTCGTTGTCAGCGTCACGGGCACCCTGTACACCGACATCCTGACCGACCAGCTGAACGTGCCGCTGTGGATCAGTTCCGCGGTCTTCTCGGTGCTGCTCGCGGTGGTCTTCGGCGTGTGGTGGGCGCGTGAGCGCACCCTGTCGATCCACTCGGTCACCACGCTCCCGCGAGAGTCGTTCTACTGGCTCGCCGTTCTCGTCACCTTCGCGCTCGGCACCGCGACCGGCGACTGGACTCTGGAGCTCACCGGCTGGAGCCCGGGAGTCTCGGTCCTGCTGCCGCTCGGCCTCATCGCGGCGATCACGCTGCTGTGGAAGTTCGGCGCCAACCCGGTGCTGTCCTTCTGGCTCGCCTACATCCTGACCCGCCCGCTGGGCGCGAACATCGGCGACTGGCTCGCCTCCCCCAAGGTCGCCCAGAACCCGGGCGACCCCACCGGTCTCGACCTGGGCACGTTCACCACCAGCCTGATCTTCCTCGGCCTGATCCTGGCGACGGTGGTCTACCTGACGGTGACGCGCTCGGACGTGACCGAGACCCACGAGGCGACCCACGCCGCACCGGCCACCAGTAACCCGCGCAAGGAGCGCACCGCGCTGGCCGGCTTCGGACTGCTCGCCGTCGCCACCGCGGGCCTGCTGGTCTGGGCCCACGGCCAGCCGCACGTCGGCCCGGCGCCGGAGGAGGACAACACCTCCGCCGTCCAGATGGCTCCCGGCCAGGCGGTGAAGAAGTTCCCGCCCGCCAAGGTCGCCGCACTGAAGACCCTCGCCTCCACCTCGCTCAAGGACGCGCGCTCGGGGAACGCGACCGGTGCCCACGCGGCCGCACAGAAGCTGCGTGACCTGTGGGACGCCGACCAGGCCTCGCTGCAGCCGCTGGACCAGACCGGCTGGGACTCCATCGACGCCCAGATGGACAAGATGCTCAAGACCTTCGGCATCGACCACTCGAACCCGCCGATGTCACCCGCGCAGCAGGAGAAGGAACTGAACGCCCTCCTGACGGACATGGGCTGACAGACCGCACAGGCGGTTGGGGCCGCCTGTGACAGCCCGGGCATGTCCGCGGACTCCCGTGGGGCGGTCGAAGCCGGCGTCAACGGCTTCGACCGCCCCGCTGTTGCCCCAGACTGGCCAGTCCGTGTGGTGGCGGATGCGCCAGAAGCAGGCGCCGGTGACCAACCAGACGGCCCTGCACCTGCTACCCAGCAGGTGATGCAAGCCCGCCCGGGTGCGGCCTGGAGAATCACCCGGATGGCTGCCGTCCTGTCCCACCGCGGGCCGGGTGCGCCCTGCAGAACGACGATCGCGCCGGGTCGCACACGAGCCGGCACGCGCTGCTCGATCAGGCGGGCGTTGTGGTGCTTCCAGTCTGTGGAGCCAGGAAGAAAGTCCAGGGCAAGGACGAGGCCCAGGCCGTGCCCGGACGCCGTGACGCGGGGGCGGGAGTGAGGCGGAGGAGCTGGCCCGGCTGGAGGCGGACAACGCCCGGCCACTCAAGGCCGAGAAGGAAGCGCGAGATCCTGCGCCGGGCAGCCGCCTATTGGTCCGCCGGATGAGGCCGACGCTACGGCAAGGCCATCTCCTCCCAGCATGATCTCAACTGCCCCTGAACCAACGGGACGGACTCGGCATCGCACGCCATGACAATCGCGAGTCTGCTGAGTTCGACGCCCGCAGGCCGTTGTGTGAAGGACCAGTGTCGTCCTGCCCGCAGCAGGGTCTTGAAGAGCAGCCGTCGTCCGGAAGCATTGCCCGATAGTGCTTCATCCGCAGCCTTGAAGATCAGTACGTGGTGGTCGGCAGACAGCCACTTCAGATTGCGCAGACAGCCGGAGAGCGCATCCCAGTTCCACCCGAGGTAATCAGGCAGCCTGAGCCCGTCGTAGAACTGCTGGAAGACGGCATCCGTGTCGTGCATCTCCCCGCCGTCGAGACGCGCTGCGTACGTCCGCGCGTGCGCGTCAGGTGAGGACGTTTGTGAGCCGCTCGGCTGACGGCCCGGCGCGGGAGCGCGGGGCGACGGCGGTGTGGGGGGAGGACTCGTCAGGTATGGCACGACTGAGCGTAGGGGAGTTCCCGTATGTAGACCCGCCATTGCTCCTTGGTGAGTTGGCCGGCGGTACTGGCGCAGATCCGCCGGATCGCATGGCCGAGTCCGAGGGGCGTGAGCTCGATGGTGCCGTCTGGTCCTGCTGTGGCCAGGAGCTGCCCGTCCGGGCGGTACGCGGCCGTCTCTATCGCTTCGGTGTGCCCTGCGGCGAGCGCCTTGCCCCAGGGGGTCGGCCGGGTGGGGTCGGTCAGGTCCCACAGCAGGACGGTTCGGTCCTCGCCGGCGGAGGCCAGCGTGCGGCCGTCCGCGCTGAAGCCCACCCAGGTCACCCGGCCGGTGTGCCCGGTCAGCGCGTTGCCGATGGCCGAGGCGCGCGCGGGGTCGGTGACGTTCCACATGCGTATGTCGTGGCCGACGCCGGCGGTGGCCAGCAGCCGTCCGTCAGGGCTGAAGGCGCCCCACTGGGTGCCGCCTGTGTCGCCTGTGCGGATGGCCGGCAGCGGCCTGGGACGGACCGGGTCGCGGATGTCCCACAGGCGGACCTTGTCGTCCTCGCTCGTGCTCGCGAGCGTGTGGCCGTCCGGGCTGACGCCCGCCCAGTGGACGAAGCTGATGTGGCCGGTCAACGGGCTGCCGAGGGCGGCGGGGTGTGCGGGGTCGGTGACGTTCCACAGCCGGAGGCTGTGTTTGGGGCCGCCTGTGACCAGTACATGCCCGTCAGGAGTGAACGCCAGCAGGCCATCGTTCTGGTCGGCGCCGTCGGTGTGGATCAGGCCGACCTGCCGGGGCCGGCCTGGGGTGGAGACGTCCCATAGCCACACGGTGCCGTCACTGTCGGCGCTCGCGAGCAACCGGCCCCGCGGCTGGAACACCGTCCGGATGGCGAGATGCTGATCCGGCAGTTCGCTCAGCTGCCTGCCGCGCGCTGGATCGCGGACGTCCCACAGCCGTACCCTTCCGGCGCTCGCGCTGGCCAATATACGGCCGTCTGGGTTGAACGCGATGCCGGTGATGCTGCCGAGACGGCCGGCCAGGACAGCGCGCGGCAGATGCCAGAGACGTACGCTGTGGTCGTCGCTCACGCTGGCCAGCGACTGCCCGTCGGGGCTGAACGCCAGCCAGTTGACGAATCCGGTGTGCCCGATCAGCGGCTGTCCGAGCAGAGCTGGATGCTGGGGGTCGGAGACGTCCCACAGCCGGATGGTGTGGTCCGCGCCGCCGGTGGCGAGCGTTCGGCCGTCGGGTGAGAACGCCACCGCGAGCAGGGTGTCGGTGTGACCGGTCAGCGGTTTGCCCAGCGGCTTGGCGTGCGCGGGGTCGGATACGTCCCACAGCCGTACCTTCCGGTCGTTGCCCACGCTGGCCATGAGCTTGCTGTCCCGGCGGAAGGCGACCGCGTAGACGACGTCCGGGTTGCTCAGCGGCTTCGACCACAGCTTCGGATGGTTCCGGTCGGTGACGTTCCAGAGGCGGATGAGGTGGTCGTGACAGGGAGCCGCCACCGTCCGGCCGTCCGGGCTGAAGGCGGCCGAGGCGACGGCGGCGCTCGCCCCGGTCAGCGGGGGGCCCAGGCCCTTCGCGTGTGCCGGGTCGGAGACGTCCCACAGTCGTACGGTGTGGTCTTGGCCGGCGGTGGCCAGCGTGCGCCCGTCGCGGCTGAACGACACGGAGAAGACCATGTCGCGGTGCCCGGTCAGCGGCCCGCCGCGGGCCCTCGGGTGCAGCGGGTCACGGACGTCCCACAGCCGTGCCGTGTGATCCCGGCTTGCGCTGGCCAGGGTGTGGCCGTCCGGGGAGAACTGCAGCCAGTACACCCAGTCGGTGTGCCCGGTCAGCGGCCTGCCGAGCGGGACGGGGTGCCCGGGATCGGCCAGGCTCCACAGCCGGATGGTGTCGTCACCGGCCCCGGTGGCGAGGACGCGCCCGTCCGGTGAGAACGCCACCGCGTACACCGGCTGGGAGTGTCCGGACAGTACGGAGGACAGCGCGATGTTCTGCGTGTCCAGCAGGCCGGCGGCGGCTTCGCGGTCCGCCCGCAGCCGGTACGCCGCCACGTACATCCGCGCCGCCAGCGACGGATCGGTCGCATTCAACTGGCCCGCCTCGGCCACCACCTGAGCGGCCACCGCACGGTCACGGCTGTCGCGGGCCAGCGAGCGCTGCTGGAAGGCGATGACAGCGACCGTCGACGCGAGCAGGAGAAGGGCGGACACCGCGGCCAGCAGCGCCCGGATGCGCCGGGTGGTGCGAGCCGCCACCCGGCGCTCCTGTTCACGGGCGGCGATGCTGGCGTCGAGGAACGCGGCCTCGGACGGCGTGAGGTCCGCGCGATACCCGGCCAGGCACTCCTCTGCCGTGACCAGGCGGGTGCCGCGGTACAAGGCCCCGGAGTCCCGGTCGAGCGCATCCCAGGCCCGGGCGGCCTCGGTGAGCTGGCGGTGGACCCGAAGCTGTTCGCGGGCACCGTCGATCCAGGACTGCAGTCGCGGCCAAGCGGTGATCAACGCTTCGTGCGCCAGGTGCACCATGTCGCCGTCGAGTGTGACCAGCCGCGCGCGAGCCAGTTGTTCCAGCACCGAGGCCGTGTCGGCGGACTGGTCCGTGGTGCTCAGCGCCTGCAGTTCGCCGTGCTCGGCGGGACGGCTGGTGTCCTGGGCACCTTCACCGGGCGTGATCAGGCGCAGCAGGATACGCCGGGCGACCTCTGCCCGTTCCGGCGACAGGCGGGTGTACAGCTCTTCGGCGGTGCGGGTGAGAGCACCGTGCACACCGCCGACAGCCTCGTAGGCAGCCAGCGTGAGGGTGCGGCCTCTGCGGCGGCGCCACGTCTCCAGCAGGGCGTGGGACATGAGCGGCAGTCCGCCGGGCTCATCGGCGACGTCCTGCAGGATCCGCGCCGTCAACGTGCGCTCCACGATCAGCCCCGCGGCCACTGCGGGTTTGACAATCGCGTCGCGCAGTTCGGCCGGCCCCATGGGGCCGAGCAGGAAGGTGGCGTCGGTGAGGGCGGCGGCGAGCGGGCGATGGTCGGCGCAGCGACTGAGGAAGTCCGCCCTTACCGCGATCACCACCCGCAGTCTGCTCTCCGGTTCCACCGCGCTCACCAGCAGGTCGAGAAAAGCCGCACGCTCCGCCGGATCCGAGCACAGGGTGAAGAGCTCCTCGAACTGGTCGACCACGACCACCGTGTCGCCGGCACCCTGGCTTGCCGTGAACGCTCGCGCGTGGGTGGAGGCCGGCCGCGGCCCTGGGGTGAGGATGCGTATTGCCGCCAGTCGACACTGCGATGACTGCTGGTCTTGGAGGGACGGGAGGAGCCCCGCGCGCAGCAGGGAGGACTTGCCGCTGCCGGACGCGCCCACCACCGCGACCATGCGGCAGGTCCGCACCCGCTCGGTCAGTCGGGCCACGAGCTGGTCGCGCCCGAAGAACAGATGCCGATCGCCGGGTTCGAAGCGGGTCAGCCCTCGGTACGGGGCGTCCGTGTCATCGGCATCCTCCGGCTCGGCGGCCACTTCCCGAGCCACCGCCCGCCAGCGCGGCTCCCATTCCTCGGGATCCGCCCCGCAAGCCCGCACATAGGCCAGTACCACCTCCAGCGAGGGCAGTTGGCCCCCTGCGGCCGCCCTCGACAAGGTGGCGACCGAATAGCCGGTGCACTGCGCCATGGCCCGGTAGGTCAAGCCTCCGGCCTCTTGGCGCAGCTTGCGTAAGTCGAACGCCAAACGCTGGACCGGGCCGGCCGACGGATCCAGCGGTCCCTCACGACGCCCCATGCCGTCCCCCATGGTCAACACCGACGGTGAGAGACAACAGTGGCACCTTCTTCGTCACCGCCGCATCCCTGACCAGCTTGTTTCAGCCGATCGGCGCCGACGGCCGGCCTGCCTCGACGTTTGTTGCACTCGGCGATGCAGGCATGCGCAACAACGGGCCGGACCACAAGCATGGGCGGGACGGCGGCCGGCAGGTCGACGGCGGTGCTGACGTCCCAACCCGATCGCGGTCGGCTCATGCGGCTGCGGCTGCGGCTGCGGCTGCGGCAAAGGAGAAAGAGATTCATGCGACAGGGATCGAGGCCATCGCGCGAGGGCTCGAATTGCCGTGGCCACCGCGGGCGTGGTGGCCGGCATTTGTGACCGGTACCGCCCACGCCTCGACGACCGCTCGCGGGATCGGCCCGGCCAGACCAACAAAGCAGTACGTCAATCGTTCGCAACGGCCCGTTGCTGCCCTCGGCGTGCGGACTGGAGGGCGGGCGAACGAAGCCGTCGCAGAGGCTCCATCGAGCCGGTGCAGCGGTCAGCGGCGCAGGATGCGAAATGAGTGAAAGGAGTCCATGTATGACGCTTCTTCCCAGAACTCCTCACCATCTCCGAGGGGTTGCCCCAAGACGCGGTGTGCGGGCGGGGTTACTCAGCGGGCTGACCGCGGTGACCGTCGCGACGGCACTGCTCGTCGCCCCGGTCGCGGCATCGGCGACGGTCCAGAAAGCCGCGCCGCGGCAGGCCGCGGATGCTGCCGTGCGCGGGCTCGACGTCAGCGCCTACCAGGAGACCGTGGACTGGGCCGCGGTCGCCGCCGCCGGAGCCTCCTTCGCCTACGTCAAGGCGACCGAGGGCACCTCCTACATCAGTTCCCGCTTCTCCCAGCAGTACGACGGTGCAGCAGCGGTCGGCCTGATCCGCGGCGCCTATCACTTCGCCAGGCCGGACAAAGCCTCCGGCAGGGCCCAAGCCGACTACTTCGTCGACCACGGAGGCGCCTGGCAACCCGACGGCAAGACCCTCCCCGGCGTCCTGGACATCGAAGCCACGCCGGGCCTGCCCACCTGCTACGGGATCAGCCCCAGCGCGACCGTCCACTGGATCGCCTCGTTCGACATCGAATACCGGCGTCGCACCGGCCGCCACCCGGTGATCAACACCAACACGTCGTGGTGGTCGCAGTGCACCGGCAACTCCTCCGCCTTCGCCGCCACCAACCTGATCTGGATCGGCAGCTGGACCGGTACTCCGCACCCCCTGCCCAACGGCTGGTCCACGTACGCCATCTGGCAGACCTCCGACTCCGGCACCCTTCCCGGTGACCAGGACGTCTTCAACGGCACCCAGCAGGACCTGCGGAACCTCGCCACCAACGGCACCTACGCGCCCCCACCGCCACCACCGGCCGGGGCATGGCCGGTTGTCCAGCAGGGCTACAGCGGCCGCCAGGTGACCACCATCCAGTACCTCCTCAAAGCCCATGGCGCGGCCTCGTCGGTCGACGGCTCTTTCGGTGCGGCCACGCATGACGCCGTGGTCGCCTTCCAGACCCGCAATCAGCTCACCCCCGACGGAATCGTCGGCCCCAACACCTGGCAAGCCCTCGTCACCACCGTCAAAGAAGGTGACCACGGCCCGGCCGTCAGCGCGGTGCAGGCGGAACTGAAGGCCCATGGCGCGGCCCTGTCGGTCGACGGCTCTTTCGGTGCGGCCACGCATGACGCCGTGGTCGCCTTCCAGACCCGCAACCGGTTGACCCCGGACGGCACCGTGGGGCGCAACACCTGGCTCGCACTGGTCAACTGACCCCGTTTGCGGTCGATCAACCGGTGAGTCGGGGCCGCAGGCACTCGTTCACCAGGGAATGCCGGAGTGCCGGCGCTCGTAAAGCCCGAAAAGGTAATTCAAGTAAACAAAAGAGGAGCATCATGCCCATCTCTACCGACATCATAATCCGAGCTTGGACCGACGAGACGTTCCACGACTCGCTGTCCGAGGAGCAGCTGCAGCAGATCCCCGCCAACCCGGCCGGGGAGTTCCAGGAGATCATCGCGTTCAACGGCACCCACGCCATCGAGGCGAGCACCGTCTCGGTCGTCTGCATCGGCTCGTGCTTCTTCACATTCGGGGACAGCTCCGACGCCTGCTGCGCCTAGGGACAGACCGTGGCCGTGCGGCCCGCCTGCCGTCGGCGGACCGCACGGCACGTCCCCCGCACAGCACGGCACATCCCCCGCACCGCCGTACACATCGTCGCAGCTACAGGGACACTTCGATGACTCTCGAAACCCACCCCTACTCGGCCGTTCATGTCGACAGCAACGCCAGTATCTGGTTCCTGGCCGCCTACCTGGACGAGCGGATCGCCGCTGGAAAACCGGTGCCGGCCAGCGAGCCGACGCGCTCGACGGCGCGATCTGGATCGACCACGGCCAGGTGGCGGGCCCGTTACCCCTACTCGGACGACGAGCTGTTCGCGGAGATCCTGCACCGGCGGCAGCTGACGTCCGACGAGTTCACCCGCCTGTGCGAGGAGGAGGCGGAGCAGGTCCGCGAGCGTTTCACGAGTCCGCCCGGGTGGTTGCAACACTTGCACGGCCTGCCGCTGGCCGGCGGCCCGGGCGCCGCTCGCGCGGCCGGGGCGTCCGAACGGCCGGAGTTGCCGCGGGACCCGCGGCAGCAGCAGTTGGAGGGGCTGCTGGACTTCATCCGGCCGTTCCTCGACCGTGCAACCGATGCCCTGGTCGCAGGGGTGTTGGACACTGTTCGATCGACGGGCTCATCGCTGGACGGCGAGCATCTGGGCTTGCTACTGGCCGGGACTTGGCCGCGGCGAGCGCTGACCCGCTTGGTGATCCGGGTGCTCCTGCTCGAACTGAACATCGCGCGCCTGCGCGGCACCCTCGCCGGAGCGGACAGTGCCGGACGCTTCGCTGACTTCGCAGCCAGGTTGTCCAATCCCCGGCACGCGTCGGCGCTGTGGCGGGCGTACCCAGTCCTGCTCCGGGAATGCGCGGTGCTCCTGGACAACTGGGTTGCTGCCCGGCTGGAGTTCTGCGCCCACCTGTGCGCCGATCTGTCCGCGATCGGCCACCTCGTGCCGGAGGCGGCGGACCGGCAACCGACCGCTGTGCGGTTCGATGCGGGGGATGGGCATCGCGGCGGTCGCTCGGTCGGTATCGTCACATTCGCCGGAGGGCACCGGGTCGTCTACAAGCCACGCTCGCTCCATGTCGACCGGCATTTCCAGCAGTTGCTGCGGTGGGCGAACGCCGCCGGTTTCGAGCCGGGCTTCGCGACGTTGGACATCGTCAGCCGCGACGATCATGGATGGTCACAGTTCGTGGCGTCGTCGGGCTGCTCGGACCGCGGCCAGGCAGCCCGCTTCTACCGCCGCCATGGCGGGTACCTCGCCCTGGCGTACGTGCTCCGCGCTACCGACCTCCACTTCGAGAACGTCATCGCCGCAGGCGAACACCCGTACCTGGTCGATCTCGAAGCGCTGTTCGGAGCGGAATTGCGCCGCGCTGCGGGGGCGGACGACGAGGTGGCCGGACGGCTGATGATGTCCACCGTGCTCGCCACCGGCCTGCTGCCGAATCCGGTCGTCCGGTTCCACGCAGCCGAACACAGCACCACGGACCTGTCCGGAATCAGTTACCGTGCCGGTCAGCTGTCCTCCGACCAGGTGCCGACGTGGGCCGATCCCGGCTCGGACACGATGCGGATCGTGCACCGGCGCGTGCCGATGGGGGCGTCTCCCAACGCACCCCTGCTGAAGGGCAGTCCGATCGACCCTGCCCACTTCGTGTCCGAGATCGTTGACGGCTTCACCGACCTCTACCGCATCCTGCTCGACCGGAAGGCGGAACTCACCGGAAAACGAGGGCTGTTGGAGCGCTTCGAGAACGACACCGTGCGGCGCGTGCTGGAGGCGACCCAGACGTACGGCACGGTGTTGTGGGACAGTTACCATCCCAAGCTCCTGCGCAACGCCGTCCACCGTGACTGCTACCTCGACCGCACGCTGGGCCGTTACCGGAACTACCATCGCGGTCACGACATCGCGGTCAGCGAGCGACGCCAGCTGGCCGATGGCGATATCCCCCTGTTTACCAGCCGGGTCGGCGGGTGCGAACTGCGGGGCGCGGACGGCACGGTGATCGGAGACGCCCTGGAGGCCAGTGGCCTTGAGGCCGCCCGCGACCGGTTGCACGCGCTCTCGACCGCCGATCTGCTGCACCAGCGATGGGTGATCGAATCGGCCTTCGCCTGTGCGGCCACCGACGACCTCAACGCCTCCTGGCCCGTTCACCTCGTTGCCGGCCGCGACGGCGCCCCGGCCCCGCACACCGCCATCGACCATGCCCGGGCGATCGGGGACAAGCTCCTGGCCACCGCACTGAGGGCCGGTGACGAGATCGGCTGGCTGGGCATCACACCGGTCGGAACATCGGCATGGCGACTGACGCCGACAGCCAGCGGCCTGTACTCGGGCGCGCCCGGCATCGCGCTGTTCCTCCTCCAGCTCGGCCTCGTGACCGGCACGGCCCGATATCAGGAGGCGGCCGCTCTCGTGGCGCGCTCGCTCGCCCACCGGGCCGGACTGGGCCGTCGTCTCCCGCCGCCCCCTCCCGGTGTCCCCGCGCTCGGGCTGTCCGGCGAGGTCGGCGGAGGGCTCTACTTCGCCGCACACTGGGCCGCCGCCACCGGAGAGCACGATGACCTCACTCAGCTGCTCACCGACCTCGCCCCGCGCCTGGAGAGCACCATCGACCAGACGAGCGACCCAGACCTCGTCGACGGACTCGCCGGCACGCTGCTCGGCCTGACCAGCGCGCACAGCGTACTGGGCAGCGGCACACTCGCCGAGCTGATGACTCGCTGTGCCGACGCCATCGCGTCCGCAGGGATTCCACAGGACACGGGCGTGGGGTGGCATTCGCCCGCCGGTGGGGACCGCCCGCTGTGCGGGATGGCACACGGCGCATCCGGTATCGTCCTCGCGCTCGCACGGTGTTCGCAGGCCCTGCACACGTTGCGGTACCGCGAAACCCTCCGTGAAGCCCTCCGCTACGAAGCAGCTCTCCATGACCCCGAGCTGCGGCGCTGGCCCGACCTGCGACCGCGCAGCCGCAATACCACGATGACGGCTTGGTGCCACGGAGCCCCGGGCATCGGCCTGGCCCGTGCAGTGCTGTCCGCTGTGGACCATCTCCGCTTGTCCGAACCCGCTCTCGACGACCTGGCCACTGCCCTGGACGACACCCGGGCCGCCTACCCGGTCTCCGAGAGCATGACAGTGCGCAACCTGTCGCTCTGCCACGGCGAACTCGGCAACCTGGAGTTCGTGGCCACGGCCGCGGGCATCCTGGACAGCGCGGCCGGACGCAGTCTGGCCGACCGCATGGCCCACG
Organism: Streptomyces sp. NPDC001851; assembly: GCF_040297165.1. Taxonomy (NCBI): domain Bacteria; kingdom Bacillati; phylum Actinomycetota; class Actinomycetes; order Kitasatosporales; family Streptomycetaceae; genus Streptomyces; species Streptomyces sp. NPDC001851. Next base: position 116,627 of record NZ_JBEOYR010000021.1, on the reverse strand, counting down.
CCGTCTGCGCGACGCTCGACGAACGGGGCCCGGTCTGTGGCGTTCCCGAGGGACTGAGCACCCCAGGTTTGCTGACCGGCATCGCCGGAATCGGTCACGGGCTGCTCCGGCTCGCGGCACGGACGCACGTCCCGTCCGTACTCACCTTCGAGCCACCGTTTGTGTGAGGGCCGCCCCGTGGTAGATGAAGGGCTCAGGGCTCGCAGAGATTCAAGAGCGGCAGCGGCGGCTGCTGACGGGAGCCGACGCGCGGATCTGGGGACACGGCGGTATCCGGGTGGTCGCACGGGCGGCCCAGGCCGGCGCCGGGGCGGGGGTTTCAGCCAGCGCCGGGCGCCTGCGGTGGCGCTCCACGCCGGTCTCCGGCCACCTTGGAGAATCCGTCCCGCCTCTGACCCCGGCTGGCTGACAGCGTACGTGATGCCTGGTGAGAGCCTTTGGCGTGCGCGGATCGGTGGGGCTTCAGAACGGGTGATCCGGCGTGCCCAGGACGACGAGTTCGGTGCTGCCCAGCACCTCCGTGAGCACCTGCGGCGCACCGCTCATGTGGAAGTAGTCCCAGTGCGCGCGGCGGATCGCTTGCTCCGGGTGACTGAGCGCGCGCAGCACGTCCCAGTGCAGGGCCTGGGCCCAGACGTAGCCCGGTTCGCCGTCGACGTCCATGTCCTGTGCGTCGACCGGGGCGTCCGCGAGCGCGCAGGCCAAACGCTGGCTGTCCACGGGCCCGGCAGCGAAGTCCAGGAATGCAGCGGGGTCAGCGCCCAGGGGCCCGTCGTTGGCGCTCTCACCGTCCCGGCCCGGCCAGGAGTCGTAGCGGTCGCCGGCGCGGGTGCGGCCGCAGGGTGGCGGGGTGGCCGACATCGATGACGAGGCGGTGTTCGCAGCGATCGTCTACGTGCTGGTCAGCCGCTGTGCCTGGCGGGCTCTGCCGCTCTGTTTCGAGGAATCGAAGTCAACAGTGCACCGACGGTTCCTGATCTGGTCCCGGGCGGGCGTCTGGGGACGGCTGCACCAGAAGGTGCTTGAGACGCTCGCCGGCCAGGGCCTGGTCGACCTGTCCCGGGCGGTACTCGACTCCGCCCACGTCCGCGTCAAGAAAAAAGGGGGCGAACTTGCAGGTCCGTCGCCCGTGGACCGGGGCAAGCCGGGTTCCAAGATGCACGTACTGTCCGACGCGAACGGACTGCCCCTTCGCGTCGGAGTCTCCGCCGCCAACACCCACGAGAGCCTCGGGCTGAAGCCGATACGGTTGGGCCGTCGTCGGGGGGCATCGAGCGCACGATCTCCTGGCTGACTGGTTACCGGCGTCTGCCACCTCGCTACGAGCGACATCCCCGCAACTACCTGGCCTTCCTCGGCCTCGCCGCCGCCCTCTGCCGCTGCAAGCGCCTCCTCAAACTGACCATGTAGGACACGGTGTCAGCGCTCAACTCCCGGGTCGGCAACGGCCGTCAGTGCCCAGTACGCAGAGCCGCTGATCATCGGTGCGTGAAGATGGAAGGCCGTTCGGCGGCAGCAGGTCACATCAGGCGGGCCGATCACGCAACAGCACGTCGAACTGCGTCTTGCCTTCCTTGCGCAGCCAGGTGTCGAAGTCCATCAGGGCCGGGTGCAGGCTTCGCAGCTTGGGAATGTCAGCCTGCCAGCCGCCCCTGCAATTGGTGAAGTCGTAGCCGGCGCGGGCGTCCGGATCGAGCCCCGTGAGGGCCTCGCGAGGGATCGCCCGGTAAGTGATGGCGACTCCGGTAGTGCGGCTGATCGCGTCGACGACCTGCGGGAGCGTCAGTTCATCGCCGGCGATCTCGAGTGCCTGGCCGATGTACTGGTCAGGGTGGGTGAATGCGAGGGCCGCGAAGGCACCGATATCCGTGCTGGCGATGAGTTGGACGGGCACCTCCGGCTTGATCACATCGGTGAGTACGCCATCGCGAATCCCCAGAGTCGGGTCGGAGTGGTTTTCCATGAACCGGACGGGACGCAGGATGGTGGCGGGCAGGCCCAGGGCACCGATGCGCCCCTCGATGTGCCATTTACTCTCCCAGCGGCGGATACCCGTTGAGCGCTCGGCGCCGGCGACCGAGGAGTAGACGAGGTGCCGGACGTCAGCGTCGATTGCCGCTTCGATCACATTCATGCCCAAATGGATCTCATCTTCCACAGTGAAGCCGGCCGGGGTGCCGGGATAGCCGGCGGTCGGTTGAACGCTGAAGACCCCGTGCACGCCCCGCATCGCTGAATCGAGCGAAGGGCGGTTTCCCATGTCCCCCGGGACGATCTCGGCGCCAGCCTGCACCAGCGCCTGGGCCCGGGGGGCGGCCGGGTCGCGGACGAGGGCTCGCACCTGCCAGCCGGCGGCCAGCAATTGCCGCGCCGTAGCGCCGCCCTGCAGGCCGGTAGCCCCGGTCACCAGCACTGTGGGATTCGATGTCGTCACTTCTACCTCCGGAAGAGCGCCGGGCGTTGCCAGGCTCGGAAGCGAGAGCCGCTTCAACTGGGGAGTCTCCCCAGTTACGTGTTGGTACTATATGGGGAGTCTCCCCAGTTCGTAAACAGAGGGTGCCATGACCACACCTCCGCCCCAGCCCGCGCTACGAGCCGACGCACGGCGCAACTACGAACGACTGGTCAGCGCCGCTCGTGAAGTCTTCGCCGCGCGGGGAGTCGACGTCCCCATGGACGACATCGCCCGCCACGCTGGCGTCGGGAACGCCACTCTCTACCGCCGCTTCCCCACCCGAGAGGCGTTGCTGCAGGCCGTGCACCGAGACCAGATCGAGGCCCTGTACGCACGGTCGCAAGAACTGCTCGCCGCACGGTCCCCGGATGAGGGGCTGGCGACCTGGCTTCGGGAACTCGTCAAGCAGGGGAGCACGTCACGCAGCCTGGCCACGGCACTGGTGATTGCCTTGCGCGATGAGGGTTCCGACGTGTCCTGGTGCCGGGAGAGGATGTACGCCGCTGCGGCGGCCCTGCTCGACCGGGCCCAGCAGGCCGAGACGATCCGCACCGACGTCACAGTGGGCCAGGTACTCAAGCTCGTCAACGCCGTGGCCTTCGTCGCCGAAGGCGAATCCGACGGCGAACAGCAGGCCGATCAACTGCTGGCCGTGGTGATGGACGGTTTGCGGCATCGGCATCGCCCTTAGACCGTGTAGGACACGGTCTAAGCCCCACCAAACAGGTGCCGCAGGAGAGAGCCAGCCTCACCACGACACGGGCTCCGTATCCGTTGCCAGGCCGGCATGGAGTTCCACGTCGACGCGGACACCGTCGTATTCGAGCTTCTGTCGTTGCTGTCCCTCCACCGCGAAGCCGGCAGCGCGAGCCACTCCGCATGAGGCGGGATTGTTCACCCGGTGCCCAAGCTCCAGCCGGAAGAGTCCCGCATCGTCGAAAGCCCAGCGGGCCAACGAGGCCACCGCCATTGACGACGGCGAAGGAACAGGAAGAGTCCGCGGCCCACTGCTCACCACGAGCCGCCAGCCACCGTTCGGCGGCCTCGGCAGAACCAACCGGCTCGATGGACTGACCCCGCATGAGCGGATCCGTGAACGCGGTCATCACCGCCTGGCGTCCTCGGCCTTCCATCTCTGCAGCACCAGACCAGAGGTGGGCGGCGCGAGTGCGTCACGCGGGCAAGGCGGCGAGCCAGTCGGTGAGGAGCCGGTTGACCTCGTCGGGGCGTTCTTGCTGGATCCAGTGACCGCAGCCGTCGAGTACGTGGGAGGAGGTCAGGCCCGGTAGCGTGACCGGGTAGGCCTTGATCGCCTCGGCCAGCCATGTTGTGGAGGCGTCCAGGTCGCCGCCGATGAACAGGGACGGCTGGGTGATGGGAGCACCGTCGAAGGCGGCGAGTTCCTCCCAGTCGCGGTCCATGTTCCGGTAGCGGTTGAGCGCTCCGGTCAGGCTGGTCCGTTCGAACTCCCCGGCGTAGACGTCGAGGTCCCTCTCGCTGAGCCAGGCCGGCAGTCGGCCGATGGGGAACCGCTCACGCAGCGTCCCGTCCTTGCTGACGAAATGCGGATCGCGAGCGCCCGGTGCGGGCATGGTGTCGGCGGACAGGGCCGCGTAGAAGCCCGCGAGCCAGCCGCGTACATCGGGTTCGATCTCGGCCTCGGCACGGCCCGGCTCCTGGAAGTACGAGACGTAGAACTCCTCGCTCCCGCCCATCTGGGCAAAGACGTCGCTGGGGCGGGGCCCGCCGCGCGGGGTGTAGGGGACGCTCAGCAGTCCCACTGCGCGGAAGACCTCCGGCTTGAGCAGGGCGGAGTTCGCGGCGATGGTCGCCCCCCAGTCGTGGCCGATGACCACCGCGGTCTCCTCGCCCAGGGCGTGCACCACCGAGACGTTGTCCTCCACCAGGTCGAGCATCCGATACCCATGCGTCGCGGCAGGCTTTGAGGAGCGGCCGTAGCCGCGGACATCGATGGCGACCGCGCGGTATCCCGCCGCCGCGAGTACCGGCAGTTGGTGGCGCCAGGAGTACCAGGATTCGGGAAAGCCGTGCACGAGCAGCACCAGCGGCCCGCATCCCTGCTCAGCGAGGTGGATCCGGCCTGCTGGCGAGGACACCAACCGGTGTGTGACCTCCGCGACGTGCCGCGACATGCGATCCTCCCGGACCTTTGGTGCGCCGTACGCCCTGACGGCCCTGTGCCGCCGATCCGTTGGCTGAAGGTCGATCATCCGGAAGTTCTTACGAGAAGACGAGTTCGTTTGCCGATTCAGCAAAACCCCGGTCGCTGGGACGATTCGAGCGGCCAACAACGACGTTCTCTGTGGTCAACTGAAGCGCTCAATGTGCGACACGGGAGGTATCGAGCGGCTGAACTTCGGGCCAGTGTCCAAGGCCCGTCACCGCGCTCCCGTGCGTCGCTGGTAACGGCGGGATGTGGAGCGGAGTGTCCAAGCCCAAGAGCGTCCCGGCCATCAGGGTGCAACAGGTGAGGGGAAGGTCTGGGGGGCGAACGCAAGTGAACCCTTGATGACGCCTCGTGACTTTCAGACCGTGCTGATGGCGTGATGGCGGCGGTTACAGGACCCGGTGCTGGGAAGCACCAAGCGACCTCCGGGCAACTGAGCCCGGAGGGAGGACACCGCTGGTCCCGGGGTTCGGCTGCTGACGTACGTGTCAGCTCCGCCTCCTGCCCATCCGCATCGCCGTCGCCAGCGCCCGCGCGGCGACCTTCCTGCCGGGGCGTGCCGCCCCGGCAGGACCTTGCCCTGTGCGAAGAGAGCGCGGAGCGTCTGGCGTCGGAGGCCCTGCCGGCGCCCCGCTGAGCGACGAGGGCGGCAGCCCGGCGCCCTAGGACACCCGGCTGCCACCGCGGACGCGGGCTCGGCGGCGCTTTCGGCTCGGTGTCGCTGCTGCTCAGCCTCGCCTGCTGCCCAGCCTCGCCTGCCGCCCAGCGTCAGGTGCTGCCCAGCCTCCTTCGCCGCCCTGCCTCACATGCTGCTCAACGGGACCGAGAACAGCACGCGTTGCGGGACCACCGGCGTGCCATGTGGGTCCCCGTTGCCGTCGGCCGCCCACTCGGTCTGCGACCAGACCTCCTGCGTGCTCGACCACAGCGAGATGCCCTCGCTGTGCTGCGCCCAGCAGGCGTTGTCCATGTCCCAGCTGCTGCACGTGTCCGAGGTGGTGCTGCTGGTCCTCATCCGCCACATGACGCCGGACTGCGCGACGCCGCCGCGGGCGTCCGCACCGTAGTAGGTGCCGCCGTGCGCGAGAACCGACTGGAGTCCCACGGCGTTGGACTTCAGCAGCTGGCTTGCGTCCACCGTCCCCGTACCGCCGTCTTCGAGCGGCATGTTCCCGCCGGGCGCGGCGAGGTTGTAGCGGAAGATCCGGGCGGCCGGCCCGCCGCCGGAAGAGAACCACTCGTTCGCCACGATGCTGAACGGCGTGGTGGTGCGGTCGAGGGAGACGGACGCGAAACAGGGGATGTCGGTGTCGTTCGCCATCGTGCAGGCGCCCGGCTGGCTGTAGGAGCCGACGGCCGGCATAACGTACTGGTAGCCGTCGGCGGAGAAGCCTCCGCTCACCTTGCCGACCACGGTGCTGTTCACCTGCGTCTGCAGGATGTGCTTCATCGAGAAGACGTACAGCGCGTTGTTGCTGCCGTCGCCCGCACGTCCCGTGACGATGAGTTTGTCGCCGAACCAGACCATGCCGCCCACATGCGAGCCGAATCTGGCGAAGTTGTTGCCGCTGTCGGTGGGGATGACCAGAAGCACCCAGCGGTACTTGAGGTGGGCCGGGTCGTTGGCGTCGATGAACGCCACCCGTGCCGAGGTGCTGTTCTCGGTCCAGCCCGAGAGGATCAGCTTGTTCGTGCCCCACATGCCGTCGTCATCGGCGTCACCCGACGACGTCAGTCCCTGCGGCACCCAGTCCTGGGTGACCGAGTCGCCGGTGTCCCAGCAGTAGGCCGCGTCGGCGGTCGGCTTGACGGGCAGGGCCGCCAGTTCGGAGCCCTGGCAGTCAGCCCGGTTGCGCATGGAGTGGTTGGCGCTCTTGAGGACCGTGTCCACGCCGACGTTCGGCATCTGCCCGTCGAGGGTGCTGATCGTGTCGGCGGACACCTGGTGTTCCGTGAGTTTCAGCTTCGCCATCTCGGTCGAGTAAGATGTCCGGTCGACCAAAGGCCCCGGGTTGGCCACCGAGCTGGCATAGGCAGGCGTGCCCGCTGACAGCGTACCCAGCAAGGCGGCCACCGGTATCAGGCCGAGCAGTACACGGGCTCTGGACACTTTCATGCGGCCTCCCTGGCGCGAACGCACCCGTTCCAGCAGGAGTTGTACCTGATCTGCGCGGGGGCGCCGCACCAGAAAATCACGGCACTCGTCCGCTCCGCAACGGCCTGCGATCACGCGACCGGCCGTCAGTCGAGGTCCCGGGCGGGTCGAACCGCACCCGCACCCGGCTCGTACGCGCGGCGTGTCATGCGTGCCGCCACCGCCGCCTTGAGCGCCGTCTCCAGCAGTGCCCCACTGCCCGGCGGAACGCGCAGGAGCGCACGCTCCCACCGGTTCTCTCCGGCCGCGTTCACGCGTACGGCGGCAACTGGGGAGGTTCAGCGAGCGACGGGAGGTCAATGAGCCGGGCCCGTCCGCGCGTCTGGTTGGTGACGTGGACCGCCTGCACGGCGAGCTCAAGAAGGATATCTCGGCACGCTGCAGTAGCCCGGGGTCTGGGGACCGTCGGCTCGACTCCTGCCAGCGTGTCAGAGCTGATAGAAGTCGGTGTAGTGGTTGGGTGAGTACCAGACCACGCCGGTGTCGGAGTCGACGACGATTCGATAGGCGTCCCGATGGGCGCCGCAGGTGCGCGGGTAGACGTCGTACTCGTAGAAGGTGTCACCAGACGGCAGCTGCCCGTCGTTGTTGTAGAACTCGCCGCCCGCGTAGCTGCACTCGCCGTCCGGCCAGTGGTACCAGCCCCGAGAGGTCGGGTAGCCGAGGTCGGACCACGTCGAGTCCGCCGCAGCTGCGTCGGAGCATCCGGCGGTGCCGCAGGAGCTGTAGACCGTCGCGTTCGCGGCAGGGCTGTTGACGGCGGACAGGCTGAGCACGGACGTGGTGGCGGCGATCAGCACCGCGAACCGCTTGGCCCAGGACAGCGGGGGACGTCGCAGGGTCAGCAAGGAATCCTCCAGGTGAAGGAGTGCATGGACATGCCACCCTGGTGGCCGCGTGTGACAACGGGGTGCACCGCCGGTTGCGGGGGAGGGGTGATTCGCTTTCCGTCCGCGGAGGCCGAGCTCCCCGAGCCGCTGCTGTGTACTCGGGTGTTGTCGAGCTGGTTCGACGCTGTAAGCGGGTAAATGGTGTGGATGCCCGGCGGTCCGCATCGCTGATGGATGTGTGGGTGCTGTGGCGTTGCCCGTAGGAGCGACAGGAAGGGCCAGGCGGTATGGCGCGCACGCGTGCGGATGCGAGCACCAGGCATCCCCGACATGAACGCAGGGGCGAGGCACGGCTGCCGGCAGTGATCGCAACACTTGCCGCGATCGCTCTCTACCTGTTCCTGCCTCAACGGTTGCTGATCGCTCCGCGCTACTTGCTGCCTGTCCTGGAGTGTCTGCTGCTCGTTCCGCTCGTCGCGATCAATCCGAAGCGTCTGACGCGGCAGACGAAGGCGTTCCGGGTGCTCTCGTTGACGCTCGTGGGCGTCATCGCGATCAGCAATATCCTGGCGCTGATCATCTTGATCCACGAGCTGGTGTACGCCGGGGTGAAGGACGGCCGTTCACTGCTGGTGGCGGCGCTACAGGTCTGGCTCACCAACATCATCGTATTCGGTCTGGCGTACTGGGAGCTGGACCGCGGCGGCCCGGTGAGCCGTACCCAGGTGGCCCGCTCCGCTCTGCCCCTGGCGGACTTCCGGTTCTCGCAGGACGAGAATGACGACGCCGTCCAGGAAGTCGCCGACGGCGCCAGCGCCACCTCGGACTGGGTTCCCACGTTGACGGACTACCTGTACGTGTCCGTCACCAACTCCACGGCCTTCAGCCCGACCGACACCATGCCGCTTTCCACCCGCGCCAAAGTCATGATGAGCCTGCAGAGTGTCTCCGCCCTCGTGACCTCGCTGCTCGTGATCGCGCGAGCCGTCAGCATCCTGCACTGACCTCCGTCGGCGTTCGTGCTGACCTCTCCGGTGAACCGTTGGATGATCGGCCGCGGCAGGGGACACGCCGGCCTGCCCTCGTGTCGGGCGGTGACGGGGGAGCCCGCTGATCCAGAGCGCCGAGCTTCACGGTAGTTGAGGTTTTGGCTTCCGAAGGCTTGCCGACCGCTTACCTCCGCACTTAAATCAAACCCTGAACTAAGCCTCGACATTGCGTTGTTGACCTCGCATCGCCCTAGGAGCCGCCAGGTGAGACGCCGTATCCGACCAAGAAGCCCGGTCATCGCCGTGGCCGCCGTGGCCGCGCTGATCACCCTTCCCCTCGCCCACACCCCGGCCGCCGTCGCGACCCAGACCTGCGACACGGCGAACGCCGCCGAGGGCAGGCCCGCCACCGCGTCCTCCGCCGAGAACGCCGGCACCCCCGCCTCCGCCGCGTTCGACGGCAACCCGACCACCCGATGGTCCAGCCAGTTCTCCGACCCCCAGTGGCTCCAGGTCGACCTCGGTACGGTCGAGGAGCTGTGCTCGATCGACGTGAACTGGGAGACCGCCTACGGCAAGGACTTCCAACTGCAGTCCTCCACCGACGGGCGGAACTGGACCACCCTCAAGACCGTCACCGGAGCGACCGGCGGCACGGCGTCCTACGACGTCAGCGGCTCCGGCCGGTACGTCCGGATCTACGGCACCGCACGCGGCACGGGATACGGGTACTCCCTGTGGGAGGTCGCGGTGCACACCACGGCCACCGGCACCGGGCCCATCCAGGGCGGCGGCGACCTCGGCCCGAACGTCATCGTCGTGGATCCCTCCACCCCGCACCTGCAACAGAAGTTCGACGACGTCTTCAAGCAGCAGGAGTCGGCCCAGTTCGGCACCGGCCGCTACCAGTTCCTGCTCAAGCCGGGCACCTACAACGGCGTCAACGCCCAGATCGGCTTCTACACCGCCATCTCCGGCCTCGGCCTGAACCCCGACGACACGCAGATCAACGGAGACGTCACCGTCGACGCCGGCTGGTTCAACGGCAACGCCACGCAGAACTTCTGGCGTTCGGCGGAGAACCTCGCCGTCAAGCCCTCCAACGGCACCGACCGCTGGGCCGTGGCACAGGCCGCGCCCTTCCGCCGGATCCACGTCGAGGGCGGCCTCAACCTCGCCCCGAGCGGCTACGGATGGGCTTCCGGCGGCTACATCGCGGACTCGAAAATCGACGGCACGGTCGGCCCGTACTCCCAGCAGCAGTGGTACACCCGCGACAGCTCGGTCGGCGGCTGGACCAACGGCGTCTGGAACATGACGTTCTCCGGTGTCCAGGGTGCACCCGCGACGAACTTCGACAGCGGCCCGTACACCACCCTGGACACCACACCGGTCTCCCGCGAGAAGCCGTTCCTCTACCTGGACGGCAACACCTACAAAGTGTTCGTCCCCGCCAAGCGCACCAACGCCCGCGGCGTGTCCTGGCCCAACACCCCGGGCACCTCCCTGCCGCTCGACCGGTTCTACGTCGTCAAGCCCGGAGCGACCGCCGCCGCCATCGACGCCGCCCTCGCCCAGGGCCTCAACCTCCTGTTCACGCCGGGCATCTACCACCTCGACAAGACGATCGAGGTCACCCGGCCCGACACCGTCGTCCTCGGCCTCGGGCTCGCCACCCTGGTACCGGACAACGGCATCGACGCCATGCACGTCGCCGACGTCGACGGCGTGCGGCTCGCCGGGCTCCTGATCGACGCCGGACCGGTCAACTCCGACACGCTGGTACGCATCGGCACGCCCGGCTCTGCCGCCGACCACTCCGCCGACCCCACCACCGTGCAGGACGTGTTCTTCCGCATCGGCGGCGCCGGACCGGGCCTCGCCACCAACTCGCTCGTGGTCAACAGCAACAACACGGTCGTCGACCACACCTGGATCTGGCGCGCCGACCACGGCAGCGGCGTCGGCTGGGACACCAACCGCGCCGACTACGGCCTGAGGGTGAACGGGAACGATGTGCTCGCCACCGGCCTGTTCGTGGAACACTTCAACAAGTACGACGTCTACTGGAGCGGCACACGCGGCCGGACGATCTTCTTCCAGAACGAGAAGGCATACGACGCCCCGAACGCAGCCGCCATCACCCACGACGGCGTCGTCGGCTACGCGGCCTACAAGGTCGCCGACTCCGTCACCACTCACGAGGCCTGGGGACTCGGCAGTTACTGCAACTACACCACCGATCCGTCCATCGTCCAGGCCCACGGCTTCCAGGTGCCGGTGACCAGTGGGATCAAGATGCACGATCTGCTGGTGATCTCCCTCGGCGGCAAGGGCCAGTACGCTCATGTCGTCAACGGCACCGGTGCCCCCACCTCGGGCACGAGCACTGTCCCGTCCAAGGTGACGTCGTTCCCGTAGAAGAGCGTTTCGTCCTACTCGGCATAACAAAAGCCCCAGGTCGGCGACCTGGGGCTGTACACCACCTGGTTACCGGCCGACCGGGTTGACGTAGGTGGCCGGGTGGGTTGCGCCGTCCTGCTTGAGGATCTGACCGCCGAACGGCCACTTCAGGGTGAAGTGCGTCGTCTCGTTCGGCGGGGTGACCAGGAACGTCGCCGGGACGAACTTCTGCTTCCGCGGCGTGGACTTGGCCACCGGGAGCAAGGTGATGCTGAAGTCGACCGTGTCCCCCTGCCCCAGGGTGATCTTTTCGGGCTTCGTGGAGGAGCGCGCCAGCGACCAGGTGCCGTCGGTCTTCTGAGCGCCGACCACGTCGACACCGGCGAAGCCGGACAGGGTGCAGGTGCGCCCGCTACGGTTGGTGAACCAGATGTAGGCCTGGGTCTGCTTCTTGGCCTGGCCCATCTCCGGCCTCGCGTCATCCCCCGTGGCGAAGCCGGCCTTCAGGTCGGCGGTGTGGCAGCGGGTCGGCGCCGTCTCGGCGGGCGCGGCCGAGGCCGGCACGGCGGCAGCGGCAGTGCCGGCGACGACGATCGCTGCAAGGACCAAGGCGGTCGGATTGCTCTTCATGAAAGTCTGGGTTCCCCTCGAATGCGAATCGGCGCGCGAGGTCAGCGCGCGCCTGCACAGCCGAGGACGCGCATGGCCCGAGTGGCGGTTCCGTGCGCCGGGGCACCGCTTTCGACAACGGGGCTTCGATTGTGGCAGCGACCAGCGTTCGAGGCTCAAGATCGGCTCAACTCGCTGGAACTCGTCCGACCGTTGGTGCATCCCCCTCGACAAGGCCACCTTCACAGGGGGCCACGTGGTCAACCCCCGTTTCCTGAGCCCTGACTGCTCCGGCGACTGGCTCAGGGTCAACCGCAACCTTCCCGACTTGGACGGCTGGGCCGTCGCCAGCGGCAACATCGACATCTTCAGTTCCGCGTTCGCCCATTGGGCAATCTGTCGCAGGCCGTCAACTTCACCGGCGATCAGGCGGGCGGGATCCAGCAGGAACTCGTGACCACCCCCGGGCACCTTGTGACCGTCAAGATGCGGGCCGGCCACAACAACTGCGGAGACTTCGACAAGGACGCCAAGTTCGGGACCAGGCCAACGGCGACAGTGCCACCCGCACGACCTACAACCTCGGTGCCCTCAAGACACTCGCCGACGACCCCACCAAGGAGAACTACTGGCACGAGGTCACCGCCCCAAGGCCACGACGTCCTGCAGCTCCACGGCGACCCCGACAGCACTGGCTTCGCGGCCATCACGACCGAAACCCGCGCTTACGAGCGCAAGGCCTGACTGAACCCCACAGCAGACCGGAAGACCAGCATCGCCAAGCGATCCGGTCCACCCGTGACGGGAAACCCGGTCTGCCACGGGCGCCTGCTACCGCTTGCATGCGGGGCGTGCGGGCTGTCGGAACGGCACTGGCAGCCACGGGGCCTGATCGTGGGGCCCGCCACCTGGCGGGCCCCACGATTGAAGGATGCGGGCCACGGCCCTTGGCCCGAACCGCGGTCCACGAGCCTGAAGTACCACGGGCCGGAGGCGGCAAACACGTGATGCGCCACCTGGTCGGGGCCGGCGATCGGCCACGTCTCCCACTGGGTCTTCGGCAAGGCCGATCGTGGCGGTGATCCGCTTGCCCACTGGTTCGCGGTGCATCTCCAAGCTCCGGCAGACGGCCATCACGATCCGCGGCCCGGCTCGGGGACGCGCAACTCGTCGTACCTCATGGTCACCTCCGACGCGCGTGCATCCCGCGGCACCAGACCTTCTGATGTCACTGGCCCAGTACCCAGGAGACCGGCGCGTCCGCAGCCGGCGCGCGCCGGGCGCAAGGACCGGCATGCCTGCACAACGGGGTAGCCGGGCAAAGAATGCAGGACAGCACACAGCGTCCGGGTGTCCAGCGGGCGGCACGACCGGCGATCATGAAGGAGGCTCACACGTGGCGGAGCCAGAGCGGACCGAGAGCATGGATCAGCGGTCCCGTCGGGTGGCTGACACCACTGTGGGCGGGGCGCTGGCAGCCATCGGCGCGGGGGCGTACGTGGTGGACGAGAAGGGATGCATCATCGCGGTCAACGCCCGAGCCGAGCAGCTGCTGGCCCGGCCCGCCGAGGACCTCGTCGGCCGTGACGCGCACGATCTGCTGCACCGCGATGCCAGCGGCCAGCCGATGCCGACGAGCCGATGCAGCATGCGGCAGGCATTCCACGCCGGACGCACCGCCCAGGCCGAAGGAGAGTGGTTCGCCCGCGGTGACGGCACTCTGCTGCCCATCAACTGGGTGATCACCCCCTACGACACCGGTGGCCAGGAGGCCGCCACGCTCGTTGTCTTCCACTGCGACCAGCCACCGCAGGAAGCGGGCCCGCGGCCGGAGGTGGTGCCTGAGGCTCTGACCGAGCTCGAGCGGCTGGCGCTGCTGGCGCAGACCACGACACAGCTGACCTCCACCCTCGATACCAACGAGGCGCTGCGCCGGCTCGTGGCCCTGCTCGTGCCCCGGCTGGCGGACTGGGTGGTCATCGACCTGATCACGGAGCGCGACGAGGTGTGGCGCACCGCTGTGGTCCATGCCGAAGACGGCACGCTGGTGCACCACGAAGAGCTGCAAGGACCGATGCCCCCGGTGCCGGAAGAATCCCCGATGCCACTGTCCAGAGCGCTGCGCGGGGTTGCTTCCACTGTTGCCGGTCCCAAGACCTACCAGCAGCCACCCGATTCCGGCATCGCGGTCGAACAGCGCCACCTGTTCGAGGCCACCGGCATCCGCTCCGCGGCCATCGTCCCCATCCGCAGCACCCGGGAGGTCCTGGGGGCCCTGACCCTGGGCCGCGCCGAGAAGGCGGGGGACTTCACCACCGCCGACCTGCCGCTGATCGAGGACATCGCACGCAGGGCCGCGGTCGCTCTGGACAACGCCCGCCTCTACCAGCGTCAGCGCAAGGTCGCCGAGACCATGCAGAACCACCTGCTGCCCCAGCTACCACGCGTGCCCGGGCTGGAGATGATCGCCCGCTATCTGCCCGCACCCCACGCCTCACAGGTCGGCGGCGACTGGTACGACGCCTTCCGCCTGTCCGACGGCGCCACCGCCCTGGCCGTCGGCGACGTCGTCGGCCACGACCTGGAGGCAGCCGCCGGCATGGCCCAGGTGCGCAACATGCTCCGCGCCTACGCCTGGGCCCAGCAAGAACCCCCCAGCCGGATCGTCCAGCGACTCGACGAGGCGCTCACGCACATCACCAACGTCCCCATGGCCACCATGATCTTCGCCCGCCTCGAACAGGCGGACCACGGCCACTGGGAACTGTCCTGGACCAACGCCGGCCACCCGCCACCCCTGCTCGTCAGCCAGGACGGCCTCACCCGCTACCTCACCGACAGCCACGGCATCCTCCTGGGCACCGAGACCCGCACACCCCGCCCCGACGCCACCACCGCACTGCCGCCCGGATCGACCCTCCTGCTGTACACCGACGGCCTCATCGAAGCAGCCGGGCACTCCCTGGACGAGGGTCTGGGCCGGCTGCGCCAGCACGCGGCCGCCCTCGCCCACCGCCCCCTCGCCTCCTTCACCGACCAGCTTCTGCACCGGGTCCGCCCCGCCGACAACGACGACGACGTCGCCCTCCTCGCTCTGCGGACCCCAGTGGAAACACGCGCGAGATAGCCGCAGTGCTCCGCTGGCTGTACGGGCGGACACACCCGACCGGGCGGCGGCGATCGCAACCGATTGGACTACCGCGCTGAAGACGCTCGGGCTCGGCTGACGCGCCTGCCTGTTTCACGCTGGCGACGGTGCCGCTCTCGCCCCTCGCGAGCGGAGCCGGATACACCTCGGGCCCCGGAGGGAGCCATGACATCCCCAGAGCCCCTGTATGGAGTCGCGCTGTCCAATGACGGCGCGCCCCCAGCGTCACGCGGTGGCCGGCTGTGGCTCCTCGGGCACCTCCGCGACTGACCGCTGCACACGACGTGGTCACCGGTCCTTGGGCTCGGGATGTCGCCGTTCACACCGGACGCTGGCTGCGCTTCGGCCTGGTCCTCGCCCTTGCCGTGGTGCTGCACGCGGCCTGGGACAGCATCGGCAGGCTCACCGGCTATGCCGTGATCGGCACGATCAGCCTGCTCTTCCTGGGCGCGCTCACCCACCGCACGGCCACCCCTGCCGCCCCGTGACCCCCCTTGTGCCACCACGTATTGCTCAACCAGACCTCACACGACCGCGACTGCAGCCGAGGGGCCGTATCCAGCTTCGCCCGCATGCGCGAGCCCTCCACCGCCGCGGACCCAAGGGCGGGTCTGTACGGTGGCTGGACAGACCCGCACTCGGTCGGGTGATGACACCGCCGCAGCGGAACCCTCCCGGGACGCCCGGCGTAGTGTCGTACATGGACTCGATCAACGAGGTGCACGTGAGTGAGCCGGGCCTGGTCGCCCGGGCCTTCCAGTAGCTGCTCGCCGAGACGCTGGCGAGCCCGGCGTACGGCTGCGCTGCTATCTGGGCCTGCGTCAGCCCACCGACTTGGCCCCGGCGCCGACCGACGCCGTGCCGGAGGTCAGCGCAGCCGCATCACGGTGACGACCGCATGCCGGGTCGTGCCCGCCATGACCTCCACCACGGCGTCGACCCCCGACGGGCGTGTAGGAGTCGCCGGCTTTCGTGAACGCCCGCCCAGGCGGGGACCAAGCGTGGGGCCACGACCGAGGTCAGGGCCGTGGTCAGCCTGTGGCACAGCGCCACCCGTCCGTCGGGCAGGCGAACGGCCAGGTGTCGGGGCCGGGTGGCCGGGCCGGTGTAGCCGGCCACCTGGCGTCGACGGTCTCGGCGTGCCACTGGTGAAGTGCCGGTATCCGAGAGTTGCGGTATTCGCCTGCGGAGTGGGCAGGCACGGCCGTTCACCCGCGCGGTGCTGTCACATCCTCCGCCTGAGATTCAGCCGCCCAGTTCGTGGGCTGCCAGGGCGGTGCCTTCGATGCGGGCACGGATCTTGGCGAAGGCGGTGTCCCGGGAGGTGGACGTGTCGTCGGCGAAGGGGGAGAAGCCACAGTCGTCGCAGGTGCCCAGGCGGTCGACGGGCAAGTGACGGGCAGCGGCCAGGACGCGGTCGCGGACCAGTTCGGGGGACTCGACGCGGGGATCGATCGGGTCGGTGACGCCGATGAAGGCGCGGGCCTGGTCGGGAAGGTGATCGGCGAGGACGGCGAGGACCTTGTCCGGTTCGGGCTCGCTGGCGAGCTGCACGTAGAAGGCGCCGGCCTTGAGCCGGAGCAAGCCGGGCAACAGTGCCGTGTAGTCCACGTCAAGACTGTACGCCGATCCTGGCCTGCTCGGCGGCGGAGAAGCGTTCCAGGACCCGGTTGTTGAGCGCGATGAACTGGTCCAGCACTCCGCCGCTCGGGTCGAGCTTCAGTGCAAGGCGGGCCTCGGTGAAGTCCAGCTGGACGCAGTGCGCGCCGGCATCCAGGCACCGTCGGATGTCGGCCTCGGCCTCACTGGTGAGGTCGTCGAGGAAGGCATCGTGGGGATATCCGTCGATGCCGTCGGGCGGGTAGAGCAGGCTGAGAGCCGAGGGCGCGATGACGGCCTGCTTCACCGGTACGGTCGCGTACCGGAGGGCCGTGCGGAGATAGCCGTCGGCGTGGACGCCGTAGCGCAGCGGCCCGGACGTCAGGCGGGGCAGCTGTCGCCGGTGTCCATCGGCGAAGGGAATGACGACGCCGTCGGGTGACAGCCGGTCCAGGCCGGACAGGGGATAGGTGGCGAAGCTGGGTTTGGCCTGTTCGCCGTCGGTGACGACCGGGGAGCCGATTTCCTCCAGGCATCGAATGGTGTCGGCGACCGCGCGGTCCTGGGCAGCTGCGAGTTCCTCGTTGCTGATCCGGCCCGCGGCATGGTCTGCCACGGCTACGAGGAGCTCGGCGGGCCGGGGAATGCTGCCGATGGGTTCGGTGGGAATCCCTACCATGGCCGGGGTCACGCTCCGATCTCCAACAGCGCCTCACCGGTGCTTCCCGTCAGCCCGGACAAGGGGCACTCCGTGGGCAGCCGGCCGGGGAGCGCGGGCACGGTCCGATGCGCCGCCAGCCCTTCGCCGCGGCCCTCGACGACCCGGCCCGACAGCCTGACGACGAGGACGCCGGCGACGCGGATGCTGGTGCCGCTGTCGTAGGAGATCAACGACCGTTTGCCGTCCGCATAATGGACGACTTCCCTGAGGCGGGGGCTGTCCACCGTGATGCAGGACGCTGAGGGCGACTCACCTTCCAGGTAGCCGGTGGCCGACACCGTCCGGCCGGGAGCGACCGCGCATCCGTAACCGGCGCGTGTGCGAACGCGGGTCGGGCGGGGCAGCAGAGTCAATGGCGGGTCATACATGCTGGCGCTGGAACCCATGCACAGGACACTCTCTCTGTGCTCGGGCACATGGGCCTGGCTCGCCGGAGCCCACACCACCGACGAGCCCACCAGGGCCAGGGAACTCAGCGCGAGGGGTAAGCCGAACCGGAACACAGCACTCACACCGAACGTCCCCGTCAGAAGGGATCCCGATGGACCAGGCAGCCGCGCAGAGACGCGTCTTCGCCGTGCTGGACGCGGACGGAGACGGAGTCGTCTCCAGGGACGAATACATGGCACGCACCAGGAACGTGGCGCTGGCGACCGGGCGCAAGGAGGACGACCCGCTCGTCGTCGCCGCACGCACACTCGGCGAGCGGGCGTGGGCATCGATGGACGCCGATGGCGACGGAGGGATGACCTTCGACGAATACGCGGCCTGGGCGGGCGCCGAGGCGTTCGACACCGTCTGTGCGCCCGTCCTCGGCGCCCTCTTCGACCTCGCCGACACCGATCAGGACGGCGCCCTCGACGGGACCGAGTTCACAGCTCTGCGCACAGCACTGAACAACCCGGCCACCAACGCCGAAGCAGCGTTCGAGGCCCTGGACGCCGATGGCGACGGACGCATCAACCGCGACGACTACATTGCGTCGATCCGCGCCCACGTCACCGGCGAAGGCTCTTCCATGGGCACGGCGCTGTACAGCAGGCCGCTCCCGGACACCCCGGCGTAGGGATAGACGGGTCCGTACGGTCTGGACAGGCCTTCCCCGTCCGTCGCCTACGCGCCAGCGTGAGGTGGGAAACGGCTCAGTTCAGCGGACGTGAAGGCGGCCTTCGTTTGATCCTGTACATGAGGGTGATCCGGAGCGGGCGCGGGACGAGGCCGAACCCGTGCGATCCGGTCTGCCGTATGGCAGCGGCGCCGAGCTGGAAGACGCCGTGGCCGTGGTGCTGCGTGCCGCCGGATTCGCCGTCACCTATCTGGACGAGGAATTGGGCGGCACCATGTCGGCGGACCTGCTCACTGAGCTGAACGGGTCCACCTGTCCGGTCGAAGTGAAGTCCGCCTCTGACGCGGCGGAGAGAAACCGGCCTCTCAACTTCGCCGCCATGTGGAGACGTGGCCGCAGCTGCGGCCCGGTCAGCCGGTCACCGGCGCTGCCTTGATCGTGAACCATCGGCATCGGCTCGACCCGCCCAGCACAAGAACAGGGCGGACTCCCTGCCGGCGGGAGCAGGAGCGAGGTGGCCGGCCGCAGGCGGTGGCGTCCCTGGGGCAAAGGCGGCGCCGCGTAGTCCCCGCGTGTGCCTCTCGCCGGCGAACGCGCATGCTGGACGGGGACGGACGAGTGGGCGGACACCCGTCCGTCAGACCGGGGTGAGGACGAGCGTCACCGTGGGCGCGCCGCCGGCGGCGCCCGAGTCCAGCGTGGCCGGCTCCCGGCCCGTGACCGACAGGCCCGCCGCGGTGAACAGCCCGGAGAGCGTGGACGGCGTCCAGATGCGGTCGTACATGTCCGAGATGACGCACGTCACCGGCTCGCCCGGCGCCGACGCGGAGCGGGGCACGGCCGCCGTCCGGTGCAGCAGGGCGGTGTCCGCGTCGAAGCGCATGGACCAGATGACGATGTGGTGGCACCCGTCGCGATCGGCGAACGAGTCCACGACCGTCCGACCGTCGAGGTGGGACATCGTGGCCGGCGCGCCGTCGTCGAAGACGCTCACCGCGATCCGTCCGCCGGGCGCCAGCAGGGACCGGGCGTGCGTGAGCAGGCCGACGGCGGCCGACTCGTCGGTGAAGCCGTTGAGGGTGCAGTCGGCCAGCAGCACCGCGTCGAAGGCGGTGGCCGGGCGGTAGGCCAGGAAGTCGCCCTCCACGAACTCCACCTGGTCGGTCCCGGCGGCCGCGGCTCGCGCCCGGGCGCGAGCCAGCGCCGGCCGGGAGGTGTCGACACCCACCAGCCGGGACGCCTTCGTGGTGGCGGCCAAGTGCACCAGAGCGCGCCCCGTGCCGCAGCCCGCCTCCAGCACCCGTGCGCCGTCGCCCACGGCGGAGGCCAGGCCGGCGAGGTCCCAGTCGGTCTCGCCGGTACGGCGCTCCACGTCGCGCTCGTAGTCGTCGAAGAGGGGCGAGTCGAAGTAGTACGGCTCCACGACGGCGTTGACGCCGGGCAGTTCGAGGAGCCGGTCGAGCGGCGGCACGGGCCGCGGCACCGGCGACCCGGCACGGCTGTAGTCGGATCGAGCGGCCAGGGACGCCTCCTCGCGCGGGCGCAACGGCAGGTCGGCCGTCCAGAGCACCCGGGTCCGCGTTTGTCCGGCGGCCACGGTGATCTCCTCGCGGGAGGACTCGGTGAACCCGAGCCGCTTCAGCAGCCCCACGGCCCGGGTGTTCTCGGCGACGTGGCAGTCGACCCGCAGGCGCTTCACGCCGCGCCCGGCCAGTTCCGTGCCCAGGCCCAGCAGGATCCCGGTGCCGAGACCGCGGCCGCGCCACTCCGGGTCGATCACCAGCATGCCCAGCGCCGCGGTCCGTGCGTCGGGGTAGCCCTCCAGCAGGTCGGCGGCGGCGACCAGACGGCCCTCGACCCGGCAGCCCACGAGGTGTTTGCGTTCCTCGGGTACATGCTGCAGGCCTTCCAGGAACTGGCTCTGCGC
Source organism: Streptomyces sp. NPDC001851 (assembly GCF_040297165.1). Classification (NCBI taxonomy): domain Bacteria; kingdom Bacillati; phylum Actinomycetota; class Actinomycetes; order Kitasatosporales; family Streptomycetaceae; genus Streptomyces; species Streptomyces sp. NPDC001851. Next base: position 96,537 of record NZ_JBEOYR010000021.1, on the reverse strand, counting down.
GTCCGCCGCCCCGGTCGGAATACCGAAAGTCAGCCGGGAGTAATCGTCGCATCTCTGCAGCAGGTCCTGCAGTGCGGGCCCGTCATCGGGAGTCAGGGCGAGTACTTCGTGACCCTTGGGCACTGTTATACGCAGTGTCACCGTTCCCCCTCGGTCGGCGCCGTGCGAAGCAGCATTTAACGGCCAACTTAACGCGGGGCGTTGCCTGTTGCCAACACCGCACGTAGGCTTCCATGTCGTTGCGTGCAATCCGCACTCGAACCGGCTGACAACCGACCGAAATCGCGGGGGCAATCCGATGGTCATTCAAATGCCGGCGCCATTCAGCTTTTGGGTGCAGCCCACCAAGCGCACCAACCTCGACAGCATAATGGCTTATGACGTGCACGATCCGGCCGAGACCGAACTGACCTTCGACGAGATCACCCGGTCGATGCAGGAGATGTTCGACCAGGACGTCATCAGCGTATTCTTCGAGGGTGGCGAGCCGTTCCTGCGCGGGGACTTCCTCGACATGGTCGAATACGCCACGCCCAACGCCTTCACCATGGTGCGGACCAACGGAACGCTGCTGACCTCCGAGACCGCCCGCAGGCTCAAGGCGGCCAGTGTGGGGGTCGTGTGCGTGGACATCGAGGGCGGCGACGCGGCCACCCACGACTCGCTCGTCGGCCTGGCCGGCGCGTTCGACCGGGCGGTCGAGGGGGTCCGGCAGCTGGTCGACGCCGGCGTCACCACGTTCATCACCACCATCCTGACCAGCCGCAACATCGACCAGTTGCAGGCGCTGGCCGACCTGACGGCCGACACGGGCGCCGAGAAGCTCGGGGTGCTGAGGCTCTACCCCCTGGGACGGGCGCGCCGGAACTGGGCCGCACTGTCCGTGCCGTTGCCCCGGCAGATGGCCGCTCTGGCCTCGATCGAGGTGCCCGAGGGGGTGCAGCTCATGCAGTCCTGGCACCCCAACGACCCCAACTGCTGCTGGCAGATGGCCGCCGTCGACGCCTACGGCAACAGCATCGGTTGCCCGTACCTGCGCGACTTCGCCAACTACGGCAATATCCGGGAGACCTCGTTCATGGAGACTTGGCGCAATCCCGTCTACAAAAAGGTGCGGGCCGCGAGTGCGGCGGACGCGTGTCCGGAATGCGCCGCGAACGACCGCAACCGCTCCGGCGGCTGCCGGTCGACGGCCTATGCCTTCGGCGGAGCGTGGGACGCGCCGGACCCGTACTGCACGCACATGAACAACGGCACCGACCTGACTCGTCTGCCGGCCCGCATCGTCGATCTCCCGTTCGGTGCACCCCCCGCCATGACAGGGATGTGACCCGTGTCCGTCGAATCCCCCGCGCAGACCGTGTACACACAGAATGCCCGGCTGCGACTGCGGCCGTTCGAACCCTGGCACGCGGTGATGGCGTATACGGCGGACAAGCCCGCCCTCCACTGGCTGAATTCCCATTCGTGGCTCGTTCTCGAGTTGTGCGACGGCCGCACGCTCACGGAGATCGCCGAGACGATCGCCGAGATCATGCCCGACCGCGACGACGTCCTCGCCTCCACCAAGAGCTGCATCGAAGACCTGGAGCGGAAAAGCCTTGTCCACGCGAGTACCGAAGCCGGAGAGCCTCCGGCAGGGAAGGAGGTGAAGAACCGATGACCAACCGCATCGACATCGAAAAGCTCAAGGCGATCGCCGCCGAGGACAACGAGCGTCCCGAGGTTTCCACCATGGACCCGCAGGTCCGGACCTCCAAGTACGCGCTGTTCCCCGAGCCCAAGGACATGTCCGCGCTGGAGGACGAGTCCTGAGCTGACGGGTGCCCGGCGAGGTCGACGACCCGGCCGGGCGGGATAGTCCCTTTCGCTCCAGGCACGCGGAGGTTCCCATGGCAAGTCGTCCGCGAACTCTGCTGGTGAACCCGCCGTTGTGGAACGTCTACGCGCCGCATCTGGCGGTGCCACTGCTCACCGCCGTGCTGCGCGACCACGGGTGGCCGGTCACCGCCTTCGACCTCAGTGCCGCGCACCTGCGGTGGATGCTGACGGCGCAGACGGTGGCCGGTCTCTGCGAACGGTACGACCGGACGGACGAACTGGGCCTGGACCCGGCGGCCGTCGACGAGGCACGGCTGCTGCTGCCCTCGGTGTGCGACGGCGTCGAGGCCGCGTGGGCCACCGTGCACGACACCGCCGGCCTGCGCGACCACACCGCCTTCACCCGGGCGGCCCGCACCATCGGCAACGCCCTGGTGTGCCACTCGGCCGCGTTCGCCGGGTTCCACTGCGACCTGCGGTCCAACCGCCAGCACTACAGCGAGCGTTCGAGCGCATCGGTGCTGGCCGCGACCCGCGACCCCGACCGCAACCCCTACCGGTGGGCGTTCGAGACACTGTTGCCGCCCCGGCTCGCCGAACCCGACCTGGGCATGGTGGGGATCTCCGTGTCGGCCGACACCCAGCTCATCCCCGCCATGACGGTGGCCGCCCTCGTCCGGGAGCACCGCCCGGACCTGCGCATCGTGATGGGCGGCAACTACATCACCCGCATCGCCGGACGCTGGCGCGAGCGGCACCCGTTCTTCGACCTGGTCGACGACTTCGTGCTGTACGAGGGCGAGGACGCGATCGTCACCCTGTGCGAGAACCTCTTCGAGGGCGGCACCCGCCCGGTCCCCGGCCGCAGCTCGCTCGCCCCCGACGGACGGCTGAGCTTCGCCCCGGCCCGCGACGTCGACCTGGCCACACTGCCCGCCCCGGACTTCGGCGACTACGACCTCGACTCCTACCTGGCACCCGGTCCCGTGCTGCCGGTGCTGGCGTCGCGCAGCTGCGCCTGGGACTGCGCGTTCTGCTCGATCCCCTTCGCCAGCAACCGCTACCGCCACCGGGAGGCCGCCGCCGTCGTCGACGAGATGCAGTACCTGGCCCGACGGCACGGCTCGACGTCGTTCATGTTCGTCGACGAGATCATGACCCAGCGGACGCTGCGCGAGGTCAGCGCCGAACTGGTCCGCCGTGACGCCGGTCTGCACTGGTACGGCGAGACCCGCTTCTCCGCCGGGCTGGACGACGCCCTGGCCACCCAGTTGCACGCGTCCGGCTGCCGCAGGCTCGACCTGGGGCTGGAGTCCTACAACCAGCGGGTGCTCGACCTCATGAGCAAGGGCACCAGGATCGAGCACATCGAACCCACCGTCGACGCGCTGCTGGGCGCGGGTGTGCCCGTGCACCTGTTCTGCATCACCGGGTTCCCCGGGGAGACGGCCGAGGAGGCGCGGCGTACCGCCGCGTTCGCGGAGCGGACGCTGCGCCGCTCCAGGGACGAGTTCGGGCTGCCCTACTCGACCAGTGTCAACGGGCCGTTCATCCTCGACGTGCTCTCGCCGGTCGGCAGGCACCCCGAGCGGTTCGGGGTCACGGTGCTGCACCCCGGCCCGGACGAGGACCTGGCGCTGAGCGTCGACTACATCGCCTCCTCCGGCCTGACCGGGTCCAAGGCCGCCCGGCTGGCCGCGGAGGCCGACGCCCTGCCCGACACCGGCCGCGCGGCGCCGCTGCAGCACCGGGGCCTGATCGGGGAGTCCGAGGAGTACGCCTTCCTGCGCTGCGTCCTCGACACCGGGGTGCCGGCCGGGCGCCCGCCCGCCGAGCCCGCCGTGTTCGCTCCCGCGCCGGGCGCCCCGCTGCGGCTGGCGGACGGCGTGACCTGGCGCGTGTCGGCCGACGGCAGCACGGTCGGGCTTTACGCCGCCACGGCCGACAGCATCCTGCGGCTGCCCCGCCGGTGGGCCGGTCTGCTGTCCGGCCTGGACGACGGCGTCCCGTGTGACGACGGGGACGGCGACGCCCTGGATGTGCTGTGCACGCTGTGGACGTTCGGGTTCCTCGCGGACCCCCGGCGCCACGCCGCCCCCCTCCCCACCGGGCCCGTCCCGGGACTGCGGGTGCGGGCCGCGCCCGGCTGGCGCGAGACCGTCGACCCCGACACCGGCCGGGCGCGGATGACCAGCCTGGTGACCGGACGCGAGGTGGTGCTCAACGTGCACGCCTTCCTGCTCTGGCTCGATCAGGCAGGGGGCGGGCAGCCCGCCGCGGCCGACTGGGACGCGGTGACCGACATGATCCGGGTCGAGCTCCTGCAGGCCTGTCGCGGGACCGCCCGGGGGACGACCGAAGAGACATCCGGCGTATCCGGCGTGGAAGCGGGACGAGGGGGCGCATGACCACGGTTCACACCACCGACGGCACCGCACTCGGGTACTGGCGCGGTTTCCTGGAGCGCTACTGGGAGCGTGAGGCGGGCATCGTCGGCCCGCCACCGGTCGACCTCGACCTCGGCGGAGACTGGTTCTTCCGGGCCGTCGTCGCGGCAGCCGCCGCAGGCGACCGGGGCGACGGGCCGCTGCTGCAGGTGTCGATCGGCGGCAGGCGCCTGCACACCGGCCGGGCCCGCTACCTGCCCCGCGCCGAGGACGGCTCCATCGCCGGGTTCCTCGCCCGCATGGAGGGCGAGACCGGCGGCGAGGAGTGGAGCATCGGACTGAGCAGGCTGCACCGCACCAGCTTCGAGATGTGGGAGCGGGCCGCCGTGTTCACCGACGAACTGTGGACCGCCCTCGGCGGTTTCCCCTCCGGCTACGCCGACACCGACATCTTCCTCGGCCGGTACGCGGGCACGCACGGCGGCATCCACTGCGACAACGCCGCCAACCTCATGTTCGGCGTCGCCGGGCCCAAGGACCTCATCGTCTGGCCGCCCTCCGACGGCGACTGGCTCCCCCTGCACCGCCGCGACTGGTCCTCCGTGCGCCACACCGGGCAGACGCTGCGCGCCAGCACCATCGACATGGGCTACTTCCCCTCCCGCTACTGGCACGTCGGATCCTCTCCGGAGGCCGCGTCCGCCACTTTCAACATAGCTCTGTTCTTCGACGGCGACCCGGTCGACACCGTCATCGACGCCGTGACGGGCCGGCTTGCCGCCACCGGGCGCCCGCCGTACGACCGGATCGTGCGCCCGGACGGCACGCGGCTGCCCCAGACGACGGCCGATCTGCTCGACCGCGCCCTGGCCCGCATCGACAGGGCCGACATCGCCGACCGGCTGCTGGCCGCCTGGCTCCGCAAGCTGAGCGCCCGCGGTTTCGGCCATGTCCCCGACCCGCTCGACGTGGCGCCCGTCGATCACGACCTGCCCGTGCGGCTGCACCGCTTCCCGGTGCTCCACCAGCGCTCGAACGGCAGGCTGCTGGTCTCGGCCAACGGCCGCCTCGCCCGCCTGCCCGACGAGCCCGCCCTGTCCGCCGTCCTCGACCGGCTGAACCGGGGGGACGTCGCGACCCCGGCGCAGCTGGCGGAGGAGCAGGCGGGCGCGGACTTCGCTGATATCGTCGACGCCGTCCTCTACCGGCTGCGCTCGTGGCGCGCCATCGACGTCCTGGACAGGGATGCCCGCTAGCCTCTCCCGCCACCGACTGCGAACGGCCCTGCTGTTCGCCGTCCTGCTGGTGTCCGCCGGCGGCGACGAGGTCGCCGTCTTCGCCCTCACCTTCCATCTGGCTTCCTCCGGCGCCTACTTCGTCGCGGCCCTGCAGATCGCCGGGTTGCTGCCCGGGGTGCTGCTGGGCCGGTACGTGGGCGGAAGGCTGGTCGGGCACCGGCCGGGGCCGGTGCTGGCGACGGCGTCCGCGGCACAGGCGGCCGCCGCCGTCGTGCTGTCGTTCGGCCTGCCGCCGGAGGCCGTCGTCGGGTGCGTGGCCCTGCTGGCGGCGGTGAACACCGTCAGTGCGACCGTGGTGAGCGCTGCACTGCCGGTCCTGGCGGACACCGACGTCGCCGAGAAGGCCTACGGCTTCGCGCAGTCGGCTTCCTCCCTGGCGATGGTCCTCGGCCCCCTCGCGGGCTCGGCCCTGTTCGCGGTCCTGGGGGTGCGCGGCGCCCTGCTCGCCGACGCCGCGACCTTCCTGGCGGTGGCGGCGTACGGCGTGGCCGTGCGTACGGTGGACCTGGTCCCCGGCCACGGCGAGACCGACGACGTGCCCGCACGCGGCGGACTGACCGGCGGGTCGGTCCTGGCGGTGGGGCTGGTGTTCGTGGTCATCGCCGCCACCGCGGGCACAGACGTGGCGTTCGTCTTCCTGGTCCGCGAGCACGTACCCGGGTCGGCGGTCGCCGTGTTCGGGTTCGCCACCGCCGCGTGGGCCGTCGGCATCATGGCGGGGAGCGCCCTGGCCGGCAGCCTGTCCCCGGTTCACCCCGTTGTCCGCCTCGCCCTCTCGGGTTCGGTGATCGGGGCCGTCTACCTGGTCTGTGGCCTGGCCCCCGGCGTCACCGTCCTGCTGAGCACCTTCCTCGTCGGCGGTGCCGCCAACGCCGTCTTCAACACCACCCTGCGCGCCGCCCTCTACCGCATGGCGGGCCCGGCGGAGGCCGCCCGCGCCTTCGGCACCTTCATCGCCGGTGCCAACACCGCCGTCCTGTGCGGGATCGTCGTCGCGACTCCCTTCGCCGAGGGCACCAGCGCGTGGACCTATACGGTGGGCGGCGCCGCGGCCCTCCTCGCCGCCCTCGCCACCCTGCCGGTGGCCCTCCGGACCCGCGAGGGGGAGCCGGCCTGAGAGCCTCCCCGACTCGGTGTTGCATCAAGTGCAACAACGTGCTGCTGGACAGGTCAGCCCGCTCAGGCGCGCAGTGGAGCCGCTCCCTCGCCTGGGTGCTCCTCCGGTTCAGCGAGCTTCGGGACGTCCCGGGGGTCCATCTCCTCGCGAAGGCGCGGGTATCGGACGGGGTGGCGGTACCGGCCGTCGTCGACGGCGGTGTCCGCGAGGAATTCGGCGACCAAATCGAGCCGCACCGGCTGGTATTGGAGCTGGCCGAGCGTGCCCCAGCCGGCAAACCACAACCGGCATCACCACCAGCCAGCCGACGGTACCCACCGGCTGCCACCTCCACCAGGGCTACCGCCAGGCACCCAACTGCTGCCACGTCCACCAGGACTACCGCACCCGCTGCCGCCTCCACCAGCGTTCCCCAACCCGCCGGCATCCCGCCGGCTCCGCATCCGCTGCCGCCTCCGCCGGGGCTCCCCTCGCCGCAGTCTTTGCCTCCTGCACCGGGGCTTTAAAGGCGGGCCGGCCACGGGCTTTGAGACAGTCGGGTCGGCTGCATGCCGCCGGTCGACCGGTTCGGGCGGAAGGTGACACCGTACTGGCGGGCGAAGTGGTTGGCCTCCGCGACCGAGTCTCCCGGTGAGCGCAGGTAGAGGGCGTAGGCCACCGGTCTGTTCCTCGTCCAGGTAACCCACCGATTTCCGAGCTGGCGCGCTGTGCGCACTCGCTCCGCCAGGCCCTCGCCCGGCGGCACATGCTGTGGGCGGACGACTCCGCACGCATCACCGCATCAGCCAGCTCGACCAGGCCCTGCCCGGCCGCGGCTTCCACTGCCTGGTGATGCTCGGGGCGCAGCGCACCGAACAGCACCCAGCCATGCCGGGCCACCTCCTCATGTTCGCGCAGGACCCGCAGCGCCTCGAGCAACGCCTTACCGCCACGCATACGCCCTCCACGCCATCGTGCCGCTCACGCTGCTGAAATGACGGTAGAAGCCGACCTGCGAGGCACGGGGCCAAGACCCCGAAAGATCACCGGCCCGGTGACGGGCCGGCGCGTCGAAGTGCTGGGGGCATCCCTTAGATTGGTGCGGCCTCGGTGAGCAGCTTCAGCAGAAGAATGCCGTCTTGACAGTGGTCACGGGGACCGCAACGCTGAGGTCGATGGACGCTGCCGCTGAGTATGACGGGTTGACAGAAGCCAGTGCAGGTCGAGCCATGGCGGCAGCTTGCAGCCAGGTAGGCTTGCGCTTCGGCCAGGCGGAGCTATTGCGGCTGGGAGAGAACGCCATCTATGCGCTGGCAACGGAACAGACGGTTGTCCGTGTGGCCCGCTCCGACACCGAGGAAACTCTCCACAAAGTTCAAAAAGAGCTGTTGGTCGCTCGTTGGCTGATGTCGCAGAACTTCCCAGCCGTCGCGCCTCGTGAGGACATAGTCCAGCCGGTCCAGAGCGAAGGACGGTTGGTGACGTTCTGGGAGTATGTGCCCCCCAGTCCCGTAGAGCCGACCCTCACGGACCTCGGTGGCTTGCTTCGAGACCTTCACTCGCTGCCGGCATCGGAGTTAGGCCTGCCACTCCTCGATCCATTCCCGATCATGGAACGGCGCCTGGCACTCGCGCACGGGGTCCCGCAGGCAGACGTCGACTACCTCGCCGAGGCTTGCGCCAAGAGCCAGGCCGCCTTCCACAGCATCATGTCCGATGCTCCCAAGGGAGTGATCCACGGAGACGCTCACCGGGGCAACCTGCTGGCGCGTGGCAGCCAGATACTCCTCATCGACTACGAAGCCGTGGCTATCGGCCCCCAGGCCTGGGACCTCATTCCGACCGCCACGGCTGTCGACCGGTTCGGGCTGTCACCCGGCGAATACGCTGTCTTCTGCCGGACCTACGGCCAGGACGTGACCGACTGGCCTGGCTACGGCCCCTTGCGCACCGTACGCGAGCTGGGCATGACCACCTGGCTCATGCAATTGGCCCAGTCAGGAAAAGCAGCGGCGGAGTTCGCCGTCCGTATGGAGTCGCTCCGAAAGGAAGAGCGTGACCGGCGCTGGCATGCCCTCTGACAGTCACAGCGACCTTCCTTTCGCCCCCTATGCCGCGAGACCGTACCTGCGGCTGACCACTGTCTATTCCACTGCGTGGACCTACGACCCGGACCAGATGGCTCAAGCCGCAACAGCTCCCGGCGACGTCTTCAACTTCGGGCGGTTGGCCGGGTATTACAGCAGGTCCGAGCAGCAGTTGCCGCGGGTGATCAGGCGTGAAGCGCTCGACTGCTCAAGCGTCGTCTGCCAACGGTGGCGTCCGGGAGAGCCGGCCTCTGCACAGCTGTGGCATTTTGTCCTCCCTGCCGGTCAGGTGGTCGTGGCGCTCACTCTGGATGTGCCTCTGACTCTGGTCGAAGCCATCCCGCTGCTCGAGGACCTCTACTACGGAAGCATCGCGTGCGACGGAACACCGCTCGAACAGCTTGCAGCCGCCCGAATCGGTTGCCAGCCGGATAGTGACGGATCGGTGCAAGGGTTCCTGCCCGAGCGGCATCAACTGGTCTTCCGTAGCATTGATACGCCCGATCAGGTCCCGGAAGACGATACCGTCCAACGCGTCATCTACCGGACGGATCTGCCCTACCGCCCGGAGCACAGCTCAATCCACTACCCGCAAGAACTCAACCGTCGCCCCACCACGCTCGGCGCGGTCGGCCCCTATGTAAGTCTGCTGTGCGGCCACCAGGACTACATCGAGAACAGCGCCCTGCTCTCCGCCGTCCAAACCGTAGGCTCAGCGGCGCGGCTCCGCGAGATCCGCGAGGTCGCCTACGGATTCGTTCACAGATTTCGGCATCGTGCCGCAGATCAGGGTGGAGCCCACGACCGGAGGACAGCGCTCGAAGACATCGCAGACGGACTTAGCCAACTCGAACTCGAACTCAGCTACAGCGTCGAGGTCGCCGGCGACATCGGAATGCTCGTACCCGCTTTACGCGTAGAGAGCTTCCACCAAACCCTGTTCTCAGCCGTAGGACTCACCAGCCGAGCAGCGACTATCGGTCAGATGCTGAGCCGGCTCGGCAACGCCATCGACGCGGAACTCACCTCAATCGAAAGCATGGAACAACGCGCAGCAGACCGCCGCCGCGTCCGCACCGTTGTCGCCGTCACCTTCGTCACCACCGTCAGCGGAACCCTGGGCCTGCTCTTCGGCTTCTTCGGCATCAACGCTCGCCAGGTGAACCAGAACCGCTCCATGTTCGATGATCACTACATGCCGATCTACGTACTGATCGCGACCATCCTCCTCTGCGCCCTTGTCATCTTCTGCGCCATGCGTGTCCAGGAACGCTGGGAAGAACGCCGTGACAGAAGCCGAACAAGGACGTGGGAAGGCACACACACCACCTGCTGGCCCGGGAACTGGGTGCAGTGGTACTCGCCCCAGTAACATCGGCCACCCCTCTCACGGTCCCTCGGCTCCCCAACCCAGCGCCGCATGACCCAGCTCCACAGCCTTCACCGACCACGTCGAGTTGACCGGTCACTCCCGATGATGGCCATCGCAGAAGCTGGTCAGAGGCACAGGTGAGGATGATCTGGGCCGGCATCGACGGCCGGTAGAGGCAAGACGGTCGGCCTTCACGGTGGTAGCGCAGTCCGGGAAGGCCCGTGATGCAGTCGCGGGGATCGCCCTTCCCACCGTTGAGCCGGGGCAGCAGGCTTTCTACGTGCAGGGTATCGGGTTGCGTCCCAAGATCCAGGTCAGTGCCGATGGTTGGAGGGTGGTCGGTCATGCCGGGGCACGGCTGCTGGCGGATCTCGCCGATGCCACCGGTCTGACCGCCGCGTGCTCCGCCGCGCTCAGACCCCTTCGGCCGCGCGGGACCGGTCACGATCCGGGCCGGATCGCCACCGACCTGGCGGTGATGCTCGCCGACGGCGGTGAGGCCAGGTACGGTCGGTCACCCCGGGAGGGGCATGGCTTTCTGCATCAGGGGGTGGGGCGACCCGGCGTACTGCGCCACCTCGACCGACTGGTGAGCGACTTCCCCGCCCGGCAGCACCTGCGCGCCGCGGCGGCCGACGACCTGGCCCAGCTCCTGTTCCGGCCGCTCCGCGCGCGGACACGCCGTTCTGGCAGGCGCACCGCGAACTGCCGTCGTCCGAGGCCCTGTCGGCCTGCCTGGAGGGGCATCGCGCCGGGCTGTCCCCCGAGCGGGCGAACCGCCGCTGCGCACCCTGCTGGCCGCCCTCGACCTGCAGGGCGGCCCGCTGCCGACGGCCCTGTGGCACCGTACGGCCGCCCGTCGGGCCGCCGACGCCCACTTCACCAGAATCCGGCGCCAGCAGCGGATCCTGCTGGAGACCCTGCCCAGCGCCCACACCTACCTGCACCACCTCCAGACCCGCCCGCCGTTCAGCCCGCCGGCCGTCCTCACCAGCGCCTGATCACAGCCCGACAAGACGGACCGGCACCCGACGCGCATACGGCCCATTCGACCTGGACAGTCCCCTGAAAGGGCCCCGGACGCCCCGTCCGGACGGGGGACGTGTGCGTGTGTCGCTCACCGTGCCGCAGCGCGCCACCCTGATGATCCGCTCGTGTACTCGCTACAGACCCTGCGTACCCGCGGCCTCCTCAGCCTCGCCGCCACGGCCGCCCTCGCCGTCCCGCCCGTCCTCTTGGCTCCGTCGGCCTCCGCCGCCGCGTCCAACGGCGGCTTCGAGACCGGCACCCACGCCAAGGGCGACTCCACCCTCCGCCTGGTCAGCCATGACGACGACCACCGGGGCGCCCCCACCTTCGCTCGCTTCGACGACGTCCAGCTCACCGCCGCGCCCGCCCTGACACAGATCGACACGGACCCCTTCACCAACAGCACCAGCCAGCACGCCACCGTGGTGGAGCCCGACACCTTCGCCTCCGGCAACACCGTCATCGCGGTCGCCCAGAACGGCCGCTTCTTCAACGGCGGCGCCTCCGGCCTCGGCTGGGCCCGGTCGGCCGACGGCGGAGTCACCTGGACCCACGGCACCATCCCCGGCATCACCGTCTACCAGGGCGGCGCCTTCTCCCGGGTCTCCGACCCGTCGGTCGTCTACGACGCCCGGCACGCCACCTGGCTCGTCGCCGGACTGCCCCTCAACTCGACCTCCAGCGGCGTCACCGGCGCCGGAGTCACCGTCAGCCGCTCCACCACGGGCGGCGTGAGCTGGCAGAGCCCCGTCAGAGCGGTCGGGTTCAACGGGCCGGACTACGACAAGCCGTGGATCACCTGCGACAACACCCCCACCAGCCCGTTCTACGGGCGCTGCTACATCGAGGTCGACAACGTCTCCTCCGGCAACCGCATCCTGATGAGCACCTCCACCGACGGCGGACTGACCTGGTCGGCGCCGGTCGCTCCGTCCGGCTCACCCAGCGGCCTCGCCGGACAGCCGCTCGTCCAGTCCAACGGCAAGGTCGTCGTTCCCTACTCGGCCAACGGAAGCGCCATCCGCGCCTTCAACTCCACCAACGGAGGGGCCTCCTGGAGCAGCACCTCGTTCGTCCACTCCGTCCAGGCCCACACCGTCGCCGGCGGCCTGCGGACGCCCAGGGGAATCGCCTCAGCGGAGGTCAGCGGCGATAACCGGATCTTCGTCGCGTGGCACGACTGCCGCTTCCGCGCGAACTGCACGGCCAACGACATCGTCTACTCCACCTCGACCGACGGCGTCACCTGGTCCGGAGTGACCCGGGTCCCGATCGACTCCACCACCAGCGGCGTCGACCACTTCCTCCCCGGCCTCGGCGTCGACCGCACCACATCCGGTACAGCCACCCGGATCGGCCTGCACTACTACTTCTACCCGTCCGCCAACTGCACCTCGACCACCTGCCGCCTCCAGGTCGGCTACATCTCCTCCGCCAACCGGGGTGCCACCTGGACCACCGCCACCGCGCTGACCGGGCCGTTCCCGCTCTCACAGATCGCGAACACCAACCAGGGCCGCATGGTCGGCGACTACATCTCCACCTCGATCGTCGGTGGCCGGGCCGTCTCCGCGTTCCCGGTCGGCAGGGCCCCCACCACCGGTCAGGCCTTCGACGAGGCCCTGTACACGGCCGGCCCCCTCACCGTGGGCTGAACCGGCCCGGACGCCCCTGACCGGGCCGATCCCGAAAGCGCCGCTAGGACTTGTCCGGCCGATCATGTCCAGAGCCGGATCCGCCGGTTGCGGCGGTGGCCTTGTTGCGATCGTCAGAGACCGCCCCACCCAATCGGCTGGCATGTACAGTTCCGATCTGGAGTGTGGTGGGTATGCAGGGCAGGCCCACCGGATTCCGGAGGCGCGGAGGTCAAAGGGGGAGGTCGTGTCATGTTTGCGGTGATCTACCGGTGGCGTTTGCACGAAGGCAAGGAGCAGCAGTTCGCAGCTGGTTGGCATCGCGTGACACAGGCGATGCACAAGCACTGCGGCAGCTACGGATCACGTCTGCATCAGGCCGATGACGGCACCTGGGTGGCGTACGCACGGTGGCCGGATGCCGCCACTCGCGAGGGATGCCCGGACGTGGACCCGGAAGGGGAAGCCATGATGAGTGAGGCGATCGCTGAGCACCTCCCCACCATTCGATGTCATGTGGTGGACGACCTTCTCGCAGAACCCCGTGACTAGGTCCGGCCGATCATGTACGGAGCCACATGACCAGGGCCGCCGCAGTGGCAGTGCCGAGGAAGACGTAGCCGCGCTTGTCATAGCGGGTAGCCACGGCCCGGGACTGCTTGAGCCTGTTGATCGCCCGCTCCACGGTGTTCCGCTTCTTGTACCGCTCTTCGTCGAAGCCGGGCGGCCTGGCTGTCAGCCTTCTCCGGGATGATGTGCCGGATGCCCCGGCGCCGCAGGTAGGTGCGGCACGGACTGTCGCTGTATCCCTTGTCGGTCGCGAGACTGTCGGGTTTCGTGCGTGGCCGGCCCGGCTCGGCCCGATGCGCGGAACGCTGATCTTTTCGAGCACGGCTTTGAACTGGGTGCAGTCCGCTCGTTGTCCGCCGGTGACGACCAGGGACAGCGGGCGGCACCGGCCATCCGCGCTCAGGTGGAGTCTGCTGGTGAACCCGCCGCGCGAGCGGCCCAGGCCCTCACCTCCTGCACCACCTCCACCAGCCGGGCGAGCAGGCTCCGCCACGATGTTTCGCACCGATGTTCCACTACTCCGGCCCCCTTTGAAGCGGGCGCCGGCGGTGGTTCGGTGCGGGCACCGGCCGCGTGCTGATGGGCGCACACGCCGGTGGAGTCCACCGCGATGTCCCAGCCGATCTCTCCCGCAGCATCGCCGCGGCCTGGACCTGCTGCAGCAGACGCTCCCGGGTGCCGTCGGCCGACCACAGCCGGTGGCGTTCAATAGGCTGTCTTCCACGGCCCGAACCGCTAGGGGAGATCGCGCCATTGCACCCCCGTCCGTACTCGGTGAAGGTTTCCGTCGACAACCTGCCGGTGATCCCGCCACCGGCCACAACGCCCATTACTGACCGGCAGGAAGGGCCGCAGCCGATCCCACTCCGCATCCGTCAAATCGCCCCGCCCCATGCTCACATCAACGATCTGAAGAGTAGTTAGTTACATGATCGGCCGGACAAGTCCTAGCCGTCCTTTCGCCTGCTCAGCACCCCGCAGTCGGCAGGAATGGTGCGCGACAGCTGTCGTGGACGGTGATGAGATGTAGGAACCCTTGCCCTGTACTGCCGAGGTCGTCGTCAGTGAACGGAACGGCTTGACCTTGTCGCAGCGACAACGTTTCTACTGGTGCCATGCGAATCGGAGAGCTCGCTGGCGCCGTCGGCATCACCACCCGCGCAGTGCGGCACTACCACCGCATCGGGCTGCTGCGCGAGCCTCCTCGCCAGTCCAACGGATACCGCGAGTACACGCTGCGCGACGCCGTCGAACTGGCACGCATCCGCCGTCTGAGCGAGCTCGGGCTGAGCCTGGACGAAGTGAAGGACGTTCTGGCGGATGACATGGGCAAGGATCTCGTCGAGATCCTCGCCGAGCTGGACGCGGACCTGGCCCGCCAGGAGGAGGAAATCCGGCAGCGCCGCGTCCGCCTGGGTCGGCTCCTTGAGCAGGCCGAGCGGACCGGTCAATTGTCCGCCGAGGCCCCGGTCTCTCCCGAACTCGCCGTGCTCTTCGATGACATGGCCCGCACCTCTGCGCGGTTGCCCGGACCGGAGCCTGCGATGGCGGTCAAGGAACGGGAGCTGCTGGCCCTGCTGGAGACCGGCTCGCCGGGTGGCGACCGCGGCTGGCTCTACGCCATGGGGCAACGTCTGATTGCCGACGCCGAGGCCATGCGGCGCGCCTACGCGGTATACGCCCAGATGGACGCACTGGCCGAGGCAGCCGAGGATGACCCACGTGTGGAGGAGACCGCCCGGGCCATCGTTGAGAGCATCCCGGACGAGGCGGCGCAGGCGATGATCGCGGCGGAAAGCAAGGGCGGATCAAGTGAGAAGGGCGGTTTCGCGGACGCCCTCTTCGCGGAATTCAGTCCTGCCCAGGCGGCAGCCGTGCGCCGCGCCATCGAGCTGCTCAGGGAGCGTGCCGGGTGAAGGCGTTGAGAAAGGCTGTGCGCTGGGGCTTCGCCGGGGTCGCACCGTGTGAACTCGCGATTCTCATACGTGCGGTTGGTGGGGTGCGAGTGGCCCCGGCCGCATGGCTGGCGGGGGAACTGGCGGTGCTTGCGCTCGTGGCCGGGGCGACCGCACTACTTCTTCTCGACTACCGGCGGCACCGCCGCGAGGGGCTCCACCGTCACTCCGCATTCCTGGCCGCGATCGCTGACAACGTCCCGGCGTCCGTGCGCAAGCTGATCAGCCACGAGATAGCCCTCGCGACCAGCTTCTTGCGCTGGGTATCCCGCCGCGGCCCGCACGGCGTACGCGGCGGCGACCACGCCGTTCCGTACGCGCTGGCCCAGACGGCGACCATGTACGGCTTGCTTTTCGTCTGCGTGGTCGAGACCCTCGCCCTCGCATACCTGATCCCGTGGCCGGTGGTGCACGTCACCACCCTCGTCCTCGACATCTGGGGCTGCTACTTCCTTCTCGCCCTGCACGCCTCCTGCGTGGTCCGCCCGCATGTGATCGGGGCCGACGGCTCGCTGCGCCTGCGCTACGGCGCCCTGCTGGACATCCGCATCCCAGCCAACCGCATAGCCACCGTCCGTCTGGACCGGGCATTTCCGAATGGCAAGCTGGCCGCTGTGGATGAGAGCGGCGTGGCCGACGTGGCTGTGGCCGGCCTGACAACGGTCACCGTCGAGCTCAGCGAGCCGGTGCGGTACGTACGTGTCCTTGGCAAGCATGCCGAGGCCCGCGCTTTCCGCTTCTACGCGGACGACCCCGTGTCCGCGGTCGCAGCACTGAGGGCAGGCGGCAGGTCTTCCCCTGGCTCCCTCACCACCTCGGGCCCGTAGTCGACGGCGTCCAGCGGGAGGAGCCCAGGGGACGCTCCATCAGACGACCGCTGGAGGCGCGGTGGCCGGGAACGCCTGGAAGGAGGCGCCCGACCCTGATCGCGAAGCCAAGCTCGACCGGATTGAGCAGGTGCTGGACCGCTTCCCGGACCGGGTCTTCGCCTTCGACGAGTTCGGGCCCGTGGGGATCCGGCCCACCGCGGACTCCTGCCGGGCGAAACAGGGCAAGCCAAACCGGCTGTCGGCGACCTACCGCCGCACTCACGGCGTCACCCACTTCCACGGCTGCTACGCCGTGGGCGACGACCGCCTGTGGGGCGTCAACCGACGTCGCAAGGGCACCGCCAACACCCTGGCCGCGCTCAAGTCGATCCGTGCCGCCCGACTCGACGGCGCCCCGATCTACATCATCCTGGACAACCTCTCCGCCCACCCCGGCGCGGACATCCGCCGCTGGGCGAAGAAGAACAAGGCCGAGCTGTGCTTCACCCCGACCTACGCTTCCTGGGCCAATCCGATCGAGGCCCACTTCGGCCCGCTGCGGCAGTTCACCCTGGCCAACTCCCACCACCGAAGCCACCCCGCGCAAACCCAGGCACTGCACCGCTACCTGCGCCGGCGCGATACCAACGCCCGCCACCCCGACGTACTCACCGCCCAACGCAAGGAACGAGCCCGAGTCCGCAGCGAGAAGGCATCCGCTGGGGTGGACGCCCCCTCAACACCGCAGCATGACCAACCGCGAACCGCCGCCCCGAGCGCCGAAGGGGGCAAGTTCAGGAGAAGGACAGCGACAGAAGGATGACTCAGGAGGCGGACGGTTCGATCTCCCCCGCAAAGACGATGACCTGGTCGATGAGGCTCCGCCGCAGATGGACGACGTCCGTTCCCGCCAGGCGGGGACCTCCATCCGGCGTGGTAAAGACCCACTGGTACCGGGCCCACTCGTCAGGCATGTCCACCGCCGAGCAGCGCACCATCGTGCCGGTCCCCGCCGGGTGGCGCCGGATGTCCAGCACGAACCGCTCGACCGCCTCGATTCCTTCACTGCGACCCAACGGCCCCCAGAAGACCACGTCTGAGGTCAGAGCCTGGGAGAGCAGGGCAGTCACATAGGTGTCGTCCGAGGCGTTGAACGCGGAGATGAACGTGTCAATCGCGGAGCGTGCAATCTCTTCCTGCATGCCCCAGTAATACCAGCCGTTTCGCGTGCGCTCGTCCCAAGCCGAGACGTCAGCGAAGGGGAAGAAGTCCACTCCCACGGCTGGGAAGGTGCGGACCGATGCGCTGCGGATGCCGGGGTGCGTGCGGATAGCCACCGTGCGGCAGATGGCTCAGGTGATCACGGCGGAGGATTGGGACGGCCGGTCGTACGTGCGCAGGGCGATGAAGAAGCTGGCGGAGCTCGGGCTGGCGGAGACGAACGGCAAGGCGGGCAGGCACCCGATCTGAAACCTGACCCCGGCGGGACAGAAGGCTCTGGCCGACGGCAATGAGCTGCCCGTCGCGGTGACTGACATGATGCTCGCCTACGGCGGCCGGAAGCACCTGACCGACTGGCAGATGGAGGTCAACCACGCCATCAAGGAGACCGGCCTGAGCTTCAACACCGACGCCGTCCTCACGTTGCCGACCAAGACCAGCGAGGTGCGCCGCTTCGAGCTCGACAACGGCACCATGTCCCAGGCCCGCCTCGCCAAGGAGGAACACCTGCTCGACAACCGCCTCCAGGCGCTCGCCGCCGAGACAGGTTCAACCGCGATTTACTGGGGGCAGCGACGAGGCGTCGTGAAGACGTGTGGGCGGTGCGGTTGGCGCGTCTCATGGATCACGGCGAGGGCGATGCCGCGTGAGCAGGACCTTGTCGGGTTGGCGAGACGCTTCACGGCCGGTTTCGCGTTGAAGATGGCAGCTTCCTGGTCGGAAGCGGCAGTAATGGACGCGCTCAGGAAGAGGGGCACCGCTGACGGCCCCGAAGCTCCTCGCGGGCGGTCGACCAAACGATCTCGAACTCATCGGCTGACAACGCCTGCGGGTCGTGCCCTTCCCACTCGGAGATAGGTGGTTCCGCGGTCAGACCGTAGAGGCCCTCGTATTCAGCTGACCGGCCGTCCCTTTGGGCTTCTTGCCACTCGGCCAGCGAGGCAGCGGTCAGAGCCTTGTTTCCGGGCTCCTGCAACTCGACTTGCCGGATCACATAGCCATCAGCGTCCAGCTCGAAGTAGAACCACAAGTCTTCCTCGTCCCAGAAGCAGCGAACCCAGGTCGTCACGGGCGCACCGAGTCGAAAGGCTCGTCGTGCCAGCGCCAGCTGGCGGTGCCGTCGTCGTGGACGTGCAGCATGAACTCGGCGACCGGGCCGCCGCCGGGAAGCGTCAGGGTGAGCGCACTGCGGATCTGGGTGTAGCAGGCGTCGACCCGCTCCCAGCCCTCCTCGTCGTCAGCCCGCTCTTGCTCAGCGAAGAGGGGACGGAACTCTTCAAAGCCAGGAAGCATCTCGACTTTTGCGTGTGTCCAGGGCATATCGGTGCCGGTCACGGTCAGCCGGGCAATCTCCTGGTCGCCGTGGTGGAGCCGCCAGATACTGCCGGTGGTCAGGTTCGGGTTGATCATGTCTCCCATGATGACGATCGCCACTGACAGGCGGCGAGTGAGATCACCGCTCCTTCCCGGTCGTGGCGACGACCATCTCATGCAGTGGAAGCTGATGGGGTGCAATGTTGAGTCGCTGTGCTGCTTCGGCTGGCAGTAGCGGCGCACGGGTTCGCCGGTGGCCCAGTCGCACGCGGCCAGAACGGGCAGCTGGTGCCGGGCCCAGGATGCGATGCGCGGTGGAGGCGGCGATGCCACATCGAGCGGCCAGACGGACCGGTCCGATCCGGTGTTCGCGGCGCAGGCGCACTACCTGGGTCTCGATCGCGGGCGGGGTGCGGCGTGGCTGGTGGTGCGGCTGGAGCGGTCGTGCATGCCCTCGGCGCCCCACTGCCGGTAACGGCCGGCCCATCGGGCGGCGGTGGTGTGACTGACCTGGAAGCGTTCCGCGGCCCGGCGCAAAGGCCAGCCCTCGTCCACGACACACCGGGCCAGACGCAGCCTGCCGGTCGGCGTTAACGGGGCATTACGGTGGGACACGAGGGCCTCCTGCGGTCGGGCGTAGATGTCGCAATCCACACCGAACCCGGAAGGTCCTCACCTGTTCCACCCAGCACGCATGTCACCAACGTCCCGGTACATCACACCTAGGCCGTACGAGCGGAGAGCTGATCGCCTCCGTCTTTGTCATGAACGCACTCGCCGCCGTCGTGGTGGCGTGGCACGCGTCCCGCGGCGATGTCGGCGGCCAGGGGCCGCGGCTGTCGCGCCCGCCACGGCTCGTCGCACCGCGCCGCATGTGACGGCGACGTACGCACCATGTCACAAGCCCTGTACCGTCGTCGGCTCCCGCTTCCCTCAGTGCCCGGTCAGGTGGGATGTTTACCGGCCGGAGCGACCCACAACGGGCCGCGGGGAGGGATCGGGGTGGACGCCTTGACACGCCAGCAACAGCACACCAGTGACGGAAGAACCACCGGGAAGTTCCGAAGAATCGGCGGGGCCGGCGGAAACGGCACCACGCGACGCCGTCTCGCGGTGGTGGCCAGCGCGGCGCTGGCCATGGCCGCGCCGCTGACTCTGGGCGCCGCAGGAGACGCCGGTGCGGCGGGGGACCATCCGATTGTCTTCGCCCGCTACACCGCGGCGGCGCCGGTCGAAGACCTCTACGCGGTCTCCGCCGGCGGCGGTGCGCCGGTCAAACTCACCCACACCTCCACCGTCAGCGATGTGATGCCCAGCTGGTCGCCGGACGGCAAGCGGGTGGCCTTCGCCCGCTACGGGTCCGGTGGCGCCATCGACGGCATCTGGACGATGAAGACGATGGGCGGCGAGCTGAAGGCCGTCCCCGGTACCAAGGGCGCCTCCGACCCGGCGTGGTCGCCGGACGGCAAGCGGATCGCCTACGCCAAGCCGGTCGGCACCCAGCGCGAGATCTATGTGTCCGGCATCGACGGCACATCTTCCACCCGGCTCACCCACACCACGGCGGACGACCTCCATCCGACGTGGTCCCCGGACGGCAAGTACCTGGCGTTCAACCGTGCGGACGCGGGCGGGCACAGCAGGGTGATGCGGATCCGGTTGTCCACCCTGGCGCAGACGGCGGTCACGGCGCCCGGCTCCCACGACTGGACGCCCGACTGGTCGCACAGTGACCGGATCGCTTTCAGCCGCGTGGACTCCTCGGGCTTCGCGCACCTGTACGTCATCCGCCCCGACGGCAGCGGACTGCACCGCATCACCGCAGCGCGCCTCAACGACAAGAACCCCTCCTGGTCCCCGGACGGCAGCCGCCTGGTCTTCACCAGAGGCGGTGCCGACGACGGGGATCCCGAGCACCTCTACCTGGTACGGGCCGACGGCACCGGACTGACCCAGCTCACCAAGACCGACTCCCATGACCTGGAGGCGGACTGGCGCCCGTAGGAGGGCCGTTGCCCATCACGTAGGTCTTGCCCGTCCGCTGTCGTCAGTGTCCCCTTCAGCGGGGCAGGCTGCGCCGGGCGATGGCAACGGCGTCACTTTCTGCCGCGGCAGGACCGGCGCTACGGCGGCCCCGGCCGTGGCGTCGCATCGTGCTGCCGTCCACCGGGTGTTCGCCTCCTGCGGCCGGGAAGCCTTCTCGAAGGTCATGTCCACGCGCCGTGGACGCTGGGCGGTGTCCCACGGAGCAAGGTCCGCTGCGATTGTGAGGATGATCAGGTGCCGCTTCGAGAGGTGGCCTGAACTCCGCTACGACTGGCTTCCTGCCCTGAGTGTTGATCTGCCGGTCACCGCCCGGAGCGGTATCAGCTGCCGCCGGGAAGGAGACGTGTCCCGATAGAGGCCTTCGCGGCAGGCACCGTCACAGTCCTTACCTTCCCGGCCCGGCGGGCGGCCACCGTTCGCATGGCGATGAGGAGACAGGCGGCCTTGGCCGGCATCACGCAGCCCGCTGCCCCGTAGGCCACGTCCCGGCCGATTCTGTGGAGGAGGTCCTGCTGGGCGTCGACACGCACAAGGACGTGCATGTGGCAGCTGTCGTCACCATTCTCGGCGTCGCCCTGGACGGACGGACCTTCCCGGCGACGACGAATGGTTGTCGCCAACTCGTCCTCTGGAGCCCCGTCGTTCGACACACTGCGGCAAGCTGCCGTGGAGTGCACCGGCTCCTACGGCGCCGGCCCGCCACCTGCGGGCCGAGGGCATCGAGGTGAGCGAGGTCAACCAGCCGGACAAGGCGGTACGCCGACGCCGCGGCAAGCCGATGCCATCGATGCCGAAGCCGCGGCCCGCGCCGTGCTGTGGTGTGGGGGTCGGACAGCCTGCGACTCTGCTGGTCGCGGCCGGCGACAACCCCGAGCGCCTCGCCAACGAGGCGTCCCTCGCGGCTTGTGCGGCACCAGCCCCATAGAGGCAGATGAAGCTCAAAGACCCAGCGACGCCGCCCCAACTTGGTGCCGCCGAGTTCGGGCAACAGGTGTCGATCAAGCAAGTCCAGAATGTTGTCGAGTTCTGAGAACGCCTCATCGGCGTGTCGGAGTGTGCGGCGAGCTCCGGCGTCGGGGATCAATAGAGCCGTGGTTGGTGCCAAGATAGATCTTGATGCTGGTCCGACTGCTGGCCTTCTCTGGGCTGCCAGTACTCCAGTGCGCCTTCGTGGTCTCCGGGGCGTTTTCCCCTGGTTGCAGTCCGCTGCCGAGCAGCCTTGCGCACTCTGAGAGGATCAGGGTATGGCGGACTCATCTATGCGGATCAATGCCCTCATCGTCGATGCCAGCGACCCGGAGCGGCTTGCCACGTTCTGGTCCGAACTGCTCGGTAGGCCGATCGTGGGCCGTATGGGCCCATACGTATGGCTGCGGCGAGAGAACGACCTTGGTCTGGGCTTCCAGCAGACCGCCGGACCCAAGCTGGGCAAGAACCGCATGCACTTCGACGTCAGCTCAGCCGACCCTGCCGCCGAGCAGCAGCGGGTTGAGACGCTTGGCGGACGCAGGCTGGAGCAGTACGCCGACGGCGGGTTCCTGGTGATGGCGGACCCTGAGGGCAATGAATTCTGCATCATTCCTGAGGGCCCCTTCGAGCTCGACGACGAGGGGCGCGCGGACTATCTCAGCTGACTGGCATTCCTGCATGAGGCCAAGGCGGCGCTCGCGGTGGCAGGAGGAGCGGCCTGAGCTGACCGCGCTGGACTGGCCGTCCACGGACATCACGGCGCCTTGAGCTGTGGCGTAGCTGGCGCACGTGCTTATCGATCTTGATTGTGGCCTGCGGTTGCTCAGTTGTACTGGGCGGTAGTTCTGTTCTGTCGGGGGGGATTGGGTGGCGTCGGGGTGTGGGTGGCTGGTGGTGTGCCGGTTGAGACGGCTGTTTGGTGCTGCGCAGTGAGCTGAGCGAGGCAGCGGCCTTTGCGCAGGGTGGTGGGCGCGCCTGTAGGTACCCGTGCTGGCCGGCTGGACTACCGCGCCCAGTTCTCCCGGGCCGAGGAGTACGTACGCCGCTGGCACGGCGACGTCCTGATCGATGCCCCCCGGCAGCGTGGAGGATTTCCTCGACAGCGCGCTGCCCTTCGCGGCCGACGGCTATCCGGTGGAGCTCGTCGTCCCGGCCGTACGCGCAGCCGACAGCCGTCTGGCTACCGCACTGCTTACGCCCGGGCGCTGCAGATGGGCGGCACCGGCCGGTTCACCACACGCTCCGGGCACGACACCTGCTTCCGCGCGCTCGCCGATATCGTCGCCGTCGCCGAGCGGCACCCGCAGAGCGCGGCCATCACCGTGATCCGCCGCGACGGGCAGGCCCTGCTGCGCCACGAGGCCGACCGGCGGGTCCGGCCGGGCATCGTGGGCGCTCGCCGCGGAACGGCTCCGCCCGTACACCGAGCAGGAGGCCATGGCCTTCCTCCAGCTCCACCACGCACTGCGCCGGGCGCTGCCCCGCCACCGCGCCGAACTGGACGACATCGCCGCGCTCGCCCAGCCCCTGATGCCGATCCGCATGCAGCCTAGTCACCTGCCTGCGCCAAGGCCTGCGCCTGGCCCGCGACCACCGCCTTGACCTCGCCTGGCTCACCGACGCGGCCTGGGCCTACATCAGCGACTCCGTCTGGGAACCCCCTCGCCCCGCCCGACACCGGCGACCACACCGCCTGGACACGGCCGCCGACGCCCTGGTCGAACTCCTCAGCGCCCTCACCCGCCGCCAGGACGAACACCGCGCCCGTACCGTGGACCGGCTGACCGCCGTGCTCGACACCCGCCTCCTGCACCCCGAACTCGACGAGATGGCCCTGGACTACCGGGCCAAGGCCTACCGCGACACCGGACACAGCCAGGAATCACGCCGCGGCTACCAGCAGGTCGCCGACGGCAACGGCCGCCTGGCCCCGGCCGCCCCGCTCGCCGGCGACTTCCCCACCGCCCACGCCGCCACACAGACCCTGGGATGGGAAGGACGCCACCAGCGCGTCCTGGGCGACCTGTGGTGGCTGCAGGGAGAATCCGATACTGCCGGTCCGGACACGGGGCCGTGGTGGAGCTCTGGAGTTACTCGGCCTCTAGCAGATTCGTGGCGCCGGGCGGCCTCCGCATAAACATCGTCCACGGAACTGCGGCCAGGGCCTTGAGGTTCACACCAGCCACGCGCTTGCCTGTGGCCGGACGCAGCATCCTGAAACGCCCATCAGCCAGCCCGGCTCTCCGGCCCGGTTGGGCGGCCTGCTGAGGTGAAGCCCATAGTGCGGCGAGTTCAAGCCGTGTGCTGTGGACGCCGTCTCGCCCGGCGGTCACCAGGTGGCCGTCACTGGAGGGCTTGGCTGTGCTGCCAGCGTCGGGCGGGCTCCTCCTGCAGGGTGTGGAAGTACGGATTCACCCGAAGTGGCAGAACCAGACCGTCGATCCGCGCCAACACGGCGGCTTCGGGCAGGGTCTGCACGGTGTGCGGGCCCCGGAATCGCCGGACCCCGGTCTCGCCGAACCGGACGGCGAAACGCTCGCCGGAGCTCGTCATGTCATTCTTCCTCAACGGGTAGTGGGCAGGTCCGCGCGGCGCTAGTCCCGTAGAAGGTTGCTCACCTGCCGCAGAACCGCGAACCAGGATGATTCGGGATTTTCCATGGCGACGGGGTCGGCTTGGCGCATCCGATGCAAAAGCCTGTCCGCGGCGCCCTCGGGGTCGACACCCTCGTCGGTGCTGGCCTCGGCGTCGTACTCCGGCCTTTCCTCCTCCAGCGCGTGCAGGAAATACGCCAGGGCGTCGATGCTGCTGTTGAGCAGGTGCGGAGCACCCTCCTCCGGGATGCAGTACACAATGCCTGTGGCGGTATCGACGATGACGTCGTCGAGGGCGATCCCTCCGAGCGTCAGCCAGGCCGACATGTCGAATGAGCAGTTCGGGTACTTCTCCGCGACGGCCTGCCACGCCTCACCGCCGATCCGCAGGTCACCATCGAGAAGGAACTGGTCCACCTCGAACCAGCCCACCTGGTCCGGGAGACCGGCCTCGCGCAGGAAGACTCGGGTCGGCTCATGCGCGATGGCAGCCAGCACACCGTCGTCCAGAGCGACCAGATCATCGGCGCTGAAGACCGATTCCATGCGAGTCCGGTCGATCAAAGGGCTCATAGAATTCCGCACTTTCGGTCGGGACGGTCATCGGGCGACCCAATGAATTCCCGCTCGCCACCCTTCGTGATCGTATCGGACCGCATGGCGGGGTAGTTGTTACTGGAGAAGACCGGCTCACCAGTCTGAGTGTGGGGCGTGCAGTTTCCGTAGCTCCCTGCTCGTGCCGTGCCAGCGCGGTCGCCCGGGACAGGTCATCCTCATAGAACGCAACCTCGGTCGAGTGCTTCCGAGCTCGCGCGGCCTTCTCCTCATTGGTGCTCTCCCCCCAGGGCTCCGCCGTTCTCGCGGTCGGTGAGGAATGATCACGTGAGTCCGAGGGCGGCCGGCGGCCGGGTCATGTCCCGCCCGTGATGACGCAGGCCCTCGGCGATGTTGTCCCGCCCAGGTGTGGCGTAGCTGGCGCACGTGCTTACGAGGTGGTGCGTGATAGCGGGTGAGGCGTGTTCGCCCTACTCGCGGTCGTTTTCAGGCCATGACGGTGCGGTCGGAGACGAGGCTGGTGATGGCTCGATAGGTCTCGGGCAGGCGATCACGTCGGTGGGGCCAGCGCATCAGTTGCTCCCAGCGTTTGTGGTCAACCAGGGCGTGCTCGACGGTGATGCGGTGGGATGAGTGGCTGTGCCGATCGCGTTGCCACTGTTCGGCTCTCCCGGGCAGTGCTCCGGGCCGGGGCTTTCTGGGTGGGGTGAGTGCGTGGCCGGGGGACCGGTCATGTCCGTGGCCTGCCGGGAGCGCGGCAGCACTCGCCGTGCTCATACACGGCGAGCTGGGCGCGGTAGCCGTCCTTCTCCAGGCTGCGAGGTGTCTCATGAGCCATGCGTGCGTGCGTGGGGGTGAGCGGATCGCAGCTTGGGCACGACGTCACGACTCTGGGACGTGGGCGGTGGCCCGGGTCACCGCTCGGGCTCGTCCTGGATGGCTCAGGACGTCGGTGCTGTCGATGAACTGGTCGACGTTGCCGGCCAGCGGCAGTGCGCGGACGGCCGGGTCGGTGATGCGAGCCCTCAACGCCGCAGTGAAACGTTCGGCGTGCAGGACCTGGAATGGTCTGCTGTGGTAGCTGCGCGTGGTGGGATCGACCAGGTCGGTGAGGCCGAGGCGGTTGTGGGCAGCAGCGACGGTCTCGTAAGCGCGGGACAGGTGCTGCTCGCGGGTGTGCCAGTCGGTGGCGGCGAGGGCCGCGGACAGGACGGGCGTGAGGACGGCTGCCTGCGGGGTGCGGGCGAAGGCGCTTCCGAGCCATTTGCTGTACGGCGGGTAGCGGCGGTCCATGAGCAGGCAGAGCCGCATCAGATCGCGAACCAGGCGCGCGGTGACGACGGCGGAGCCGAGCTCGTCGCCGACTTCGCCGCACCGGCCGACGAAGGCCTCCTCCTGGGAGATGCGCTGCCACTGGCAAGCAAGCACGTGGAGCCAGAGATCGTGGGGATACCAGGCGAGATGCGCGCGAGCCGGAGTGAGCCGGCCGAGGCCGTCATGGAAGACGGCGCCGGCGGTGACTTCGGCGAGCCGCTGCGTGGGGGTGGCCAGCCAGTCCGCCAGGGTGACGTCCTGGCCGGGGTCGAAGCCCAGCTGCGCGGTGAACCAGGTGGCCGGGTCGGTGATGTCGACGCGGTGGTGCACCGGCCCGTCGGTCGCCTGCATGACGCGGATTCCCGCCTCGGCTGTGGGGGCGAAGTGCGTGGGGTAGCCGTAGAAGGTCTTCGCCAGACGTGCGGAGAGCAGGTCTTTGATCGCCGTCCCGTGGCAAGTGACGTCTTCCGGGCGCAGAAGAAGCTGGAGCCGGGGTCCCCACTCGTGGTCGGCGGAGCGGGCGGTGTCGAAGCCCAAGACCTCCGAGCCGCCACCGAGACGGGCCGCCGAGTGAAGGATGCCGGGGGTGGCCTCGTCCAGGAGGGGCCGGACGGCCTCCAGGTAGAAGCGGCGGGAGAGTTCCAGCCCGGGGATGAAGGACGGTGTGGTCATGGCCCGGAGCCTGCCGGACCGGAACGACGCTGGTCGAAGGCTTTTCCTTCACCCTCATTTCCGTGAGGCGCAATGCCCGACTCGACAGCCACTCGATGAGACAGCTCCGGGTGTCCGGAGAACCGTCCCGCTTCGGCTCCGCTGCCCACCCGGTGGGCAGAGCAGGCCTGGCCACGGCAACGGCCTGCATCGGCTCGGGCAGGCTCCGGTTCACCTTCGATGCCTTCCACCGCGGCTCGCCGCCGTTCGCTGCCTTCGGTCGCGGTTCGACGCGCGGGAAGGACTCGCGCAGAGACCGGCTGCAGACACTGGCCTCATGAGGAGAGTGGCGAGAAGGTTCCCATCCCGGCGAGATCGTTCTGCAGTCCGGGATCTACGAAGGTGCCTGCGGCCAGAGCCACGAGTACAGCACCGACGTGAAGGGGCACCGGTTCCCGCCCCTGCATGAGGCTCGCAGCGGCAGCGGCTGGAAGCTGAGGGCCGCGACCTCGCATCCCGGGCCCTGAGAAGCCGGCGTCCGGCCCTTCGAGAGGCGGAAGCCGTCACGGCGACGCTGTCAGCCGGCGTTCTCGCCCAGAGCACCGTCGCAGCTGACCGGCATCTGCGGGTAGCTTTGCTGGCTGTTCGATTACGGGTGCGAGGGGGCTTCGGTGGACGTGGTGCAGGTCATGGAGGCGCTGGCCGAGCAGGGTGTCACGGTGCTGTTCAAGGCTGATGCCGAGCGCATGCGCGAGGGCGTCAAGCCGTGGACGTTCGTGGCGAGCGGGGCTCCGTTCCACGAAGACGTCCTGGTGCGCACGGACGCCGTGTCCGTGGCGGCCTGCCTGGCTGCCTGCTTGCCTCGACTGCGCGAGTTCGGCCTGGTTGTCCCGGAGTAGGAGCTGGGCGCAGGTGTGATCGAACGAGTTGCGCAATGCGGAGGCGTGCCAGTGGCTGCGCCGTACGGGCGTGGCCGGTTCGGGGAGTGCAGCCCGCGCTGCCCGAGGTGGCCGGGTGATCGGCCCGTACGCGCATCAGCGGCACAGCATCGAGATCAGCTCTTCGCGGCCCGTTACTCCGGTCTTGCGGTAGATGGCCTTGAAGTGGTCGTTGACCGTGTGGGGCGACAGGTGCAGGCGGCGCGCGATCTGTTTGGCGGGCAGCCCTTCGAGCGCAAGTTCCAGTACGCCGCGCTCCCTGCGGGTGATGCCGTACCAGGTGGCCACGGCGGGCAGCAGCAGATCGGCGGGGGCGGGCTGCACGGTGATGGCGACCTCTCCGGACGCCCCGCCGGCCAGCAGTTGCCCGTGTACCGCGATCCAGCCGGCGGGCGTCGGGATGAGTGTCTGAGCGGGGTCCATGCCGAGGCGGGCGGAGTAGGTGGTGCCCCACACCACCACGGACAGTTCGGCCTCGGTGATGTGGAGGTTGGGGGTACAGGCGCGCAGCCAGTCGCGGCCCGTCGCCGTCGCGGCCTTGATGTCGTTGTTGGCGCCGAAGATGACCAGGCCCGGCGCCGGTGCCCCGCGCAGCGGATGCATCGGCAGCCGCCGTACGAAACGCTTGACGGCGTCGACCAGCGGAGCCACCAGGAGCTGGGCGTGCACGGCATCGGCAGGCGAGAACGGAGCACGGCCGCGTTCGCGCAGCAGGATCATCGTCCCCCACATGGTGCCGTCCAGCACCACCGCTACGCGTAGTTCGCTGCCGAAGCCCTGTGTCGTCATGATGTCGTGCAGCCGGGCACTGCGCTGCTCCTGCGGTGTGCCGTCGCCCAGTACACCGACCTGGGACGGGCCGCTGGCCAGCTGAGAGAAGGGATGCAGATCGCGGCCGTGGAACTCGTCGTCCAACAGCCGGGGCAGCCACTGCCGGTCGTAGGCGTGCTCGCGGGCCAGGAAGCAGCCCATGGACGAGGACGGATCGTGGCCGGAGAGCATATAGCCGTCGTGCGGGACGAGCCGCCCGATCTGGCGGGAGACCTCGTGGCCCAGCTCGTTCACTGTGGAGGCCTCTCCTGCTGCCCCCGGAACCGACCGGCGGACCGTCTCCAACTGCTCTGTCATGCATTGAGTATGCCCGCGGTCAACCCCCTGGATCCAGGGATTCCTCACTCTATGTGGATCGGAGATGCTCGGTGCGTAACCGATCCGCGGTGACAGGCGCCGAACGGCGGCACCGCGGGAAACCGGACGGACAGAAAGGAGTCGGTGATGCGACGTAGGCTCACGGTGGCGGCCCTGGCGTTGGGGCTGGCGGGTGCGGTATCGGGGATGACCGCGTCGCCCGCCGGGGCGGCGGGTGACTTCGAGATCCGAAGTGGCCTGCACGGCAAGTGTCTGGCCACCAACGGGGACAACGTAGAGGTGCAGAACTGCCGGGGCGCCGGCAATCAACTCTGGTTCTGGCAGGGCAGGACCCTGCGCAACCGCGCCGAGCTGCACTGTCTCGATGTGCGCAACGGTGAGCCCAACGCGCCGGCCCAGGCGGTGGGCGACTGCCATGGCCAGGCGAACCAGCGGTGGGACTACGCCGACGAGCACCTGATCACCCAAGTCAACGGGCAGTGCCTCGCCATCCAGAACAACGGGGACCCGAGCGAGCACGCGGGCATCAACCTGCGCAACTGCGCGGCTGTGGCCTGGCAGGTCTGGAAGCTGCCGCCCCCGGCCTGACGGGCCGTCAAGCGGCTGGCCCCGCAGGCTAGGGCGCCGGGACGTCGTCTCGGCTCGGTCGTGTCCCAGCATGTCAGTGCGGGTGGATGCAGGCGCGACGGAAACGAACTCTCCCGGTGAGCACAGAGCGTAGACCACTCCGTGATCACAAGTTCACGTCCCTCGTGCCGCCAACTCCGGTACGCCCATGGCCTGCTGACGGACGCCTTCTGAACAACTGCGGCCAGTGATCGTTCCTGTGCGTGCTCTCTGGCGTGGACGCACATCCAGAGGAGCAGGAACGCTGCAATCACTCAGAAACACGAATCCAAGGATTGAGGCATCGCATGCGATCCGTGAAGAAACTCCGGCTGATTACCGTGCTCGCGGCACTGACCGGAATGACGTCCATCGGGCTCTCGGGGGAAGGCAGTGCCGCTAGCCCCTCCACCAGGGCCGACAGCGCCATCCGGAATGCCGGCAACGGCTTCTGCCTCGACATCGAGACCTACAACGTCGGCGAGCCCGTGATCCTGTGGCCGTGCCACGGCGGCACCAGCCAGCAATGGCGGTCACTCTCCGACGGCACCATCCGGAATGCCGGCAACGGCTTCTGCCTCGACATCAAGACCTACAACGTCGGCGAGCCCGTGATCCTGTGGCCGTGCCACGGCGGCACCAGCCAGCAATGGCGGTCACTCTCCGACGGCACCATCCGGAACGCTGGCAACGGCTTCTGCCTCGACATCAAGACCTACAACGTCGGCGAACCTGTCATCCTGTGGCCGTGCCACGGCGGAACCAGCCAGCAATGGCAGCGATGACCACCGCCCTGCGGTACTGAGCGTTTGGTCCTGTAGCTCCTTCAGGGGCAGGGGCTCCGTCAGACGAGTCCCTGCCTCCAAGGAGCGCGCCACCTGCGGCGAGCCCAATGTCGAACGTGCGGGTAAGTCGCATCGGGGGCTACGGATGAAGGCTCGGGCGGCGTCGGAGTTCGACGTGATGAGCGTGCGCGGCACCCGGAGGCCGGCGTTGACCGCGGCGGCGAGGCCGGACGGCTTGAATTCGGCGTCGCCGATGAAGTGCGGGTGGTTCACGTACAGGCAGTTCGGAAGCGATGCGATCACGACCCCGAGACCGTCTCGGGCCTGGGTGATGGCGAACCGTTCGTCCTGCTCGTCGAGGTGCGGGAAGGCGAAGCCGGTCGGGCGCCGGTAGTACAGCGCGCGGACGTGGTCGATGACGGCAGTACGCGAGAGAGTGTCGAGGCGCCCTCGGATGCCGTCCTGGGTGATCTCTGCCTCCACCGACAGTGAGGCGGGGAAGTCCCCCGAGTCGAACTGCACGACCGGGATGCCCCGGTCGTGCAGCTCGCTGATCAGCGACGCGGGTCACTCACTCACCGGTCGTTGTTGCTCCCCTGGGTGCTGCCGTTGCCGTCAGGGCTGGTCCCTGTGGAGGAGCCGGTGCCGGTGCCGGTGCCGTGGCCGGGCATCTCCGTCATCCGGCCGGAGCGGTCGAAGACCGACGTCAGGGACGCCGTTGACGGCGGGCGTCCCGCCGGTTGCCCGTGCTTGTCGGTTCCGCGTCGGCGAAGGCACGGTATCCGCCGAGATCTCGGGCTGGGCGAGGACGTCGCCGCGGTGTACGACTCGGACCGGCTCGTCCCGGGACCGTCATCGGATGCTGATCCGCCGGCGTAGCGAGGTCGTGTCGGACATTCAGCAAGACCGCCATCGTCATCACCGCGAAGTCCGCCGGGCGCAAGGTCTTCGGCCCAGCCACCGCAGGCGTCCGTCTCGCTTGACCTCTTGCGCGTCAGTCCGGCAGCCAGTGCAGCTCGTGCGCCAGGGCTTTGGCGACGGCACGGACGCGGCGGTGTAGCGGCGACTGCTCGCGTGGGAGGACCAGGTGGATCGTCAGGCTGGGCGCGCCCCGCAGCGGTCGCCAGGTGAGACCGGCCGGTTGGGCCGTGACCGCGGCTTCTCCGGCCGGGGCGAGGGTGATCCCGTCGCGCAGGTCGCGCTGAGACATGTCGAAAGAGACTGCGGGCGTGTGGAATCGGGGGTGTGGTCGGGTGTCTTGGAACAGTGCGGACAGCTGATCGTGGATCACGGGGTTGGCCGCACGGTCCGGGAGTCGCAGCGGATACGCGGCCGCGTCGGCGATCTCGATCTCCGGGTGTTCGGCCAGCGGATGGTGCTGCGCCAGCTGGACCCCGACGCGCTGACGCCGCAGCAGGAACCGGCGCACGCCACGGCCCGGCTGTTCACCGCGGGTGATCCCGGCATCGATGCGGCCGTCGGCGACCGCGGGGGAGATCTCCGGTGTCGCCATCGGGACCGCGCCGACCTCGAGTCCGCTGTTGCCGCGAATCAGCCTGTCCACCAGGGCCGGTGCCGTCTCGGCACCGGCGCTGAGGCTGTATCCGATGCGCAGCGTGCCCAGTTCACCGGCCGCCGCGCTCCGGGCGGTGTCCCATGCTCGGTCCAGCGCCGCCAGCGCGGGCGGCGCGGACTCCGCCAAAGCCGCACCGGCCGTGGTCAATACGACGCTACGGGTGTTGCGGACCAGCAGGGCCGTGCCGAGTTCCGCCTCCAGTCGGCGCATCCGGGCGCTGAGTGCGGGCTGTGCGATACCGATCCGTGCGGCCGCGCGGGTGAAGTTCAACTCCTGCGCCAGCACCAGGAAGTACCGCAGGCTCACCGTATCCGGCGCCACGTGCCCTCCCTGCCGATTGATAATGATCCGTTCTGAGTCTATCCCGTACCGGTCTTTCCCTCGACCGCACATCAAGCTCTAACCTGCGCATATGACGATTCCAACTGACCGCAGTACCCGTCGCCGGGATCGATCGATCTGAGTGCCAATGAGAAGTCGGACGTGTCCGGCCGAACACAGGAGGTTTCCATGGCTAAGGGCTACTGGGTCAGTGTCTACCCCGCCATTTCCGACCCTGAGAGGCTGACTGCCTACAACAAGCTGGCGGGTCCGGCTGTCCGGGCTGCGGGCGGGCGGACACTGTCCCGTGACGGTCGAGTCGTCGCCCACGAGGCCGGAATCACGCAACGCGTCGTTCTGATCGAGTTCGACAGCTTTGAACAGGCCGTCGCGGCATATGAGAGCGAGGCATACCAGAAGGCGCTGGTGGCCCTCCCTGACGGCTTCGAGCGCGACTTCCGCATCATCGAAGGCATCGACTGACAGCATCAGGTCGGCGCGCCCCCTGACAAGTTCGTCGACCGCCGCGCGTACGGCCGCGAGTGAACTGGCGCACGCCGCGTCCATCGTGTGGTTGGCCGTTCTCGGATCCAGTCGATTGGCGATCCGGCCGGAGACGACATTGCCCAGAACACCAGGGAAAGAATCCTCCGTCCAGGGCGGCAGAGCGGCCAGACAGGTGCGCACAATGCCCGCGCCGTCTGCGCCGTCCGCGCTGGCGGCGCAGCGAGCGGCCAGCGGGGTGAGATGCCGGCGCGGAGGCTTCCGGCATCATCGGCCGGATCCTCGTTGACGCCGACATCAACATCGCCGGCATGCAGGTGGCCCGTACCACCGAGGGCTGAGACGCGTTGGTCGCGCTGACCGTGGACGAGTCCATTCCACAGTCGGTGCTGGCCGAGATCGCCGAGGAGATCGGCGCCACCTCGGCAAGCGTGGTCAACCTGGTGGACTGACCGCTCGGTTCGCCGTATTGGTCGTGGCCCGCCGCCTCACTGAGCGGCGGGCCACGGACTGTGCGCTTGCTGTGTCCGGGGGACAACCAACTGTCCCGTTTCGCCGTCTACATGTGCGCCGGCCCCCGGCCAGAAGCCGGAGCCGTCACGACGAGTAGGGGAGCGCGATGGGATGGTCCAAGCGGGTGGCCTCGCTGGTGTCGGGGATTCTGCTGAGTGGCTGTGTCTCGACGGGGACCGCGTTCGCCGCCTCCGGTCCGCAGCTCGACGTGCAGACGTTCGGCAGCGACTGGGCCCGCCCCGGGCAACTCGTGGACCTGTCTCTGGAGGGGGTGCCGCGAGGATCGAAGGCCGTGACCGCCGTCTCGTCGGCGTTCTCCGGCCCGGTCGCCTTGAAGTGGTCAGACGGCGATGGCCGCTTCGGCGCGGTGGCCACGCTGGCCATGTCCGACAAGCCGGGCGTGTATCCGCTCGTCGCGAAGATCGGTGACCGTGCTGTGGCCCAGAACAAGATACGGGTCCTGCCGTCTCAGCGTCCGTCGTTCGAGGTGCGGGCTGTCAACGGCACAGCCGCCCGGCCGGGGGAGCAGATCGACACGGAGTTCGACGACCTGTACCCGGGAGAGACCGGTACCGGCTTCACCGTGCGTTCCACCGCACTGGCCGATCCGGTCCGGCTCGTCCACGACAACCAGTACGACCACTACACCCCCCGCCTGTTCACCGGCCGGCCGTGCCTCCGCCCGGACGTGAAGGACGGTACGTACGCCTTCGACCTGTACGGACCGGATGGCCGCCGCGTCGCTGAGAAGTCCCTCAAGGTACGGGCGGCCCGGCCGGGTGACAGCGACTACCTGGGCAAGGCCCGTGGTCCGGTCTTCTCTCCGACGTTCGACCCCGACACCGCCCGCGAGCACGGCTACCGGGTCCGCGCCGGAGGAAAGGTCTACGTGCTGTGGAAGGACACGTACCCGGACCCCGGCGAGGAGAACCGGCTCTCCGCCACCTCCCCGGCGTTCGTCCAACCGGTCAACCTCAGGCGCGACGACACCAAGGCCGCGGACGGCGACGACCCGCGCTACTACGCCATGGCCACCGTTCGCACCGGTCTCACGCCCGGCACGTACCTGGTCACCGTGGTCGCGCACCACGGCCGGGTGAAGAGGACCGGCCAGCTGATCGTCAGTGGCCGTCCGGTCGCCAACCGCGGCGTCACGACGGGCTCCGGCACCGGCTTGCTCGGCGCGTCCGGTGGCCTGCTGGTCCTCACCGCGCTCGGTGTGTACGTCGTCCGCGGGCGCCGCCACACCACGGCGTAGCGGCCACCGCCCGTCGTCCGCCGCCCCGGACCGTGACCGGTGGCGCAGCAGGCGGTATTCGTCGCTCCTAGAATCCGAAAAGCGTCAGCGCTGGACCGTCGGGGCTGACACGCTCACCGCCGGCCCCGGCCACATCGTCGACGAAGCCGTGAACGAGGCAATCCGGGACGCGATCACTTCTCTGGTCCAAAAACGTAACGTCGACCTGGGCGCCTGCGCCGGACCGATCTACTTCATGATGTACGGCGTTCGGAGCGAAGACCGGGCCCGGGAACTCGCGGCCGCGGTCCACGCCGCCCTCTACGCAGATTTGGGACCTCTCACCCGCGCCGTCCCGCCCGCGCCCTGAGCGAATCAAACTACTGCGGTCACCGATCTCTCAACTCCCGGCTATGGCAGGCAGGTTGATAAACAGACTCTACTCTTGCCGTTCAACGTCTCCGCTGAGCAGGCAGCAGTGTGAGGCAGCGACCGTCGGAGGTCTATCCCCAACAGCGTCTTCCCCGCCATCCGTCGTCGGGCGAGGCGAAGGGGTCGGGCCAGGTTTTGGCGATGTAGAGGTCGTCGAGCGGTTCCACCAGACGCCGCAGTTCACGCGCCGCCTTCGGCGGAAGGGCATGCATGGCTGCTTCCAGAACTCCCCGCTCGTCGCACCTCCGCGTCGTCGGGTTCGAAGCGAGCCAGCCCGCGGTAGGACGTCTGTGCATCGTCCCCGTTCTGCGGCTCGGCGGCCACACGCGGGCCGCAGCAAGCCAGCGTCGTTCCCACTCCGAGGCATCCGCGCCGCACGCTCGCGCATTGGCCAGTACCACCGCCAGGGACGGCAGCCGCTCTCCCGACGCCGCCCGTGACAGCGTCGCCACCGAATAGCCCGCACGCTCAGCCATGGCCCGGTAGGTCAGACCGCCGGCTTCCTCGCGTAACTCGCGTAACTCGCGCAACTCGAAAGCGAATGACTGCACCGTACCCGCCGCCGGGTCCAGCTGGCGTCCACGACGACCCATCCCGCCTCGTCTCCCCATCGGCGCAACGGCGCGGGCCTCGACCTAGCGCGCGCATCAGGCCATCACAATCGCTGTGAACTGCTGCTTTCGGTCAATCGCCCCGTGCCCAAGTGGCTCGGATTCTTTGTTTCACGCCATGGATCGAGGGTGCGCAACAACACCCCGGCCCGGAAACCTGGTGCGTGGTCGGTGCCGCACAGCGTCATGGGGGCGCCGGCACTCCCCATCCCATGGCAGGTCGGGGTCGCATCCACCACCGTAAAGAGCAGGAGACCCAACCATGAACGTACGTAGGCACCTTGCAGCCGCTGCCGTTGCGACAGCGGTAGGCCTCGGCGGAGCCGTCATGGCCACTCCCGCCCAGGCCGGCACCAACGGCCAGCAGGTCGCCGTTTCCACCTGGCACTCGGACAAGGCCCGGGTCTGCGGCTACAACCAGAACCACACATACGCCTGCACCCCCTGGTTCAGCACGCCCGGCAGCGGCTGGTACGGCGTGGCCGGGTACTGGTTCAAAGGCGATGTCTTCATCACCGGCGTGAACGCGGTCACCGGCGCCGCACGCCATGTCACTTGCAACATTCCCAAGTCGCAGTCCGGCGACTGGACCTTGTGCGACGGACGCAGGCACAGGGATCTTTAGGCGTCGTTCCTCGGGCGTGGTCGGTCGTCGAGCCGTGCATGAGGCCTGTGAGAGCCGCTGTACGGCCTACTCGCGCCGTTTCGCCTCGCCTGGACCTCCCCTCCGGCCGTTGCGTTGCCTGTTGGGCCGCGGAGCCACGGCCAGCTGTTCCTTCGACCAGTGCGAGGGTACGGCCGCCGACCTCGTCGTAGCTGGTGACGATGGTGGCGGCGTGGCCCGTCCGGTGCGATGCCGGGAGCGGGGTGGGCCCCGACGGGGGAGGGGCCCACCCCGCGTGGCCGGGGTATGCCGGGCATCTACCTCTTGTGGGCTGCGACTGTGGAAGTGTTGTATGGCTTCGACCTGATTCAGGGGCGTTCGACATTCCCGAGACAGCCAAGGCGATGTGCCGGACTATTTCGCTCCGGTTCACCCGGCCGGCCTGGACAGCAGGCCCATCGCCCCGTGAATGGACACCGCGCTACTTCATGCCCACGGAAAGGGGCGACATGTGGCGACGCCACCTGCGGTTCACCACCCGCGCTCTCTGCATTCCGGCTTTCTGAACCACGAGGCGACCCATCCGGACTTCATAGCCCTGAGCGTCGGTGGCCGGGAATACACCTACGCCGAAGTCGGCGAGACCGCGCGCCGATGGGCTGGCGCGCTGCGGGAAGCGGAAGGCGGCCGGCCGTCCCGCGTGGCCGTGCTCGGCTACCGCAGCCCCACCTCGTACACGGCTGTACTCGCCGCGCTCTTGGCCGGCGCCGCGTTCGTGCCGCTCAATCCGCGTTTCCCGCTCGCTCGCAACCGGGCCATGCTGGAGCGGGCACAGGTCGACGCCTTGATCGTGGACGCGGCGGACGCGGCCGCGCTGCCCGGGCTGCTCGACGGTCTCACACGCCATCCCGCTGTCCTGTTACCCGGCACCGAGACGCTGAGCCTGCCGGAGCACAGCGCTCGGCCGGTTCTGCTGCGTCCCGATCTGGAGCGTTTCGCGCCGACTGACGAGCTCCCTCGGACTGATCCGTGCGACATGGCGTACCTGCTGTTCACCTCGGGCAGCACCGGAGTACCCAAGGGCGTGCCGATCTCGCACGGCAACGTGCGCGCGTTCTTGGACGTAAACCAGGATCGCTACCGCCTGACCGCTTCGGACCGGCTCACCCAGACCTTCGACCAGACCTTCGACCTGTCCGTCTTCGACCTCTTCATGGCCTGGGACAACGGTGCGCGGGTGTGCGCGATCGAGCCGATCGAGCTGCTCTCGCCCTACGACTTCCTCGGGCGCAACAGGGTGACGGTCTGGTTCAGTGTCCCGTCGGCGGCGGCGGTGCTCCTGAAGCGCGGGTCGCTGCGGCCGGGCCGGATGCCGACGCTGCGCTGGAGCCTGTTCTGCGGGGAGGCGCTGCCACAGCGCATCGCAGAGGCATGGCAGGCCGCGGCGCCGGGCTCGATCGTGGAGAACCTCTACGGACCGACCGAGCTGACCATCGCCTGCAGCGCGTACCGGTGGGATCCCGCGACCAGCCCGCAGGAGTGTCACAACGACCTCGTGCCGATCGGCCGACCGTACCCCGGCATGATCCCGCTCATCGTCGACGAGCGGCTGGAGTCGGTCGCCGCCGGCGAGTCCGGCGAGCTGTGCCTGGCCGGCCCGCAGCGCTTCGCCGGATACTGGCGGGCGCCGGAGCTGACCGCCGAGCGCTGCCTCGAACGGGACGGCCTGACCTACTACCGGACCGGTGACATGGTCCGGGCTGTCCGCGCCACCGACGGTCCCGATGCCGACCTGGTCTTCCTCGGCCGCAACGACCAGCAGGTGAAAGTGGGCGGCTACCGGATCGAGCTCGGTGAGGTCGAGGCCGCGCTGCGCAGCGCGGGCAGCGTGGAGGCCGTCTGCCTCGTGCACCCGGAGCGGGAGGAGATCGTCGCCTTCGTCTCCGGCGGCCGCACCCAGGAGCTGCTCGCGTCGGTCAGCGGAAGGCTGCCGGCGTACATGATTCCCCGGTCCGTCCATGCGCTCGAAGACATGCCCCGCAACAGCAGCGGCAAGATCGACCGCAACGCCCTGCGCCGGTCCCTGATCTCCCCAAGCGAAGGATGCCGTGTTGTCCACGCTCGATGAAGTCATCGCACGCGTCCTGAACATCCCCGTCGAGGACGTCGACGACGAACTCGGATACCAGTCCGTCCGGCAATGGGATTCGCTCGGTCACGTCACGCTCATGGTGGCGCTGGAGAACGAGTTCGGCTGGGACGTGACAGACGAGACGATGCTCGAACTGCGCAGCGTCGCCGCGCTGCGTCGCCACGCCGCAGCGGTGTCCGGATCCGCTCAGACTCCGCAGCCACGGCCGCCGCAGCCGGAACCCGCACCCGTGCCGGTCACGGTGCACCGGGGCCTTGAGGGGATCGTGTTCGACCGCAGCGCTGTCACCTACATCGGCGGCGCCGAGGGAGTGCTCGAATACCGCGGATACTCCATCCACGATTTGGCGGCCCGCTCCCGCTTCGAAGAGGTCGCACATCTGCTGATCCACGGGCGGCTGCCCGACCACGAGAACCTGCGCGCCTTCGAGAAGGAACTCGCATCGCAGCGCAGGCTGCCCGACCGTGTCCTCGAACTCGTCTACGCGCTGCGTGACGCCAAGCCCGTCGACGCGCTGCGCACCTGCGTCTCGGCACTGGGCGCCTTCGAGTCGGAGCCATCGGACCAGGACGAGTCCTTCGAGGCCGCCCGGAACACCGGAACCAGGCTCCTGGCCCAGGTGCCGACGCTGATCGCGGCGCACCATGCAGTGCGCAGCGGCCGGGACGCGGTCGAACCACCGGAGGGCGGCTCGCACGCCGAGGCGTTCCTCACCATGCTGCTCGGCGAAAGCCCCAGCCCCGCGACGGTGGAGTTCATCAACCGCAGCCTGATCGTGCACGCCGATCACAGCGCCAACGCCTCCGCCTTCTCCGCGCGGATCGCCGTCAGTTGCCGGGCCGGCATGACCGCCGCCATCACCTCCGCGATCGCCGCGTTCTCCGGCTCGGTCCACGGTGGTGCCGCGGAGCGCGTCCTGGACCAGATCGATGCGGTCGGGAGGCCCGAGCACGCCGCGGAACACGTGCGCCGACTGCGTGCGCTCAACCAGCCCGTCATGGGCTTCGGCCACCGCGTCTACCGTACCGAGGACCCGCGGGTGCGCCATCTGCGGGCAAGCGTCGAGGAACTCAGCCGGGAACACGAGGACTTCCTCGGACTGCGCGTGGCCGACGCGATCTCCGCGGAGATGAGTCACTACACACGGCTCGGCGTGGCGCCGAACGTCGACCTGTACGCGGGGCTGGCCTACCGGCTGATCGGTCTGCCGAAGGATCTGGCGGTGCCGATGTTCGTCGCCGGCCGCACCGCCGGCTGGGTCGCCCAAGCCCTGGAACAGCATGAGAACAACGTGCTCATCAGGCCCCTGCTCGAGTACACCGGCCCGCACGGGCTGCCGTACCCGAAGGCGGTCTCGTGATCACCAGGATCCCTCTCGCCGGCCGTCCGACAGAGCTCTACTCACTGCCCGGATTCGCCGAGGCGGAGGGCTTCGACCTCGACGCCGTGCCCTACAGCGGCAAAATCCTGATGGAGTCGCTGCTGCGGCACGCGGAGCCCGGCACGGCGGCCGCCCTCGGCCGGGCCTGGGCCCGCGGCGAGGACGCCGAGGCCGAGATGGCCTTCCGGCCGGCGCGCGTGCTGATGCAGGACTACACGGCGGTGCCGCTGCTGGTCGACGTCGCAGCGCTGCGCGACCGGGTCACGCCGCCCAGCCGGGTCGACTTCGCCGTCCCGGTGCACGTCGTCGTCGACCACTCCGTCCGCGCCGACGTCACCGGGCGGCCGGACGCCGCGCTGCTCAACGAGGCGGCGGCAGTCCGGCGCGGGGCGGAGCGCTACGGGTTCCTGAAGTGGGCGTCTCAGGCATTCCAAGGGCTGGAGGTCGTGCCGCCCGGCAGGGGCATCGTCCACCAGGTCAACCTGGAGCAGCTGGCCACCGTGGTCAGTGTCGGCCCGGACGGTGTCGCGTTCCCCGACACTCTGGTGGGCACCGACAGCCACACCACGATGGCCAACGGCCTCGGCATCCTGGGATGGGGCGTGGGCGGCCTCGAGGCCGAATCCGTGATCATGGGGCTGCCGCAGACGATGAGGGTGCCGCGCATCGTCGGGGTCCGGCTGGGCGGCCGCGTGCGCGCCGGGGTCTCGGCGGCGGACATCGCGCTCACCCTGACCCAGCGGCTTCGAGCGAGCGACGTGGGCGGCGCAATCGCCGAGTTCAGCGGACCGGCGCTCGACACCCTGACCGCTCCGGACCGGTGCACGATCGCGAACATGGCCCCCGAGTACGGTGCGACCGCCGCGTACTTCCCGGTCGACGGGAGCACACTGGAATACCTGCGCGCGACCGGGCGCAGCGACGAGGCGATCCAACGGGTGGCCGACTACTGCGCCCACCAGCGGCTGCTGCGTACGACGGAGCCTGTCTTCCGCCGAGTCATCGAATTCGACCTCTCCGAGGTTCGGCCCTGCCTCGCCGGGCCGAACCGCCCGGACGAGCGCATCGCCCTCGGCGAGCTGCCGAAGTCCTTCAGCCGGCTGCGACAGACGATACGCCGGGGTGCGAACGGGCTGCGGGACGGCGACGTGGTCATCGCCGCCCTCACTTCGTGTACGAACACGTCGAACCCGCGCTCGATGCTGGCGGCCGGACTGCTCGCGCGCAACGCGGTCGAACGAGGCTTGCGCGTGCCAGGACACGTCAAGACCAGCCTGTCGCCGGGCTCACGGGCGGTCACGGCGTATCTGGAGGCGGCCGGGCTGCTCACCGACCTCGAAGCGCTCGGTTTCCATGTGGCCGGCTACGGCTGCATGACCTGCAACGGCGGCAGCGGCAAGCTCGCGCCGGACATCGCCGCGGACATCGACGAAGCGGGACTCGAGGTGTGCGCGGTGCTCAGCGGCAACCGCAACTTCGCCAACCGCGTGCATCCGCAAGTGCGGGCCGGCTACCTCGCCTCGCCCGCGCTCGTCGTCGCGCTGGCCTTGGCCGGTAACGCGCGCGGCGATCTCGAGGTTGATCCGCTCGGCACGGGAAGCCACGGTCAGCCGGTCCTGCTGCACGAGATCTGGCCGAGCGACGAGGAGATCGCGGCCTTCGCATCGGCCCACATCAGCCCGGAGATCTTCACGGCGCCGATCGAGGCCACGGAGGACTGGCAGAGGATCGAAACGCCCGCGGGGGAGCGGTACCCGTGGAACGCGCGGTCGACCTACCTCAGGCCGCCGCCCTACCTGGACGGACGTCCGCTCACCGATCTCGACGGCGCGCGCGTGCTCGTCGCCCTCGGCGACGACGTCAGCACCGACCATATCTCGCCGGTCAGCCCGATACCGCCTGGATCGCCCGCAGGCCGGTGGCTCCGCGAGCGGGGCGTCGAAGAACTCGATTCGTACGGGTCCCGCCGCGGCAACCACGAAGTCATGGCCCGCGGCGCCTTCGCCAATCCGCGGCTGCGCAACCACTTGCTGGCCGAGGGCGATGGCCGAGGTGAGACGCTCCACCTCCCCTCCGGCGAACGCGTACCGATCCACGAGGCGGCACGACGCTACCGCGAGAACGGCACCCCGCTCCTCGTGCTCGCCGGACGCACCTACGGAACCGGCTCCTCCCGCGACTGGGCGGCGAAGGGCCCATGGCTGCTCGGCGTACGCGCGGTCCTCGCCCAGAGCTTCGAGCGCATACACCGGGTCAACCTGTGTGCCATGGGCATCCTGCCGCTGCTGCTTCCCGACGGCCGTTCCTGGGCCGAACTCGGCCTGACCGGCCATGAGGAGTTCGCCCTGCACGGACTCGACCGACTGCGCGAGACGGGTGCCGCCGAGGTGCACGCCGGTGGCGGCCCCACCCTGACCGCGCGGGCCGACGTGCACTCCCAGGGCGAGTGGACGGTCCTGCTCGCCGGCGGCTCGCTGCCTCACCTGCTCAACCTTCTGAACCACCCCGTCGGAACGGAGCTGTCCGCATGACCCCGCACAACGACATCGGCCTGGGCCGCGCGATCGCCGAGGCGATCGGAGACGGAGCGGGCGGCGCCGAACTGCGGTCGGCGATCGCCGGCCTGGAGTCGGGCAGGCGGACACTCGACTGGGCCCATCTCGGCAAGTGCGACATCGTGCTCGCGGACCTGGTCTCCCTCATCCGTTCCGCGGGGGATCACACTCCACCGCGCACCGGCCACCTCGGCGATTGGACCGACATCAGCCTCGGCCGTTCTGGTCTGCTCGACTACAACACCACGATCTGTTCCGAGTTCGGCGTCGGCTCCCCACTGCTGTTCGACACCACCAGCACGGAGACCGAGGCGATGGATCAGGGCGACACCATCTACCTGCCGGGCTCCACCGTGCGGGACGGCAAGGCGAGCCAGCTGCCACTGCTGGTAAGGGACTCCGCCGGCCTGCACAGTGCTTCGCGCACGCGCAGCTGGTTCAGCCCGTTCGTGCTGACCGACACGGACGGGCGGGTCGAGTTGCTCAGCGATCTGCACCGCCGCCGCAACACCGGGCTCACGATGCCCCTGGACTACGTCTCCCGTCGGCTGTTTGCAGAGGGTGACCGTCTTCGTACGCTGATGACGACCGCCCTGGAGGCCGCCCGCCGGGACACCAAGCGCCGCAACACGCTTACCTCCTCACTCTTCGCGGGACTCGTGGGAACCGACGGCGCACCCCGTGAGGGGGGAGTGCGGTGCACCGAGTCCGGCTACGCGATCGGCGACGGAGGCGAGGGCGCGGGGGAGGTCAGCCTGCCCGACCTGGTCGAGCTGACCCTGCTGCCGTTCAGCACCCTCAACGACCCGCAGGCGCGGCAGCGGCACGTCACGGGCGAGGGGTTCCGCGAACAGGTGGTCCCCATGCTGTCCAACATGTTCCTGACCATTCTCATGGTCCAGGCCAGGGTGCACGCGGCCCCCGGCTCCACTCCGGCGGGCTTCGACGAGCACCTGCACTGGGGCGCGATCGGCATGGCCGGCTTCCCGCCGCGGAAGAAGGGCTACTTCGAGGGCAGCGAATACCCCCGGCGAACCCGGCCCTTCTTCGAGCACGCACACGACGTCGGCCAGGCACTGCCGGCCCTGTTCCTGGTCGCCCCCGCGGTGCTGTTCGCGCTGCTGCCCCGCCGTTCGAACCTGGTCGACGTCGAACTCGTCGACGACCTGTGCCGCACGGTGCGCGTGGCGGCCGGGGGCGAGAGCAACATCTTCCGCCAGGCCGAACTCATCGAGCGGACCGTGGAGCAGTGGTACGAGACACGCGGTGAGCAACTGTCCGCGTTCTACCGCGGACAGTTCAACGGCAGGCGCAGCCTCTCCGGAGGGTCTGAGGCGCCGGCAGATCCCCGCGTCGTCGTCGGTGACGAGTTCGCGCGGCTCACCTGCCGGCAGGCATCTCTGATCGTCGGCGCGCTCAACCGGCTCAACCAGGTCTGAGAGGGATCCAGCGATGACTGTCACATCCCGGAACAACGGCCCCGCGCAGCCGGCCACCACCCGGCCCGGCGAGCTCGCGACCGGCCTCGTCGAGGAACTGGGCCTGCGGCCGATCATCCACGCGGGCGGTACCAAGACCACGATGGGCGGCACCAGGATCGACGTCGAGGTGCGCGATGCCATGTGGTCCGCATGCGATGTGTTCGTTCCGGTGGCCGAGCTCGCCAAGGCCACAGGAACCTACATCGCACAGATCACCGGAGCCGAGGCGGGCACCGTCACCAGCGGCGCAGCGGGCGCCTGCGTGCTGTCCATGGCGGCCTGCATGACGGGCACCGACAAGGCCCGCATCGCCCGGCTTCCCGACACCACCGGCATGCCCGACGAGCTCATCATCATGCGCACCCACGTCGGCCGCTACACGCATCTGTACCGCCGTGCGGGTGCGAGGATCATCGAAGTCGGCACGATGAACGAGTGCCACGGCTGGGAGATCTTCTCCGCCGTCACCGAGCGCACGGCGGCGATCGCATGGCTGGAGGGCCCAGGGATCCGCCAGGTCGGCCCGGGCCTGCGCGAGGTGTGCCGCGAGGCACGGCGGCTCGGCGTGCCCGTCATCGCCGACGTCGCGGCCATGCTGCCGCCGCGCGCCAACCTCCGCCGCTACGTGGAGGAAGGCGCCGACCTGGTGACGGTGAGCGGGGGCAAGGTGATCGGCGGACCGCAGAACACGGGGCTGCTCTACGGCCGGGCCGATCTGATCGCCGCGGCCGTCGCCAACAACAGCCCGCAGCAGGGCATCGGACGGCCGTTCAAGGTTTCGAAGGAGGACATGATCGGGCTGTACGTCGCACTGCGGCGCTTCGTCGCCC
Organism: Streptomyces sp. NPDC001851; assembly: GCF_040297165.1. Taxonomy (NCBI): domain Bacteria; kingdom Bacillati; phylum Actinomycetota; class Actinomycetes; order Kitasatosporales; family Streptomycetaceae; genus Streptomyces; species Streptomyces sp. NPDC001851. The sequence goes on along the minus strand of NZ_JBEOYR010000021.1, from coordinate 52,140 downwards.
GGGACGAGTCGGCGCAGCTGGAGCGTTGGCGTCGGATGCTCGAGCCGATGGCGGCGAGCCTGCGCGGCAGCTACCCGGGCCGCGTGGAGATCCGGCACGACGAGCATCTGTTCCATGTTCCCATGCTCGTCATCGAGGACGTGGCGACCCACTGCGGGCGCAGCGCCTCGGCGGTCTCCGCCGAGCTGCTGGCCGGCGAGCCGCGCGTCTTCGTTCCCGGCGACGACAGCCGCGACCACCTCACCGTGAACCCGGTGAGCCTGCTCGCGGAGGAATTGCCCATAGTCGCAGCCCGCCTCGCCGATGTCCTCGGCTGAGCGGGACGGGGTGCGCGGGCCCGGGCCCGTCGCCCGGCTCAGGCGTGCCACGTCGGCCTCCAGGCCCGGCGTGCGCCCGCTCGCCGTGAGCGCGCTGATCGGGTCGACCGGATCGGGAGCCTTCCTCACCGGTGCGGCCCTGTTCTTCACCCGTGTCGTCGGGCTCACCGCGGCGCAGGCCGGGTTCGCGCTCTCGCTCTCGACCCTCGTCGGGCTGGGCACGATGATGCCGGTGGGGCGGCTGTCCGACCGTTACGGCCCCATCCCCACGTTCATGGTGCTCAACTCGCTGCGCGGAATCGGATACCTCTCGTACCTCTTCGTACACGGGTTCGGCCCCTTCCTCATCGCCGCGAGCCTGCTGGCGGTCGTCGACCGGGCGGCGCCGCCGGTGAACCAGGCGGTGGCCGGGCAGGTCTTCGCCGGGGTCGAGCGGACCAGGGCGCTGGCCCTCATCCAGAGCGTCCGCAACATCGGCTACTCGCTGGGCGTCGGCCTGGCCGGCCTGGCCGTCGCCATCGGCACTCCGGACGCGTTGCGCGCGCTGGTGGCCGCAAACGGGGTGTCGTTCCTGCTCACCGTTCCGCTCCAGGCTCAGCTGCGCCGCCTGGTTGCTCCGACTTCCGGCGACGCGGGCCGCGTAGCCGCGCGGCCTCGTGAGCTCCGGCGCACCCCGTGGCGCACCCCGTCATACGTCGCGATCATGGCGTCCAACACCGTGCTGCTGCTGAACATGGTGGTCACGAGCTTGCTGCTGCCGCTGTGGATCGTCGCCGAGACGCACGCGCCGCGCTGGACGGTAGCCGTGTGCCTCGGCGCGAATATGGTCATCACCGCGATCGGCCAGATCGGCGTGGCGGCGCGGGTGACGCGGTATGCCGCGGCGGCGAAGGGCCTGCGCTGGACGGGAGTGCTGCTGCTCGCGGGCTGCGTCCTGCTGGCGGTCGCAAGCAAGGGGACGAATACGGCGGAGACCGTCGCGGTGCTGCTGGCCGGAGTTGTGACCGTCAGCCTGGCCGAGATGGTGCAGACCGCCGCGAGCTGGACCGTGACGTTCGGGATCTGCGGGGACGAGGACCAGGGCGCCTCGCTCGCCTTCTTCGGGCTCGGTATGACGGCGAAGGACGTGCTCGGCCCCATGCTCCTGCTCGGCCTCGTGCTGCCCGCGGGCATACCGGGCTGGCTCGCCCTCGGTGCCTGTTTCACCGCGGCCGGAGTGGTGGCCGAAGCGGCGTCGATCCGGGCCGGGAAAACGGTCCGGCGACCGAGTGACGCGGAGCACCGAGCCGCTCCGGCGACCTGACGGCCGGCGAGACCGACGGAACCTAGGAGTGCGGAGAATGGATCTGCTGATCTCGGGCGACCCCCGGTTCGACCGGCACCTCGCGCGACTGTGGGAACGTGATCCCCTGCAGTACCCGCGCTACTCACGCCGCGAACTCGAGGCGGCCCGGCTGTACGCCGCGCGATCCTCCTTCGAGGACCGCTCAGCGCTCGTTCTGCTCGGCGGCGAACCCGTGGCGGGCATCCTGCTCACCGTCGAGACCGTCGCCGACGGCGGCACGGTGCTGTCCGCGTACGGTCGTCCGATCCACTTCCTGCACGCCGCTGAGCGCGACGCTGCGGAAGTAGCGAACGCGTGCAGGCTACTGAACCGTCACTTCGCGCAGGTGTACGAGAAGTCTGCCGCCCATTCCTACGTGTACCGCGACCACCTCGCAGGCGGCGTGCTCTCGCCGTTCGCACAGTGGCTGCTCCGGGAGGCCGGCGGCCGTCCGGAGCAGCGGTTCGCGCAGATACTCGATCTGAGTCGATCGGTCGAGCAACTGCTGGAGGGATCGAGCAAGTCCAACCGGCGCTACTACCGCAAGGCCGCCGACATGCTGAAGATGGAGGTCATCGAGGGCGAGGCGGCCACGGACGAGCACATCGAGGCGTTCCGCAGCATGCACACCGCCTTCCGCGGACGGCAGGTGCGTTCGGCGGCAGCATGGCACGCGATCCTCGACGCCGTGCGTGCCGGCGAGGGCTTCTTCGTGTTCGGATTCGCCGACGGCACCCTCGCGGCCTGCGATTACTTCGCGGGCACCGGCCGCACCTGCTATTCGGCCATCGGCGCCCTGGCCCCCGGGGTCGCGGAGCGCCACTGGGGCCACGCCACGGTATGGCGCGGTGTCTTCCACGCCCGCCAACTCGGCTGTGTGTACTTCGACATCGGCGAGCGCCTGTACGCCGGCATGCGCCCCGCGCCGTCTGACAAGTACCTGGCGATCAGCGACTTCAAGGCGGGCTTCGGCGGCGCAGTCGTTCCCCGCCTCGACATCCGCACCGGCGCGGCCTGATCAGCCGGCCGCAGTCCATGCCGGCCTTCCCGCCGTCCCGGGCCCGCGGGACCGGCCAATGTCGGAGAACGAGGCCACGACCGTGCACCAGAACGTCGCGAAGTGCGGGCGACGCCGGCCTGGACCGAGAGCGCGGTCGACACGAGGAAGGTCGACATGGACGAGGAGCTCGCCCGTCTGCTGAAGGGCGGGTAGTCGTGTCCCGCGCGTCACGGCGGTGCGGAGACGCCGCCCGGAGGCACGCGGACACCGTCCGCTTCGTCCTGTTCGAAGCACGTCCGGCCGGCTTGGAGTTCCACCAACCCGCCCGGGCCAGCGGCCTGTCACCCAGCCGGGTCCGTTCGGGGCTGGCGTGCTGAAGGACGAGGCGGCACAGGAGGCGTGGACGGGGGTGTGGACCATGACTGCGTTCGGGAACGCGCTGGTCAGGCGGGCGATGGCCTTTCGGCCGCGGTGCGATGAACCGTTGTCGACGACCCAGTAGACGCGCTTGGCGCTGGCGTAGGGCTCGGTGCTCATGACCTGGGTGACCAGGTTCATGAAGGGGACGATGCCGGTCCTGGGTTCGCAGCGGCCGAAGACCTTCGCGCGGTGGACGTCGTAGGCGGCCAGGTAGGCCAGCGCGCCGCCGCGGCCGTACTCGTGGTTGACGCGCATCGCCCAGGCCTGGCCCGGGCCCAGGGTCGGGTGGCAGCGGCAGCGGGCTTGGATGGAGGTCTTCTCGTCGCTGGAGATGACGTACTCGTCCTCGCCCAGGGGTTCGCCGTCGAAGGTACGGGCGTACAGGTCCAGCACGCGGGCGGCCTTGGCCTGGAAGTTCGGGTCGCGGATGAAGATCCAGGACCGGTACTGCCAGGGCTTGATCGCGTCGGCCTTGAGCCAGCGGCGCACGGTGGAGGCCGACATGGCCGTGGCGATGGCCCGGGCGACCACCTCGCGGGCCAGTTCCGGGCACGACCAGCGTGACAGCGGGGTCCCGGTCTCCACGGGTAACTGGCGGGCCAGCGTCTTGACTTCGGCGACCTACAGGGGAGTGAACGAGGGCGGTCGCCCCGAGCGCCTGCGGTCGGACAGGGCGGGCAGGCCGCCGGCGGCGAACCGGCCCCGCCAGGTGCGCACCGTGTCCACGTGCATCCGCGTCTGCGCGGCTATCCGGGCGTTGGGGCACCCTCGGGCCGCCAGAAGCAGGATGGTTGCCCGCTGCCGGGCCTGATGCGGTGTTTTGTGACCATAGGCCATCTTCTTCAGCCGGTGGCGCTCGGAGGCGGTCAGCACGACGGCCACGGCGGGGGTGACAGGCATGAGAGGAGGGCGGCCGTTCCTTTTGGGGCGGTGGGGCTGGTCTGTTGCAGATGCCCCCGACCGGTGGGTTCGGGTTCGGTGGCCTGCGGTTGTCGGTGAGGGCGTTTCAGGTTTCGGGATGGGCCAGGCGGCCGAGCAGGGCTACCGCGTCGTCGAGGGGTACCGGTTGGAAGAACCGCGCGTCGGCGCGCTCAACGGCGGCGATCGCGCGTGGGGCCAGGTCGGCGCCGGTGTCGGTGACGCGCAGTCGTTTGGCGCGGGTGTCGGCCGGGTCGACTTCACGCTCGATGAGTCCTTTGTGTTCCAGGGTGCGTAGTACCTGGGAGGTCATCTTGACGTCGGTGCCGGCTTGGCGGGCGAGGGCCAGTTGGTTGGGATGCTCGCCCTGGGTGTTGAGCCACCAGGTGCAGGCGAGCAGCACGAACTGCACGTGGGTGAGATCGAGCGGGGCCAGGGCTGTGGCGATGTCGCGCTGCCAGCGCAGGGTGGCGTGCCACAGCAGGAATCCGGGGCTGTCGCCGGGGCTGAGGGGCATCAGTGAAGCGCCAGCTCGGCCAGCGAGGCCATTGTCTCGGGCCAGTCGGCGGTGATGCCCGGGCCGATCTGCGGGCCGGCCTCGTCGGCGCCGGTGCCGGTGATCTCCATCCGGTACACCACGCGGATCCGGTTCTGGTCGATCCGGTCGATCCGGTGGGTGGTGCGCAGAAGCAGGCCGTTGAAGCGCGCCTCGTCGACGAATAGTTCGTCTTCGACCGCCTCGGCGATGTGCAGCAGTACCGGGTCGTCCCCGGGCGGCGTCATCGTGATCTGCGTGCCCGCCGCGAACGGGCCATTCGTCTCGATCTTCTCGATCTCGGCGTTCCAGGTGCCCCAGTTCTCAACGTCGGCCCATAGTCGCCAGATCGCCTCGGGGGTGGCACTGGTCTCGATGCTGTGCTCGTACTCCCACATGAGTGGTCTCCTCGACTAGGTGATCTATCCGTAGATTATCTATGCAGAGACTATCTGGCCAATGGTGCACGACCCCATCCCGCGGTGCCGCGATCGCCCACCCGAAGCACTGCCAGCGCCACCGAGAAAGTCCTGCCCCACGCATGCGAGCTCCGCCTCGCCGCCCAGGCATCCTCCCGGCCCTCCGGCACGGCACCCACTGCTGCGGCAAACCCACGAAGGATTTCCTGGCAGGTCGCTGGGCCGCCGCACTCGCGCTGCCCGCTGCGGTGTTCGTGATCGTCGCGGTGGCGGTTGTCGTGCTCGGCCCCGCCCAGCACGCACTCGACATTACGCTGCTGAGGACGAGGGCGGCGGCTGTGTCCACGGGGCCGGCTTTGGCGTGGACCGCAGCGGGGTTCCTCCTCGCGACCGCTGCCGTGGGCCTCGCGGTGACCGCAATGGGCGGCATCGTCATGGCCGCCTGGGGAGCGACGGGCACGGGCCTCGGCAGGCCGTTCACCGCACTGCGCGACCGGCGATGGCACCAGGCCACGGCGAAGGTGGACACCGCAGTCAGGGCTGTGCTGTCCGACCCCAACAACCGCCAGGCCAAGGCCAATGCGCGCCGCGCCGTGCTGCGCCGCGACGCGATCTCCGAGAGCGCACCGAACTGCCCGACGTGGGCGGGCGACCGGCTACGTGCCGTTGCCGACCGCGTCCACCACAACACCGGCCTCGACCTGACCACCACGTGGCCCAGGCTGTGGCTGGTGCTGCCGGACGCGGCACGGGTGGAAGTGACAACGATCCAGGAGCGGTGTGCCTCAGCCGCCCGCACGCGGGTGTGGGGCCTGGCCTATCTGGTCGTCGGCGCGTACTGGTGGCCTGCGCTCGTGCCAGGAATTTGGCTGTTGTTGCTATCGCGGCGGCGGATCCGTCACTCGGTTGGTGTGTACGCGGACCTGGTGGAGTCCTCGGTCGACATGTACAGCCGTGACGTCGCCAAACAACTCGGCTTCGAACTGACGGGGCGGCTGACCCCGGAGGTCGGCACGCAGATAGCCGAGGCGTTTCAGAGACATCAACCACGACCAAACCCGACCCAACAATAGCCCGTGCCGGTGGTGGTGCAGCCCATGGCGTGCAGGCTGTGGAGGCACCGGCCCGTCGGAACGGGGTGGCGCATCATTACTGCTCCGCCATGGGCGTCGACCCGCGGTGACTCGTCCAGGTTGCCTGCCCTGGTACGGCGGCCGACGCTCAAGCGACCAGCTGAAGATACGGGCGGATCTGTGGTGCCCGCTCACGGGCGAGCCGGTCGCCGTAACCCTTGCCGAGCGTACGGAATGCGCGGGCCGTGCCAACCTGCCTGTCGCACTCGGAGTCGGCGGTGGCCTGCGCCTGTTCGGCGCGGGTCAGCTCGCGCATGTCGGCAGGGGAAGAGTGCGCGTACGCCTCCATGACGTGGTTCCGGGCCGCAGCGAGACCCACGGCGTGACCAACGACGAACCTGATCGAGTGCCTGACCCAGGGCGCGGTGCGAGACGGGGCGGCGAATGGGGCGATCTCGCCGTGACAGGTGCGTTACGACGCGAGGGCGCCGACCTTGTTCGCAAGGGACGGCCATGGCGCCTGCCTCTGGAGGACGTCCTGCTGGTCGCCGCGTACTGGCGGACGAACCTGACAATGGCCGAACCGCTCTATCTGGTCCTGGTCGCCGACATCCTCTCCGACGACGACCGCCCACTCGTGCGGGCGGCCCCTCCCCAGCAACCGCAACGATTGCAAGGCGTGGCAGCTGTCCGGCGCGAAGGACGCCGTCGGTAAGACAACCGTCATCGCGGACGGCGGCTACCGGGGCACCGGACTGGTTATCCCGCACCGACGCGAACGCGGCCAGACCCAACTGCCGGCCTGGAGAGAGGAACACAACGCCTCCCACCGCAGAGTCCGCGCACGCGTCGAGCATGCCTTCGCCCGCATGAAGAGCTGGAAGATCCTGCGCGACCGCCGCCTCAAAGGTGACGGTGTCCACCACGCCATGCCCGGCATCTCCCGCCTGTACAACCTCGCCCTCACCGGACAACGGTAAGGCCAGCAGGCCATCCAGCACGTCACAGATCATTTACGGGACAGCTCTTAGGCGGACGTCAAACCTCAACTTTGACGCACGACTGTTCGTGCGAGGGTTGCTTGGCCTCCGACTCGGACTGGGTGTTCCAGGTGATCGGTGTTGTCGATGGTTGCCGTGATGGTGGATGGGTTGCCGAGGAGATCGCCCATGTCGACGGTGAGGCGGTCCGTGCCGAATCGGGCCATGTGCGCGGCCAGGCAGGCTGTGCTGTTGGCGTTGGCGATGTCCTCGGGGACGCCGATCGACGGGGCGAACATCCGAGCGGCTGCCCGGCCGTGCCGGTCCGGGATCGAGTAGGCGTAGCAGCCCAACAGGCCGTAGCGGTCGCAGACGGCACGTAGCAGGGCGAAGTCTGGGGAGAGGTCGGCCAATGCGGCGCGCGATCGGACTGGCAGGAGAAGCCTCGGCCGCCCGTTCGAGGCCACGCAGGCGTTGCCGACGACGGCTTCGTCAGCCAGGCCGAGGCCGGCTGTGACCGCCCTTAGCTCGGATGCCTGGGCGACGCGCAGGTTCACCGGGCCCGGGTCGAACGACGCTGTCACGCTGTCGCGGTTTCGGATGGCCCAGCCTTCGAAGCTGCGGCTCGTCGTACACAGCACGGCGTGGTGGTCGCTGCCGCCTTCGCGTATGGCGAGCAGCGCCAGGGCCGCGACGGTGCCGTGGCCGCAGGCAGGCAGTTCGCCTTCGGCGGTGAAGAACCGGAGCGAGTACGAGGGACGGCCGCGCTCAACTCCGGTGGCACGGATGAAGACGGCGTGCGAAGTGCCCAGTTCCCCGGGAATGCGGCATCGCTCCTCGTCGGTGAACGACGCTTCGTCGAGAACGGCGGTCGGGCTGCCGCCCCGGCCCTGCCGCTGACACGCGTCGATTACCACTACCTCGGGCATGGCACCGGGGCGGTCGTCAGCATCATCGTCAGGTCCAGCGCGGGCGCGCTGTGCGTCAACGCGCCGACCGAGATGAGGTCGACTCCCGTCTCGGCGATGGCGCGGACGCTGTCCAGACGGACGGTGCCCGAGGCTTCCAGCAGGATCCGGGAGGCGTCGGCACGCTCGGCCCGGATTCTCACGACCGTTTCGATGTCGGCCACCGGCATGTTGTCGAGCATGATCCAGCGGGCCCCGGCGTCGAGGGCCTCAACGGCCTGCGCCACGGTCTGCACTTCGACATCGGTCTCCCCCTTCTGCCCGGTGCGCGCCATCCCGCGCCGGACCGCGTCGATCGCGGTGGTCACGCCGCCTGCCGCGGCGATGTGGTTCTCCTTGAGCAGCACCATGGCCGCGAGGCTGAGCCGGTGGTTGTGGCCGCCGCCGACGGTCACCGCGTACTTGTCCAGGGCGCGCAGGCCCGGCGCCGTCTTGCGGGTGTCCAGGATGCGCGCCTCGGTCCCGGCCACGGCCTGGACGTAGCGGTCGGTGAGCGTCGCGATGCCGCACATGCGCTGCAGGAAGTTCAGCGCCGTACGCTCCCCGGTGATCAGGCTGCGCGCCGAGCCGGACAGGCGCACCAGGACATCGTCGCCGGTCAGCCGGGCGCCGTCGGGGACGAGCGCTTCCACTGTGACCTCGGGGTCGACCTGGGCGAAGACTTCGGCGACCACGGGGAGACCGCCGGCGATGCCGCATTGCCGGGCGCGGATCTCGGCCACGGCCGCCATGCCTTCGGGAACGCTCCACGTGGTGGTGATGTCCTGGCCCGACTCATCCTCGGCCAGGGCGGCGGCGACGGCGGTTCGCGCCGCCTGTGAGGGGAACTCTGTCATGGTCCGTGGTCTCCAGTCCTGTGGTTACGGGCCGAAAATCTGGGGTGTCCCGCGCGCGGACCGCTGCCAGAACCGGTTGCGCTGGCACCCTCGGCGGAAGTGGGTGGGGCGTCGGCAAGCTCGGCAGCCCACCGCCGCGACCACTCGGTGACAGAAGGCAGGGCCTCGCGGGCGTCGTGGCCGAGCGGGGTGAGGATGTAGCTGCCGTTGCACAGCACCTCGGCGAGTCGAGCCTCTTGGAGCTCTGTGAGCCTTCAGTGAAGATCCGACGGGACCTCGGTCAGTCGATGCCCTTCGACGATGCGGAAGTCGCGCTCGACGCCGTCGGAGAGGGCGACCAGCGCCTCCTGGTAGGCCGCACTCTCGCGCGCCGCGACGGCCTGCTCGAAGCTGTCGAACTCGATCAGGACGGTGCGCTCGGCGATTCCGGCGTCATGCGCCACGACCCGACCGCCAAGGACGAAGGTCCGACCGCCCCCGGCCTCGACGGCCCGGCGGGCCAGCTTGTTGTAAGCAGCCAGCTTTTCAGGGTCTGAAATGGTGCGGTAGACGCTGACCCAGTAGCCCTTGGGTATGGAACCTCCAGTGGTGGGATGAGTGCATCTGACTTACGGGCTGGTCTCGGACGAGCGTCGGCGGGCGAGAGCGAGGCTTGTCAGCGCCGTGATCGCCATGGCGCCGGTGCCGACCAGCGCCGCGGTGGTGTAGGCGCTGTCGTCGGGGAAGAGGTGGCCGGGGCCGGTGCCCGCGGCGAGGATCAGGCCGCCGATGGCGCTGCCCAGGGAGTACCCGACGCTGCGGACGACGTAGTTGAAGCTCATGGCGCTCGACGTCTCGCTCTTGGGGGTGACGGCCAGGATGACGCCGGGCATCGCGGCCGAGAAGCCGCCGACGCCGAAGCCGAGCACGCCCATCGCCGCGAACAGTTCGGCCAGGTTCGACCGGGCCGCCGCGAACAGGGCGAACCCGCCGCCGACCACGACGGCGCTGCCGGCCAGGAGCAGGGGGTCGGCGATCCGCGTCCGGACCCGCGGCGTGAGCTTGCCGGCGACGAACCCCAGCACCGAGAACGGGATGAGGACCAGCCCGGCGACGAAGGTCGTCAGCCCGAAGCCGTAGCCGGCGCCGTGCGGCGTCTGCGCGTACCGGGTGATGAGCGTGAGCAGGAGGTACATGCCGATCCCGCCGACGAACATGGCGAGGTTCGCCCCGGCGACCGCAGGGTGCCGCACCGCCCGCACATCGATCAGGGGCGTCGTGCTGCGCAGCTCGATGACGGCCCAGAGGCAGAGCAGCACCACCGCGACGACTGCGAGGCCCGCCGCCACGGCGAGGTGCCGGCTCCACAGATTCCGTTCGCCGGCGAGGAACAGCACCAGGAGCAGTGCAGCAGCCAGGACGACCGCGCCTGCCACGTCCACGTGGGCCGAGCGGCCTTCGGGGGCTTCGGGGATGGAGCGCCACGCGGTCAGGAGGGCGGCGGCGGTGACGACCAGGCCGAGGCCGTAGGCGGCCCGTACCCCGCCGAACTCGGCGAGCAGTGCGGCCAGCGGGTAGCCGACGCCGGCCCCGATGATCGAGACCACCGAGATCAGGGCGATCACGGCGGCGCTGCGCTCCTCGGGGAGGCGGTCCCGCGCCACGCCCATCATCAGCGCCGTCAGCCCGAGCCCGACGCCCTGGGCCGCCCTGCCGGCCAGCAGCCACGCGAACGGCAGCGGCAGCACGGTGAGCGCGCTGCCGGCGACGACGACCGCCAGCGTGGCGAGGATCGTGGCCCGCCGGTGCGGGCCGGCTCCGAGCCGGCCCAGGACCGGCGTGGCGACGGCGCCGCTGAGCAGCGCGGCGGTCAGCGTCCACTGCGCGCTTCCGAGCGAGACGTGGAACGAGGTCGCCACGCTGGTGATGAGCGGCGTCCCGAGGCTGGAGACCGCCGCCACGACCAGAGCGATGAACAGCAGGGCGGGGACCAGCGGCCGCGCCTCGGAACGCGCCACCGGGAACGCCTTCACCGCGCCCCCGCCGACCGGCTGCCCGGTCACTGCTTCGGCCCTTCGCGTTCCTGGCTGTCGAGCTCTGCCAGATGCTTCAGCGCCGGAAGGGCCGCCACCAGCGCCTCGACCTCGTCGTCGGTGAGCTCGCCGATCAATCGCTCGAACGCGTGGACGCCCGCCTGGCGCCGCGTCCGGACATAGGAGGCGCCGGCCTCGGTCAGGCACACCAGCGTGACCCGCTTGTCGGACGCGTCGCCCCGCCGCTCGACCAGGCCGGACTCCTCCAGCACCCGGACCAGGGCGGTCATCGCGGGCTGGGTGACGCCCTCGACCGCGGCCAGATCGGTGATGCGCCGCGGGCCGCTCCGGTCCAGGGTGGCCAGGGTGGCGGCGGACGTCAGGCTCATGTCCCGGGGCAGGCGTCTCGCGGCCCTGGTGGCCAGGCCGTAGAGGGCTGCCCCGATGGCGGCGGACGCACCAGGAGTGGTGTCTTGACGACTCATGCTCGAAGCATAGCAGTTTTATATTCATAGTTTATGTAAATGGGTGACTGGCGCGGGCGGCCTCGACCGCTGGGAGCCGGTGCCGGTGCCGGTGACGTGCCGATGCCGCGTTCAGCCCGGACCCGTCGTGCGCGAGCGGGCCCGCTCCGAGCGGCGTTGCCTAGATCGGTCAACTGCACGAACGGTACGGCGCGGTGCGGTCCGCGGCGGCGGGCAGCGCCCGGACGTTGGCGCCGCCGGTGATCTGACGGCGGAGGCGTTCGATCTCCTCGTGCTGGGCGGCCGGCCGAGAGATCGCCAGCTGCTTGAATCCGGTGAGCTGCTCCACGAGCTGGTCGCGGTCCGCGACACGCCTCTTCAGTTCCTCTCGCTCGGCCTTCAGCCGCTCGATCCGTGCCTCGCGCGGGTCGACGACCTTCCCGGCCTGCTGGAGTTCGTGCACCCGGCGCTCGAACGCTTCGGCCAGATGCTGGTAGGCCCCGGGCCTGGGGGTGCCATCGCGGTTCTTCTTTGGGTAGAAGCCGGTGCGGGTCACTCCGGCGACCGCGGCGAGCGTCTTGAGGGCGGTCTTGCCGCCCGGCGGCAGACTGCCGCTCAAGGTCCGCTCCATCGCGGCTCGGATCGCGGCCTGCGGTTCGGGCAATGGCTCCGGGGGACGGTTGCGGCCGTCCCGAACCCTGGCGCGATCGGGATCTTCGTCGACGTCCGTCGTCCGGTCATCGGTTTCATCGACGTTCTGCTGCTACCTACGGTCGTAGAACGCCGGGTCGAGCAAAGGGTCCGAAGGCGAGTTCGAGGTGTCGTGGGCGGATCAGCGACCGCAGGTGCGACTCAAGTCCGTGGACCTGCAATTGCTGCGTGACGACTTCGGCCGAGCGGCAGGCGAAATGGAGGCGGGCTGCCCGGAGACGGTGCCAGTGGACCGCCCTGGGATCGATGCGGCGGCGACCGCTCTTCGGGGTGAAGGCGTGGTCCAGGAAACACTGCGCGCAGCAGGCTGGCGGCCGGGACGGCGTATCCCGATCGACTGATGGCGCGAGAGGCTCGAGAAGAGCAGCCTCATCCGGATGCACGATGCCGCTGAAGCCTTCCTGACGGAAAGGAGCCGCTTGGCGGCATCGCCGTCGAGCCGACCGACCACGGCCTCGGACGTTCCCGGGGCGAGCTGACCACAAAGATCCACCTTGCCGTCGAACAGGGGCAGAAGCCTCTGTCTGTACTGATCACGGCCGGGCAGCGGGGTGACTCGCCGCAGTTCGGGCCGGTCCTGGAGGCTTCGGGTACCTCGACTCGGTCCTGGCCGGCCTCGCAGTCGACCGGACCGGGTGCGGGCTGACAAGGCGTACGACTCCCGCCGCAACCGAGCGTACCTGCGAGGACGCGGAATCAAGGCGACCATCCCGGTCCCGGCGGACCGCGTCCGCAATCGTCTGAAGCCAGGCTCCCGAGGCGGTCGGCCGCCGAAGTTCGACAAGACCGACTACCGCGAGCGCCACGCCGTCGAGTACGGAATCAATCGTCTCAAGCGCCACCGGGCCGTCGCCACGAGGTACGACAAGCTCGCCGTCCGCTACGAGGCGACAGTGCTGGTCGCAGTCCTCAACGAGTGGCTGTGACCAGCACTTTCCCAAGAGACCCTAACCGACACGCCTGGGCGAGTGCCCCGGTATCTGCCCCGCGCCCTGGGTCAGGCACTCGATCAGGTAGTCGCCCGTGTCCTCGTCGTTGGTCACGCCGTGGGTCTCGCTGCGGAAGCCGGGGAAGCGGCGGTCGAAGGACTCCAGGGCGGTGAGATAGCGCAGCAGCGGGCCGTCGGGTGCGCCGATGGACTCGCCCGGCATCAGGACCGGGATGCCAGGCGGGGTGACCGTCACCATGGCGGCCGCCACCCGGCCCGCCGCCTCCGAGATCCGGACCCGCTCGGTGTCACCCCGCACTAGCCGCTGGTAACAGTGCTGAGGTGGCGCCACGGGCTGCGGGAGCTGCTGGAAGGCCGTGTCCAGAAGCTCCACCAGGCGCACCGAGCGCAGTTGCTCGTGCATCTCCTGGCACAGCCCGCGCAGGGTCAGGCCCGCGTACCGGCGGGGATGCGCGGCGACGGCCTCCGGCAGGACCCGCTCCAGTGGGGCGTCGGCGTCGTAGAGGGCCTTGAAATCCGTCAGGGCGTCCAGCAGGGTGCCCCACTTGCCCTTGGTGATGCCCATGGAGAACAGGATCAGCGTGGTGTAACTGTCGGTCTTCTCCACCACAATTTTCCGGGTGGCCAGATAGGCGGTGAGCACCCGGGCCGGGATGCCCTCCTCGGCCATCTCGCCGGTGGCGCTGATCCCCGGACAGGTCAGCGTGACCTTGACGGGGTCCAACATGCAGTGGCCCTCGGTCAGCCCGGGGAAACCGTGCCAGTCGACGCCGGGCTCCAGCAGCCAGCAGGACTGCTCGGTGCGCAGGAGCTCCGGCGGGGCTTCCTCGAACGGCAGCCGTTCGCCGGTCGCCGGGTCGGTGACCGTGTCCGGCTGCCACACCCCGAAGAACCACGGCGGCCGGTCCCCGGCGCTCTCGATCCGCCGTCGCAGGCGCACCATCTCCTGACGGAAGCGGATCGCCTCGGTCACCGCCTCGTCGATCAGCCACTCGCCCTGCGGCCCGTCCATCATCGCCGTCGCCACGTCGAGCGAGGCGATCATCGGGTAGAGGGGCGAGGTGGTGCCGTGCATCATCAGCGCCTCGTTGAACCGGTCATGCTCCACCGGTGCCCGCGGTGCGGGTCGCATGTGCACCATCGCGCTCTGCGACAGCGCCGCCAGCAGCTTGTGCGTGGACTGGGTGGCGAACACGGTCGGGCGGTCCGGGCCGGGGAAGGCATCCTCATCCACCGACATGCCGTAACGGCCGGCGTAGAGCGGGTGGAAACGGGCGTACGCGAACCACGCCTCGTCGAAGTGCACCCGGGGCGTGCTGGCGGCGAACGCGCGAGCGGTGGCTACGGCGTCGTAACTCAGGCCGTCGTAAGTGGAGTTGGTGAACACCGCGTACTGCGGGTGCGGGGACACCGCGCCCTCGGTGAGCGGATGCGCGGCGATCCGGGCCGCCACCGCGTCCGCGGCGATCTCGGCCGGGGGCAGCGGTCCCGCCAGGCCGTAGCCGTTACGGGTGGGGACCAGGTAGACCGGCCGGGCACCCGAGACAACCAAGCCGTGCAGCACGGACTTGTGGCAGTTGCGGTCCACCAGCGCGATCTCGTCGCGGGTGACGCTGAAATGGCCTACCAGGCGATTGCACGTCGAGTCGCCGTGCAGCACGAAGTAGGTGAGTTTGGAGCCGAACACACGGGCCGCGTTGCGCTCCGCCTCGCCGATCGGGCCGGTGTGCTCGAACAGCGAGCCCAGTTCCTCGACCGAGATCGACAGGTCGCTGCGCAGCAGCCGCTCTCCGAAGTAGTCGTGGAAGGCGCGTCCCGCCGGCGACTTGAGGAAGGCGACACCGCCGGAGTGGGCCGGGGTGTGCCAGGAGTATTCGTGGGCGTCGTCGAAGCGGCGCAGTGCCCGGAAGAACGGCGGCAGCACGGATTCCCGGTAGGCGTGGGCGGCGGTGGTGATGCGGCCCGCGATGAAGCCCGGGGTGTCCTCCAGCGGCCAGACGTAGCCCACGACCGACTCGGACACCCACAGCGGCAGGTCCCCCAGGCCCTCGTCGGCCATCACCAAGAAGACCGGCAGGTCCCGGAATCGGCGGCCGATCCGGCGCAGCACAGCGCCGCCGCCCGGGGTCCCGTCGAGAGTGCTGCCCGGCCGGGCGAGTGTGCCTCCCGGCGCGGCGGGCGCGGCGCCGGGCCCGTCACCGGCGGCCCTGGGAAGGTCCCAGGCCACCAGCGCCGCCGCCAGACCAGCCTCGGTGCGCAGTACCGCGTCCGCGTCCTCCGCCGTTACCGCCCACCGGACTTCGAAGCCGCCCGCCTCGATCGCGTCCCGGATCTTCCGTAACTGCTGGGGCCCGGCGCCCTCGCCCCGAGGGTGTTCCGGTACCGCGACCAGGATCCTGCTGTCGGCCATGCGCTCTCCCGCCCCCCACTGCGGCGCCCCGGCCGCCCCGGCCAGTGTCCTGGCGGCGCACCGGGCAGAACGGCGGCCGGGACGGCAAACCACCGCTATGGCGGAAACCGCCGTCGCGACGTTGACTTTCGCAACACGCCCCAAAGGGGGTTGCACAAGGCCCTGAGCTGGGCACCTCCTGGCTATGGCCGCGGTGTTACGTGCTGAGCGGTGTGGGTGGAGACGTTCACGGGGCTTCGGATGACGCAGTTTTCGGGTCTGTTGAAGGTGGTGCGCGAGCGGGGAGGCGACGGCACGCTGCGGGGCCGGCCGTGGTCGTTGCCGCTTGCCGAGCGGGTCCTGATGGTCGCTGTGTATTGCCGAACGAACCTGACCATGCGGCAGCTGGGCCCGCTGTTCGGCGTCTCCTCGTCCACGGTCTGCGGTGTGATCCAGCGGTTGGGACCGCTGCTCGCGCTGGAGCCCGTCGCCCGCCGGGCCGATGCTCCAGACCGGATATGGATCGTGGACGGCACCCTCATCCCGGTCCGTGACCGCGGCGTGGGCGCCTCCTCCCGTAACTACCGGTTCTCAGCAAACGTGCAAGTCATCGGGGACGCGGAAACCCGCCTCGTGGTGGCGGCGGCCCGTCCGGTGCCCGGCAACACCGCGGATGCCAGGGCATGGCGGGACTCCGGTCTGGCCGAGCACTGCCACGGCGTGACCGTGCTCGGCGACGGTGCCTACATCAACACCGGTCTCATCGTCCCGCATCGCAAACACCCCGGACGAGCGCTGCTGAAAGGCGAGGAAGAGGACAACGCCGACCACCGCAAAATCCGCGCACGTGTCGAGCACGTCTTCTCCCTGATGAAGAACTACAAGATCCTCCGCGACTGCCGCCAGCGCGGCGACGGCCTCCATCACGCGGTCCAGGCCGTCGCCCGCATGCAGAACCTCGCCCTCGCCGCATGACCCACCAAGCCCCGATCCCTGCCTCACGCTGCTTGATCACGGCCTTGTGCAACACCCTTTAGCCGTCCACCAGCGCGGCCACCAGGCGCGTCATAGGGGGCCGTGGGTCAGGTGTGCCCGGCCAGCTGGTCATCAGGAGGTGGTGGGCGGTGCCGACGATGGCGAGGGCCACCGAGCACGGATCGACGGTCTCCGCCACCCGGCCAAGCTCCCGCTCCTCCTTCAGATAGCCGGTGATGGCCTCCTGGACCGCCGTGAAGCCCGGCGCCCCTCCTTCCAGGGCCTCGCGGATGCGCAGCGCGGCGGCGGGGCGGGTCATGGCGAGGCCCGAGATGGCGGGGCCGCCGGAGTCGAACAGCGCCAGGGCGACGGCCTCAAGGTTCCGCGCCACTGTGCCCTGTCCGGCGAGCCCCGACAGCTCCTGCGCCTTCGCTGCCGTCCGCGCGAACCGGTCAAGGCAGAGCTCGGCCACGAATTCATCGAACCCCGCGAAGTGCGCATGCAGCAGCCCCTTGGCGCAGCCGGCCTCGGTGGTGACGGACCGGCTGGTGAGCGCGCCGGGCCCGTCCCTGCTCGCGACGCGCTCGGCGGCCGCGAACAGCCGCTCGCGTACGTCCGGCGTCGCCACTCCGCGCGGTGACATGGGCCCCCTCTTCCGTTCCGCTTCCGCCGCCCTCAATGGGGCACAGCCGCTGGATGGTAGCGGGGATTGCCAGTTTGGGCATATGCCCAAACTGTTTGGGCGTATGCCCATTCTCTGTCGTCCACCACAGGAGGCACCCGTGCCGGACTTCGTCAACAGCGAGCAGGCACAGGCGTGGAACGGCCCCGAAGGAACCCACTGGGCCCGCAACCAGGACCGCTGGAACGCCGGGAACGCGGGCTTCAACGAACCGCTCCTCGACGCCGCCGGAATCACCGGGCATCACAGGACCCTCGACCTCGGCTGCGGCTCCGGGCAGACCACGCGCCTTGCCGCGCTCCGGGCGCCCCAAGGGCGCGCGCTGGGCCTCGACCTGTCCGGCCCGATGCTGGCCGAGGCCCGGGCCTGCGCGGAGCGAGAGGGCATCGCCAACGTCTCCTTCACGCAAGGCGACGCGCAGGCATACGTCTTTGAGACGGGCTCGTTCGACGCGGCGATCAGCCGCTACGGGGTGATGTTCTTCGCCGACCCCGTTGCGGCCTTCGGAAACGTCGCCCAGGCGCTGCGGCCCGGCGGGCGTCTGGCGTTCGTCTGCCCAGCCGACGCCACACTCAACGAGTGGGTGGCGGCGATGGCGTCACTGCGCGACTTCCTGCCGGTCGGCGATTTCGGGCAGCCCGGGCTGCCCGGCATGTTCTCGCCGGCCGCCCCGGACCACATCCGCGACGTCCTCACCGCGGCCGGATTCACCGACATCACCATCAACCAGGCCCAGGTGTACGGAGCATGGGGCAATGGGGCCGGGGACGCGGCGGAGTTCCTGCTGGGAACGGGACCCGGCCCCCATCTCATGGAGCAGGCCGACGTGACTGCACAGGCCCGCGCCCGCCGCACTCTGACGGACCATCTGCACGACCACGAGTCGGCGGACGGCACGGTCCGGCTGTGCAGCACATCGTGCCTGGTCACGGCGGACCGCCCGACCAACCCGTCGGACAAGCCCTAGAGCCTGTCCGGTGGGTCGCATGACCGTCACGCCGGTGTCTCGTTCCGCTCGGTGTGGGGCGGGGTGATATTTCGGACGGCGAGTGGGATCGGCTGGAGCCGCACCTCCCGAAGAACGTGGGACGGGGCGGGCGCTGGAAGGACCACCGCGTGGTCATCAACGGGATTCTCTTCCGGCAGCGGACGGGGATCCCGTGGCGTGATCTTCCCTCGCGGTTCGGGAAGTGGAAGACCTGCCACGACAGGCATCGCAGGTGGTCGGCGGATGGTACGTGGGAGAAGGTGCTGAGTGCCCTCCAGGCCGACGCTGACGCGGAGGGCCGGATCGACTGGAGTGTGGTGAGCGTGGACTCCACGGTATGCCGTGTTCACCAGCACGCCGCTGGGGCCCGGCACCGGCCGGCACGGATTCCGGCACGTCGCCGTTCTCCTGCCTGGCATCGGGACGATGAGGCGATCGGCCGTTCGCGCGGCGGACTGACGACAAAGATCCACCTGGCGAGTGATGGAGGATGCCGGCCGCTGGCTGTCCTGATCACACCGGGGCAGTGGGGCGATGCACCCCAGCTGATACCGGTCCTGGACCACATCCGCGTTCCACGGCCTGCCGGTGGCCGCTCGCGGACGCGCCCGGATTACGTGTGTGGGGACAAGGCGTACAGCTCCCGCCGGAACCGGCGATACCTGCGGCGGCGGCAGATCCGGCATACGATCCCCGAACGCAAAGACCAGCAGGCCCACCGCCGACGCCGTGGCAGCGCGGGCGGCAGACCCGTCGGCTTCGACCGGGACCGGTACGCACGCAGGAATGAAGTCGAGCGCACCGTGAACGCCCTCAAGGGTTTCCGCGCCGTAGCGACGCGGTTCGACAAGCGCGCCTACATCTTCCAGGGAACGGTCAAGGTCGCAGCCGTCCGGCTCTGGCTCCGTTCATGAGTCGCCGGACACGCCGTGGCGTCGGGCTGAGGAAACCCGGAGGGTTCCCCGGCCCGACGCCACGGGAAGTGCATTGATCTCAGAGCAGGCTGGCCACGTGACCGATCACGCCTCCGACGAAGGCGTGGAGTCCGGCCACAGCCAAGCCCAGGAGCTGGCCGACAATGGGCAAGAGCATCGCTGCACTCCTGTCATATGGGCCGTTCATCATCACGGCCTGGTGACCGGATCGACGATGCACCGTCCGGTCGGACGCGTTCTAGCAGGGCACGCTGATCTGGAAGGACCGCTGGCCGGAGTCGATGTCCTGACCGCTGTCGGTCCAGTAAGGACCGTTCTGATGGAACGTCATGGTGACGTTGTAGGTACCGCAGGCGCTGAGGGCTGCGGGTGAGCCGCCGCTGGCCGAACCGTTGGCGGACCCTTGTGTGACGGGGTTGGGGGTGGCGTAGTTTCCCGACTGGCCGCCGATGCTCACTGAACCGCTCGCGTACCACTTGGCGGGATAGCTCGACGTCGCGACGTACCAGGAGCCGCCCCAGTAGTACTGGGCGTTGCGGTTGTTCACGATCACTTGGTTTCCGCTGGATCCGAAGCGCAGGCATGCCTGCGCCTCGGCATAGGTGTACTGCCCTCCGCCGTAGAAGGACTGGTTCGGGCCGCAGTAGTCGCCCGCCGGAACGGCGGCGGCTCGCTGCTGACCGGCGGCGGGGGTGGCGAGGGTGGCCCCGGACAGTGCCAGCAAGATGGCGCCGAGGCCAGCCGCCATTCTCCGGGATCGGTGCCCGGACGCGGTGGGAGTCGTGGCGGGGTGGGGGGGTGCTGGTTGGGTGCGTCGTGAAAGCCGCATGAGCCGCCTCCTGGATCGCATACTGTCCCCTTGGTTGCGGGGTGTACGCCCAGGACAGCAGCGACATCAAACACATGGTGTCTCTATCTGCGTAATTCACCCATGAGGGTGGAGGTAGCCACTGCTGTACCCATCCCCCTCCGTCCTCGGCCGGGTGCCTGGCCCCAGCGCCGCGCCACGACTCGTCGGACAGGCCCTAGCCGCAGCCGGCCCGGTCCTTGGACTCCTTGTGGATTGCTTCGCAGACCGGAACCGGTCAGAGGATGACCGGGGTGTACGGCGAGTAACTCACGGGGCCCATGACTGGGGCGGGAACGAGAACGGCCGGGGCGTAGGGCGAGTAACTCACGGGGCCCATGACCGGGGCGGGAACGAGGACGGCCGGGGCGTAGGGCGAGAGAGTGCCCGGACCCGGGATATTGGCGGCGTTGGCGACGGCGGCATCGGCAGCGCCGAGGACGGCGATGGCGGCCAGAGCGGAGGCTGCAAAAACAGCACGAATGCGCATGCTCACTCCCATGGGATGATGGTCTCGTACCGGCGGCCGGATAGTCGCCGCACACCGTGAAGATCTCCGGCCCGACTCCGGACAAACGAATACCTTTGGCGAATTCCCCAGTGCCGGTGATAATCCGCGTGCATATGGCGGCCTCCTGTGATTCCGTCGCTGGTGACGCGTTCGCCGAAGACGGCTGACACCGAGGGCCGGCTACCGAGCTGTTCGGGCAGCTCCATCAGGGCTGCGGCCGTGTCGGCCCCGCGGGACGAGCTGGTCCGCTGTATCTGAGCCTCGTCGGGGACGCCTCTTCGGGCAGTTCAGGAGCGTCTTGTGTGTGATCTTGTTGTCGGTGGCCTGGTCGAGTTCGCCCAGCAGTGCGGTCAGCTCCGCGGTCTTCTCGTGGGCGGCCCCACTTGCTTGGCACTCTGCTGCTCGCGGGCCTCCAGACAGGCCCGCACCGCGCCGAGGGTGTCGGCAGGCCGCCTGCGCGGCCAGGTCGTTGTGCGGGTCGGCCACACGCGCCACATCACCCGGGCGGGTGTCTCTGAGTACGCTCCGACTGATGCCGCCCATACCGGTGCTGACGTCAACCATGCCCGCGCGAGCACGGCCGATGCGCTGGACCAGGGGCTCGCGCCCCCTGCCGGTGTTTCTGAGGCGGTGCATCCGGCAGTGAAGCGGGTGGGATGTAGGGCGTGTATGGGATGAGAAGCCATCCGCATGCCGAATGTGATCGGTGGGTTTCTGCTGGTCGGGCATGACCTTCGGCTGTCGGCGGGAGAGTTTCGAGTGTCCGTCTGCTCGCGTCAGGTTCGTGGAGGTGGCTGATGCCGTCGGTGCTCGGTGTGTTGGAGCCCGGGAGCAGAAGGTCCGTGAAGAGGTGGCCCGAGTGAGGAAGCTGAGCGTCCACGATCGCCGCCGTCGCGTCCACTAGCGCCCCGTCTCGACGCGCAGTCACGGAGCCGGTCGTGGAGTTCGGCGAGCAGACCGGTCACGTGCCAGCGGCGGGCGAAGGCGTGCACCCGCCGATACGGCGGGAAATCGGCGGGCAGGTTCGCCCACTGGATCCTGTTATCGACGACGTACCGCACAGCGTCAAGCATCTGCGGCGAGTACCTCTTCGTGACGGAGCTCGGCTGCCGCCCGCTTCCCCGTCTGCCGGAGTAGCCCGATCGGGTCGGGACTACTCGTCGCGTTCACGCTCACCACGACGGTGCCCACGCGGATCAGCTCCGTAGCCCATGCATCGGCCCTGCCGCCATTCAGGTACCACGACTCCTGGCACGCTGTGGAGTCGTCGCCTGTCAGCGGGATCGGCAATGGCACCATCATCGAGACCGGCACCGAGGCCAGCGGCTGGTAGATCACGCCGTGGCCTCCACACGTCCCCGGACCGCCGGTCCCGCAGCCCCTCGGCGCCGGGTGGCCGTCGCGATGCCGCCCCCTGAACGGTGCCGCTCCCGATCACAGCATGACGTGCTTCGGCTGTGTGTAGTCGAGCAGGCCGGTGAGGGAGAGGTCGCTGCCGTAGCCGGAGTGGCGGACTCCGCCGTGTGGCATCTCCGACACCGTCGTGCCGTGGGTGTTGAGCCAGACGATGCCGGTGCGGAGCGCCCGGGACGCGCGCATGGCGCGGTCGTGGTCGCGGGTCCAGACGCTCGCGGCCAGCCCCTGGGGGACGGCGTTCGCCATCCGGAGGGCTTCGGACTCCTCGGTGAAGCGCTGGACGGTGACGACCGGGCCGAACACCTCGCTCTGCACGATCTCGTCCTCCTGGCGGACCCCGGCGACCACCGTGGCCGGGTGGAAGTATCCGGGGCGGTCCAGGGCAGTGCCGCCGGTGAGCACTTCGGTGTGTCCCGGAAGGCGACTCAGCAGAGCGCTGACCGAGGCGAGTTGTGTCTCGTTGGCGAGCGGGCCGAAATCGGCGTGCTCGTCGTCGGGGGGCCCGGGCCTGCGGCGCGATGCGCGTTCGGCGAAGGCGGCAAGGAAGCGGTCGTGGATCCGGTGGTGGACGAGGATCCGGGTGGCGGCCGTGCAGTCCTGGCCGGCGTTGTAGTAGGCCAGTGACGACAACTGCTCGACCGTCTCGTCGAGATCGGCGTCCTCGTGGACCAGCACGGGGGCGTTGCCGCCGAGTTCGAGGTGGAGCCGCTTGAGGTCGGCGGCCGCGGCGGCGGCTATCTGCTGCCCGGCGCGGACGCTGCCCGTGACGGCCACCAGCCGGACGTGCGGATGGGCGACGAGGGAGCGCCCGGTGTCGCGGTCGCCGCACACGACGTTGAGCACACCGGCCGGCAGGTGCTCGGCGGCCAGCCGGGCCAGGAGCGCGGCGGAGGACGGCGTCGTGTCGGACGGCTTCAGCACGACGGTGTTTCCGGCGGCCAGCGCGGGGGCGACCTTCCACACGGCCATCATCAGCGGGTAGTTCCACGGCGTGATCTGGGCGCAGACGCCGACCGGCTCGCGGCGCAGCACGGAGGTGCGGCCCGGGGTGTACTCGGCGGCCGCCGCACCGGGCAGGTTCCGGGCGGCCCCGGCGAAGTACCGCAGCACGTCCACGATCGCGGGCAGCTCGTCCGTGAGGAAGAGGGTGCGCGGCTTGCCCGTGTCGGCGACCTCCGCGCGCGCCACCGCGGCACCCTGCCGCTCCAGGGCGTCGGCGATGCGCAGCAGTGCGGTCTGCCGCTCGGCCGGGGTCGTGGCTGCCCAGTGCTCGAAGGCCTCCTGGGCCGCCCGGCAGGCCGCGTCCACGTCCTCGGGGCCGGAGCGCGGGGCCGTCCCGTGGGGGAGCGCTGTGGCAGGGTCGGTCAGCCGCAGGGTGGCTCCGGAGGCGGCCGGTACGTCCGTGCCGTCGATGTGGTTCAGGACCGTCGTGGGACGGGCGGGGTCAGCCAAGGCGCAGCGCCTCCTCGGCGGCGGCGCGGCCGGTGCGGACGGCGCCTTCCATGTAACCGGCGACCCACTGGTCGGAGCCGCAGACGTAGAACGGCGGTTCGTGCGTGCCGTGCAGCGGTCCCACCGCCATGACCTCGCCCGGCGGCCACTGGGTGACGTAGCCCTGGGTCCATGGATCCGTGCCCCACAGCCGCAGGTGGCAGGCGGCCGGCCGCAGTGCCTCGGCGCCGAACATCGTGGCGATCTCGGCGAGCAGCTCCGGGGTGCGCAGCTGCGGCGGGGTGCCCAGCAGGACGCCGTACCGCTCGGGCGGCACCAGTGCCGACAGCACGCCGTCGTTCTGCGGCCAGGTGCTGCCCAGCACTCCCTCGGCCTCGGACAGGCCGTTCAGATCGTCGGCACGCCAGAACGGGCGGTCGTACACGGCGGCGAACTTCGCTGCCACCGCCTGCCGCTGCCGGTGCAGCGAGGCCAGCCGGGCCTCGCTCACCCCGGTGACGGTGACCGACCGCAGCGGTCCCACCGGCAGGGCGCTCACCACGGCCGCCGCGGTGACGACCTCGCCGGTGACCAGGCGTACGGCGCACCGGCCGGGGCGTACGTCGACCGCGGCGACGGGCGAGCCGAGGCGGATGCGCGGGCCCAGCTCGCGGCCCATGACCTCGGCGAGCGTGGCCGACCCCGCCGCCAGCCGCAGCCCCTCCCAGTTGTCGTAGTCGTAGTCGCCGGTACCGGGCACCGCCGCGCTCTTGCGCAGCGCGGCCAGCAGCGAGATCCGTTCGTACGAGCCTCCCGCCAGGCCCAGTTGGCCGATCTCCCACAGCCGTACCACCGCGGGGGTGGCGTGGCGGGAGCGCAGCCAGTCGGCCACGGACAGCCGGTCCAGGGTGTCCGCCTCCGGATGCGACCAGGGGTCGTCGGGGTCGACGGTGGCGGCCAGGTCGCTGAACTCCCGGCTGAGCCACGCGTGCTGACCCGCGTCACCCGGGCCGAACCAGTGCGGTGGATCTCCGGCCGAGAGCCCTTCGTGGGTGGCACGGGTGATCCGGCCGGGCTCGGCGACATAGCTGGGCACCAGCTCCAGGCCGAGTTCCCCGGCGAGCTGGAGATACGCGGTGTGGGCGTGGCCGACCACCTCGCCGCCCAGCTGGACGGTACGTCCGTCGGGGGTGCGGGTCTGCTCGACCCGGCCGCCGACGCGGTCCCGGGCCTCCAGGACGAGCACGTCGGTGCCGGCGGCCGACAGGTCCCGGGCGGCGGCGAGTCCGGCCAGCCCGGCGCCGAGCACGATCACGTCGTGATGCATCGGTTTCGCTTTCGTCATCTCGTCGGGAGCCGGTTCAGGCCAGGACCAGGCAGTGTTCGGGCCGCCAGCCGAACTCCACCGTCTCGCCGCCGCTCCAGCGGTCCTCCATGCGTGCCCGGGCCGTGTTCTGCTCCAGCACGGACAGCGTGACACCGGGGGCGAGTTCGATGAGGTAGGTGGTCGTCGGGCCGCTGTAGACGGTCTCGCGGATCACCCCCGACAGCGTCGACATGCCGGGTTCGAAGTCGGACAGCCAGATCTTCTCGGGGCGCACGGAGACGCTGACGGCGGTGCCGTCCACGATTCCGCCGCGGCGGCCGACCGACAGGGCGGGACCCGCATCGAGGGCGACCTCGCCGTCCCGGTAGGTGCCGGTCATCAGGTTGGACGTGCCCATGAAGGAGGCCACGAACCGGCTGGCGGGGTGCTCGTAGACGTCCTCGGGCGTGCCGCACTGCTCGATGCGGCCCTCGTTCATCACGGCGATCCGGTCGGACATGGTCAGCGCCTCGTCCTGGTCGTGGGTGACGAAGACGAAGGTGATGCCCACCTCGCGCTGGATCTGCTTGAGTTCCACCTGCATCTGCCGGCGCAGCTTCAGGTCCAGGGCGGCCAGCGGCTCGTCCAGGAGCAGCACGGCCGGACGGTTGACGAGCGCGCGGGCCAGCGCGACGCGCTGCCGCTGGCCGCCCGAGAGGGTACGGGGCTTGCGGTCGGCCAGGCCCGCCAGCTGGACCAGGTCCAGCATCTCGCCGACCCGCTGGCGTGTCTCGGACCTGTCGACGCCCTTGCGCCTGAGGCCGAAGGCCACGTTGTCGGCGACGCTGAGGTGGTCGAAGAGGGCGTAGCTCTGGAAGACCGTGTTGACGTTGCGCCGGTTCGGCGGCAGCGCGGTCACGTCCTCACCGGCGAGCCGCACCGAGCCCTCGGTCGGGTCGCTGAACCCGCCGATCATGCGCAGTGTGGTGGTCTTGCCGCAGCCGGAGGGACCCAGCATCGAGAAGAAGTGGCCGGCCTCGATGTCCAGGTCGAGGTGGTGGACGGCGTAGGAGTCGGCGAACTGCTTGGAGACACCGTCGAGCCGGACGGCCGGGGTCGTTTCGGTCGCGTCCATGAAGTCACTCTCCGGAGAGGATGTCGAGGCCGCCGCGGCGGCCGAAGAGGCGCGGGATGAACAGGGCGAGGGCGATCAGCACGATGGAGCCCGCGAGCATGAGCGTGCCGACGGCGTTGATGGTGGGCTGCACGCCGAAGCGGATCGCCGAGTAGATCCGCACCGACAGCGGCTGGGGGTCGACGCCGGTGGTGAAGTAGGCGAGGACGAAGTCGTCGAAGACGAGCGCGAAGATCAGTACGGCGGAGGCGAGCACGGCGGGCAGCAGGGCCGGCAGGGTGACCAGCCGTACCGCCTGCCAGCGGGTGGCGCCGAGGTCCAGGGCGGCCTCCTCCACCTCCGGGTGCAGCGCGGCGACCCGGGAGCGCAGGATGACGGTGACGTAGGAGATCGAGAAGGTGATCTCGGCGAGCATCACCGTGCCGGTCGACAGGGCGACGCCGAGGCCCTTGAACAGCAGCATCGACGCGACTCCGGTGACGATCTCCGGCGTGATCAGCGGCACCAGCATGACCAGGCCGGCCAGCGAGCCGAGCCGGGTGCGGCAGCGGACCAGGCCGAGCGCGAGCGCCACCCCGAGGACGACCGAACCGCCCATCGCCACCAGCGAGATCCGCAGGCTGGCGCCCAGCGAGGAGATCAGCACGTCGTCGTGGGCGAAGGCACGGTACCAGCGCAGGCTGAACCCGCCGAAGACGGTCAGGGACTTCTTGGAGTTGAAGGAGAAGAGTGCCACGACCGCGATGGGCAGGTAGAGCAGCGCGAAGAAGACCGCGGTGACGGCGACGAGGAGGCGGGGCCCCCGGTCGGCACGTCCGCGTCGCGCGCGGGTGCGGGCACGGCCCGCCGTCCGGGCGGGGGCGTCGGCGGAGGGCAGGCGCAGCAGGGTCATCGGCGTGCCTCCGCCTCGTCCTTGCGGGTGCGCCGCAGATAGCCGAACATCCCGATCAGCAGTACCAGCATCAGCAGCATGGTGAGGGCGGAGCCCAGCGGCCAGTTCTGGCCCTGGAAGAACTTGTCCTGGATGAGGTTGCCGATCATGATCTGGTCCGGGCCTCCCATGAGCTGTGCGCTGACGAAGTCGCCCATGGCGGGCAGGAAGACCAGGACGAGCCCGGCCGCCGCGCCCTGCCGGGTGGCGGGCAGGGTGACGAAGAAGAAGGTGCGGACCGGGCCGCCGTACAGATCGCGGCCGGCCTCGATGAGGGAGACGTCCAGGCGTTCCAGGGCCGCGTACAGGGGGATGATCATGAAGACGACGAAGCCGTAGACGAGTCCCGCGACCACGCCGACTCCGCTGTTGAGGATCTTCGTGTGCGCGTCGGCGAGCCCCACCGCGCGCAGGGCGCGCAGCACGGGACCGCCGTCGGACAGCACCACCGACCAGCCGTACATGCGGACCAGGTAGTTGGCGAAGAACGGCACCACGATCGCCGCGATCAGCGCGTGCTTGTACCGGCCGCCGTACAGGGCGATGGTGTACGCCACCGGGTAGGCGATCAGCAGGCAGATCACACAGGTGAGCAGCGCGTAGCCGAGCGAGCGGGCCAGCACCTCGGTGTAGGCGGGATCGGCGAGGGCGCGCATGGCGGACAGGTCGAAGCCGAATCGCGGATTGCCCAGGTCGTCGGTGGTGCCGACGGCGAGAACGGCGACCAGTGCCAGGGAGGCGATCAGGAACCCGGTCATCCACAGGGTGCCGGGCAGCATGAACCAGGTCCACATGCGGCTGCCGTCGGCGTCGCGGCGGCGGGTGCGCGAGGAGGGGCGTAGCAGTGCCATGTCAGCCCGCCTTCACATGGGTCCAGGCGGTGTCACGGGCGTCCTCCGCCGCGCGGCTGCCGTTGCGGAAGAAGAGGTCGGCCTTCAGGTCGTCCTCGGTGACGAGGCACTCGGGGAAGGGCTTGACCAGCTCGGCGTAGGTCTTCTCGGTGCCGGCCACTGGCATGGGATAGCCGATGTACTCGATGTTCTTCTTCACGTTCTCCGGCCGCAGCATGTAGTCGATGAAGAGCATCGCGGTGCCGGGGTGGGGTGCGTTCCAGGGGATGGCGTAGCAGTCGGAGTTGATCGGCGTGCCCTCCCTGGGGGCCTCGAAGCCGAACACCGAAGGGTCCTTGGCCTGGTTGAGCATGGCGGCCATGTCGCCGCTCCAGGCCTGGGTCATGAGCGCGTTGCCGTTGAGCAGGTTGTTGTAGCTGTCGCTGGAGAAGCCGCGCAGCCGGGGCCGCAGGGTGCCCAGCAGCGAGGTGATGCGGTCCAGGTCGTGGCGGTCGCCGGTGCTGACGTCCAGGCCGAGGGCGAGGGCGCCCATTCCGAGCACCTCGTCGCGGTCGTCCAGCAGGAAGACCTTGCCCCTGACCTTGTCGCTCCACAGGTCCTTCCAGGACCCGGTCAGTTCGCCGATCCGGTCGCGGCGCCAGCCGATGCCGGTCTTGTACGCGGTGAAGGGGACGGTGTGCGCGGAACCGGGGTCGTACCAGGGGTCGGCGAAGTAGCCGTAGGTGCCGAAGACGGCGTGGGCGTGCGGGAGCTGGGAGTGGTCGATACGGCGCAGCCGGCCGCCGCGGACCAGGCGCTGGGCCCACTTGGCGGTCGGGAAGACGATGTCGTAGCGGTTGCCCGCGTTGAGCTTGGCGATCATGCCCTCCATCGAGTCGAAGTTCGACTGGATGACGTTGACGCCGTATTCCTTCTCGAAGCCCTTGAACACGGACGGGTCGACGTAGTCGGCCCAGTTGAAGTAGACGAGATCGCCGTCGACGCGGGCTTTCACGGGTGCGAGCGCGTGCGCGTCGGGGGTTTTGCCGGGCATGAACCCGCAGCCGCCGGCCGCGGCGCCGAACAGGCCGCAGGCGCCTGCCCGCAGCACGGCGCGTCGGCTCGGTGGGAGTACCTCGGGGGACACGGAACGTCCTCTTTCGTCGAGGAACGGCACAACTCCAGGGCTGGACCGGCTGGTCGGCTCACGGAGGCCCTGACTCCGTAGGAAAGGCCGGTCTGGGGAGGTGCGAGCGTGCGTCAGCGGGGGAGGGGTAAGCCCGTCCGGAGGCCTGCGGTGTGCGGCGTGCGGGCGGACGTCACCGCGCCGCCCCCTCCAGGTCGTCCCGGACCCGGCGGGCGAACCAGCCGACGGCGGCCTCGCGCTGCGACAGCGGTCCCGGCTCGAAACCGGGCGTGCTCAGGCCGGCCTGTACGCGTTCCACCAGCTCGGCGTCCTCGTCGTTGGTGACCCAGCCGATGTGGATGTTCAGCCGGCGGGCCAGCCGGGTGCGGACGCTCTCGCCGTGCTTGGTGTAGAAGGCGCCGGGGATCGCCGCCCGGTCCTGGGCGGTGGGCACGGCGGTCCACGCGAGCACGTGGTCAGGGTAGAAGTCGATGAGCGTGTTGGGATAGATCACGGCGTACCGCCACACGCGCCGGTCGGCCTCGGTAAGTCCCGGCATGGGGGTCGCGAGCCGCTGGTAGAGCCGCTCCGCCCAGTTCGAGGAGGGTTCGTCGCGCAGCGGCGACTCGAAGAGGACGTAGTTCTCCTGCACGTCCACCGTGTACGCCTGGTAGTCCAGCAGCCGCATGAGCGCGGGATGGGCCACGGGGACGTGGTAGCCCTCCAGGTAGTTGTCGACGATCACCTTCCAGTTGGCGTTCTGCTCCTCGCCGCCCGCCAGGTCGTGGATGCGGTGCCTGCCGACGGGGACGAGGCCGGGTCCGGCGTAGCGGCCGACGGCCTCGGCGAGTCCCTTGCAGGATTCGGCGAGGGGGGTGGCCTCCATGTCGAGGTTGACGAAGACGAAGCCGAGGAAGGACTCCACGTTGACCGGATGCAGCCCGAGCCGGGGTTTGTCCAGGCAGGGGATCCGGCGTGCCTCCGGGGCGCCGACCAGCCGTCCGTCCAGCTTGTAGGTCCAGCCGTGGTACGGGCAGCGGATCGCCTTGCCCGACGGCTCCGGTTCGGTGACCAGGCGGGTGCCGCGGTGCCGGCAGACGTTGAGGTGGGCGGCGAGGCCGCCGTCCTCGGTGCGGACGACCAGCACCTCCCGGCCGGCCGCGGTCGCGGTCAGCCGGGCGCCGGGGCCGGGCAGGTCGGATTCGTGGCAGACGAGCTGCCACGACGTGGCGAAGATGCGGGCGGTCTCGGCCTCGGCGACGGCCGGGTCCGTGTAGTAGTGGGCGGGCAGCGCTTCCCCGGGATGCCCGGGGGGCGGCCCCGGCGGGGCAGGGGCGACGGCGGCTGCCCGGGTGGTCGAGGGGTTCATGGAGTCCTCCTCCGCGCCGCGGCGGCGGCGATGGGCGGTGAGGCCGTGGCCGGAAGGGACGGCGGGGCCGGCAGCGCGCTACCGCTCCGGACCTGTCGCCTTCCGGCTGACTAATTGGTTAGTCAGAGTGGGACCGGCGGGCGGGCAAGTCAAGACTTGTGGGCTGACTAATTAGTTAGTTAGTGTCGTGGCGGGCCGACGGCCAGGGCATACGCTCCCGGTCGCGCCCTCGCCCTGGTCCGGACACCGCTTGTCCCCCGTGCACGGCCCGCAGGCCTGCACCGCGCACCCGCTCCCCGCCCCATCCTCCCCTCCGGGCGCCGGAGCACCTCCCACCCACGCCATCGCCGCGCCACCCCTCCCGGCCGTCCGGGAACGGTCGCGACCCCGGAGGCACGCATGAGCGCTCGCCGAAGTCTGGTATGGCTCGGCCTCACGCCGGAGCCCGAAAAGGAACTGCCCGCCGCGGTCGCCGCCCTGCGGGCCCCCGCGACCGGCCGGCCACCGGCGGCCCTGGTCACCGCCGAGCGCCGCCGCGTCGAGCGGCTGGTCCTCCGCGGCACCCAGCGAGGCTGGCTGCGCTACCTCCGCGAAGTCACCGCCCTGGTCGTCGACGCCGCGGCGGCCTCCCCGACCACCGACCCCGGGCCGGCACTGCTGGCCGGCGAGGTCGTCCTCGACCACCACCACATGCTGATCGGTCTGCCCGGCGCCGCCTACGCCCGCACCGCCCCGCAACGCCGCGCCCTGGAGCGGGCGCTGGCACACCTGCGGGACCGCACGCGTCCCGCCGCCACCGGCCACCGCGAGTCCAGGAGCACCGTATGACCGGCGTCTTCTCCCTCCTCCCCGAAGGACAGCACGGCCTGCTCGTGTCACCGGTGTTCGACGCCGGGCCGTATCCCGGTGCCGAGGACCTCGCCCGCTACCTCGCCGCCGGCGGGTATGCGCCGCTGACCTCGTGCGACCGGCTGCTCGACCGGATCGCCACCCTCGGACTGCGCGGCCGCGGGGGCGCCGGCTTCCCCGCCGCCGTGAAGCTGCGGGCCGTCCGCGACGCACCCGGCCGGCCCGTCGTCGTCGCCAACGGCGAGGAGGGCGAGCCCGGCTCCGTCAAGGACCGGTGGCTGCTGCGGCACCGGCCGCACCTGATCCTGGACGGCCTGCGGCTGGCCGCCGCCATGACCGGTGCCGCACGCGGCTTCGTCTACCTCTCCGACCTCCCCGCGGAGCAGGCCGTCCGGCGAGCGCTCGCCGAGCGTCCCGCCGACCTCCCCGTCGAGGTCGTCCGCACCGAGCACACGTACGTCGCGGGCGAGGAGACCGCGGTCGTACGACGTGTCGACGGCGGTCCCGCCCTGCCCACGGCCAAGCCGCCGCGCCCGTTCGAGGCGGGGGTCGGCGGCGCGCCCACCCTGGTCGCCAACGTGGAGACACTGGCCCGGATCGCGGTGCTGCACGCGTGCCCGGACACCGCGGCCGCCGTCGCCGGTGCCCATCTGGTGACGGTCTCCGGACCGGTCGGTTCCCTGGCCGCGCTGATCGAGGTGCCCGCCGGCACCCACCTGAAGATCCTCGCCGACCTGGGCGGCCACGGCAGGGCCCCGGCGGTCCTGCTGGGCGGCCTGTTCGGCGGACTGTACGGCACGGGCTGGCCGGACCTGCCGCTGGACCACGACCGCCTCACCGCGGCCGGCGGCGCGCTCGGCTGCGGGGCCCTGCACTTCCTCCACCCACGGGACTGCCCGGTCGCCGTCGCCACCGAGGCGGTCGCCTACCTGGCGGCGCAGAGCGCCCGGCAGTGCGGGGTGTGCGTCTCCGGCACCGGGGCGCTGGCCCGGACCCTCACCGCCGCCGCCCGCGGGGCAGCGGCCCACGACCCGACCGACCAGCTGCGCCGCTGGTCACGGCAGCTGCCCGGGCGCGGCGCCTGCGGACTGCTCGACGCCGCCGCCCGCGTCGTCGCCACCCTCCTCACCCACTTTCCCGACCGGGTCGACGCCCACCGCGGCGCCGCCTGCCCGGTGTGCGCGGAGCCGGCACCCGAGGGCGGGCGCCGCTTCACAGTGCCGGTGCCCTGACCCCGCCCACCACACCCCGAGCGCCGAAAGGACCGCACCATGAAACTCCTGCTGGACTCCACCCGCTGCCAGGGCTACGGCCTCTGCCAGGAACCGGCCCCCGAACTGGTCGACCTCGACGAGTGGGGCTACGCCCAGGTCCGCACGGCCGACGTGCCGCCCGGCGGCGCAGCCGCCGCCGAGGCCGCCGTCGCCGCCTGCCCCAACTCCGCCCTGCGGCTGGTGAGGTGACATGGGACGCGACCTGTCGGCCCTCTTCGACCCTGTCTCCGTCGCCGTCGTCGGAGCCAGCGACGACCCGGCCAAGTACGGCCACGCCATCGCCGCCCAGGCCCTGCGCGCGAACGGCCGCCGCCCCGTCCACCTGGTCAACCGGCGCGGCGGAAAGGTACTCGGGCACACCGCCGCACCCAGCCTGAGCGCGATCGGTGAACCCGTCGACCTCGCCGTGGTCTCCGTCCCCGCCGCCGGCTTCGAGGACGCCGTCGACGAGGCCCTGCGCTGTGGGGCCCGGGCGATCGTCGCGATCACCGCAGGCTTCGCGGAGACCGGCGACGCCGGGCGCGCCCGGCAGCACGCCGTCGCCGAACGCGTACGCGCCGCCGGCGCCGTGATGGTCGGACCCAACTGCCTCGGCCTGGCCGACAACACCACCGACCTCTTCCTTGCCTCCGACACCTTCACCCCCGGCGGTGTCGCCCTGCTCAGCCAGAGCGGCAACCTCGCCCTGGAACTCCAGCTCCGCTTCCGGCCGCACGGCCTCGGCTTCTCCCGCTTCGTCTCCCTGGGCAATCAGGCCGACGTCACCCTTGTCGACCTGCTCGCCGACTGCGCCCGGCACGAGGGCACCCGCGCCATCGCGGTCTACGCGGAGGACTTCGCCGACGGACGCGCCTTCGCCGAGGCGGCCGCCGCAGCGGGCAAGCCCGTCGTCCTGCTCACCGCCGGACGCGGCGACGCCTCCGCGCGCAGCGCCCAGTCGCACACCGGTGCCCTGACCACCTCGGCCGACGTCGTGACCGCGGCGTGCCGGGACGCAGGCGTGGAACTCGTCGCCACCCCCCGCGAACTCACCGTCGTACTCGCCGCGTCGCAGGGCGCCCGCCGTGCGGCCGGGCGCCGCGTCGCCGTGCTCACGGACGGCGGGGGCCACGGCGTCATCGCCGCCGACGCCGCCGAGACCGCCGGCCTGACCGTGCCCGAACTGCACCGGCCGACCCAGAACCAGCTGCGCCACGCCCTGTGGGAGCAGTCGGCCGTCGCCAACCCGGTGGACCTCGCCGGGATGGGCGAGCAGAACCCGGGCTCGTACGCGCAGGCCATCGCCGCGCTGCTGGCGGCCGAGGAGGTCGACGCCGTCCTGATGACGGGCTACTTCGGTGGCTACGCGGCGGCCGACGGCGGGCTCGGGGGAGGGGGTACGGCCCTCGCGGACGGGGAGCAGGAGGCCGCGCGCCTCATCGCCGCCCGGCACCGGGCCGGCGCCAAGCCCCTCGTGGTGCAGTCCATGTACCCCGGGTCGCCCAGCTGCCGCACCCTCGCCGCGGCCGGCATCCCGGTCTTCGCCGCCACCGAGGACGCCGCCCGCGCACTCGCCGCCACCGCCCCCGCCACCGGGCACACCGGCGTCACGCCCCTGCCCCGGCCCGACGCCCCGCTGCGCGAGACCGGCTACCTGGCCACCCGCAGGGCCCTCCAAGCCGCCGGACTCGCCTTCCCCGAAGCCCGCGAGATCCACGACGAGACCGAACTGCTCGCCGCGACAGAGGAGTTCGCCGGGCCGTACGTCCTCAAGGCCCTCCATCTGCTGCACAAGTCCGACGCGGGCGGTGTGGCCCTCGGCCTGGCCGGCCCCGGCGAACTCCTCGCCGCCTTCCGCGAGATGCACGCCCGGCTCGGTGCGCCCGCCTACTCCGTGGAAGCCATGGCGGACCTGACCCACGGCATCGAACTGATCGTCGGCGTCAACCGGGACCCCCGCTTCGGCCCGGTCGCCATGGTGGGGCTCGGCGGAGTGCTGGCCGAGACCCTGCGGGACGTCGCCTTCGCCCTGGCCCCCGTGCCCGCCGACCGCGCCCTGCGTCTGCTGCGCGGACTGCGCACCGCCGCCCTGCTCGACGGGGTGCGCGGCAGGCCGCCCGTCGACATCGCCGCCGCCGCGGCCGCCGTCGAGACCATCACGGCCTTCGCCGCCGCCCACCCCGAGATCGCCGAGATCGAGGTCAACCCGCTGCTCGTCCACCCGGACGGCGTCCTCGCCCTCGACTCCCGCGCCGTACCGGCCTGACCGACCTCCCGCGACCCGACCGAAGAGGCCCCCATGGACATGCGCTACACCCCCGAGCAGGCCGGCCTCAAGCGCCGCGCCGCCGACTACGCGCGCCTGCTGATGCGTTACGAGGACCAGTCCGAGCAGGCCGGCGGCCCACTGCCGCAGCAGCTCGTCACCGAACTGACCCGGGCCGCGATGGACGCCGGCGTCTACGCCATCAACATGCCCGCCGAGTGGGGCGGAGCCGGCCTCAGCCTGCTCGACCAGGTCATCGTCGAGGAGGAGTTCGGCAAGGTCACCAACTGCCTCTGGGACATCCCCTGGCGACCCGCCAACGTCCTCGCGTACGGCGACGACCGGCAGCGCGAGAAGTACCTGCTGCCCGTGATCCGCGGCGAGAAGTTCGACGCGTTCGCCGTCACCGAGCCAGGTGCGGGATCCGATCCCTCCGCCGGGACCTCCACGGCCACCCGCACCGACGGCGGCTGGCTGCTCAACGGTGAGAAGTGGTTCGTCACCTGTGGTGACATCGCCGACTTCCTGCTGGTCCAGGCGGACGCCGGCCCCGACCGGCTGCCCACCCTGTTCTTCGTCGACAAGAACGCGCCCGGCGTCGAGATGACGCGCGTGCCGCACTTCATGCACTCCGCGGTCAACGGGCACCCCGAATTCACCTTCACCGACGTCTTCGTGGCCGACGAGGACGTGCTCGCCGGAGTCGGCAACGGCTACGAACTGACCAAGGAGTGGTTCACCGACGAGCGTCTGATGATCGCCGCACGCACCGTCGGCGCCGCCGAGCGCGCCCTCGGACTGGCCCGGGACTGGGCGGTGGAGCGCGAGCAGTTCGGGGCGCCGATCGCCTCGTACCAGCTGATCCAGGGCATGCTCGCGGACTGCGCCGTGGACATCGCGGTCAACCGGGCCTACACCCACCAGGTCGCCTGGGAGGCCGACCAGCCCGGCACCGACCGCAAGACGCTGCACGCCAAGGCGTCCACCGCCAAGCTCGCCGCCAGCGAGGCCGCCGGCCGGGTCGCCGACCGCTGTCTGCAGATCTTCGGCGGACGCGGCTACGACCGCCACTACCCCGTCGAGCGCATGTACCGGGAGCTGCGCGTCGACCGGATCTGGGAGGGCACCTCCGAGATCCAGCGCCTCATCATCGCCAACGAGCTGATCAAGCGCGGCACCCGCGCCCTGGCCCTGCCCACCCACTGAACCCGCCCCCCTCACTACCCCTAAGCGAGGACTTCCATGGACTTCCGCCTCACCCCGCGCCAGGCGCAGCTCAAGGCCGACGCACGCGCCCTCACCGACTTCATCGCCGCCTACGAGGTGCAGTGCGAGGAGGAGAACGGCCTGCCCGCGAGCGCGCACGCCAAGATCCGCGACGCCGTCCTCGACGCGGGGCTCCAGGCCGTCAACATGCCGGCCGAGTGGGGCGGCGCCGGACTCACCATCGCCGAGCAGGTCACCGTCCAGGAGGAGCTGGGCCGGCTCACCGGCGCCCTGTGGGACATGGTGTGGCGGCCCGCCAACGCCCTCCGCTTCTGCACCCCCGAGCAGCGCGAGCGCTTCCTCGTCCCGGTGATCAGGGGTGAGCGGCGCGACTGCTACGCCGTCACCGAACCCGGCGCCGGCTCGGACCCGCAGAACCTCGCCACCACGGCGACGAAGAACGACCAGGGCTGGGTGCTGAACGGCGAGAAGTGGTTCGTGACGGTCGGCGACCACGCCGACTTCATGATCGTGCTCGCCGCCGCCGGACCGGAGCGCGCGCCGACGCTGTTCCTCGTCGACAAGGACACCCCCGGCATCGAGATGACCCGCGTGCCGCGCTTCATGCACACCTTCGTCTACGAGCACCCCGAGTTCACCTTCACCGACGTCCAGGTCGGTGAGGACGCCGTGCTCGGCGGCATCGGCGAGGGCTACGACATCACCCGCTCGTGGTTCACCGAGGAGCGCCTGATGATCGCGGCACGCACCACGGGCGCGGCCGAGCGCGCCCTCGGACTGGCCCGGGACTGGGCGGTGGAGCGCGAGCAGTTCGGGGCGCCGATCGCCTCGTACCAGCTGATCCAGGGCATGCTCGCGGACTGCGCCGTGGACATCGCGGTCAACCGGGCCTACACCCACCAGGTCGCCTGGGAGGTCGACCAGGCCTCCACCGAGGACCGCAAGACGCTCCACGCGAAGGCGTCCATCGCCAAGCTGGCGGCGAGCGAGGCCTCGGGCCGGGTGATCGACCGCTGCCTGCAGATCCACGGCGGGCGCGGCTACGACCGCTCGTACGCCGTCGAGCGGCTCTACCGGGAGCTGCGCGTCGACCGGATCTGGGAGGGCACCTCCGAGATCCAGCGGCTGATCATCGCCAACGAGCTGATCAAGCGCGGCTCGGGCGTCCTGGATCTGCCCACCGCCTGACCCCACCGCTCACACGGCATTCACACAGATCGAAGGGAAGCCCGGATGACCGGCATCGAACGCGTCGGAGTCGTCGGCTGCGGCCTGATGGGGGCGGGCATCGCCGAGGTCTGTGCGCGGGCCGGCCTGCCGGTGACCGTGGTCGAACGCGACGCGCAGGCGGCTCGCTCGGGCCGCCTGCGCATCACCCGCTCGCTCGACCGGGCCGCCGCGCACGGCAGGATCGACGCCGGACAGCGGGAGGCCGCCGCCGCCCTGATCACCGTGACCGACCAGCTCGAAGCCCTGCACGACCGGGACCTGGTCATGGAAGCCGTGGCGGAGGACGAGCGGCTCAAGCTCGACGTCTTCACCCGCCTCGACCCGGTGGTCACGGGGGAGCACACCGTCCTCGCGACCAACACCTCCTCCATCCCGGTCATCCGGCTCGCCACCGCGACCAGCCGCCCCGAACGGGTCGTCGGCGTGCACTTCTTCAACCCCGTACCGGTCCTCAGGCTCGTCGAACTCGTCCCGTCCTTGCTCACCTCGCCCACCACCACGGCACGGGCCGAGACCTTCGTGACCGGCACCCTCGGCAAGGAGGTGGTCCGGACCCGGGACAAGGCCGGGTTCGTCGTCAACGCGCTCCTCGTCCCCTACCTGCTGGCCGCCGTCCGCATGGTCGAGTCCGGCAGCGCGAGCGTCGAGGACATCGACCGCGGCATGGTCCTCGGCTGTGCCCATCCGCTCGGCCCGCTCGCCCTGACGGACCTCATCGGCCTGGACACCACACGCGCCATCGCCGAGTCCCTGTACACCGAGTTCCGCGAGCCGCAGTACGCGCCGCCCCCGCTGCTGTCCCGGATGGTGGAGGCCGGACTGCTGGGGCGGAAGTCCGGGCGGGGCTTCCACACGTACGACGAACGGTGAGCCGCACGTGAGGGAAGATGGTCATGGCGTACGACGACCGAACGAGGGGAGCCGCAGGGTGTCCACGAAGGTGCGCACGGCAGACACGCGCGAGCGCATCCTGACCGCGGCGTGCGAGGCCATCGCCGAGATCGGTTTCGAGAAGATCCGCATGCGCATGGTCGCCGAGCGGGCCGGCGTGTCGACGGCGCTGCTGCACTACCACTTCGACACGCGCGAGAAGTTGTTCACCGAGGCGATGACCCACTCCTTCGCCAACACCGCCGTCGACGTGGAACGCGACGCGGAGACGGCACCGGCCGCGGTCATCCTGGCCCGCATCGTGCGCAACCTGCTGCCGACCGACCCCGAACTGCACCAGGACTGGCGGCTGTGGCAGGAACTGTGGGTCCGGGCGCTGCGCGACGAGGCCACCCGGACCTATGCCGTGGACCTGTACGCGCAGCTGCACGCCTGGGTGGCCGGAGCAGTACGGCGTGGCATCGCGTCCGGCGAGTTCACGCCGGCCGACGTGGACGACCTGTGCACGCTCGTCCTCTCCCTCAGCGACGGCTACGGCATCCGCCTCATGCTGCGGGACCCGACGGTCACCCTGGAGGCCGCGCTGGCATCCATCTGGCGCCACGTGTCCGCCGCGCTCGGCCTGCCGGACACCCTGCCGGAGACCGACTGAGCTACCGGAACGGGCGCTCGAAGGTCAGCAGCAGTCCCTCGACCGCGCCCGGTCCTGTGCGGCACCGGGCACATCCTCGCCCGACCAGGTGATGGCCCGTGCGGGGCGAGTGCCGGCGCTGGCGTGGTGCTGGAGCGCGCAGCGGCAGCGGACAGCACGGCAAGTGAGGACCGGCAGCGCGATCGCCGGAGCCGTCGGCGCTGTGACCTCGCTCGCGGGATTTCTGATCACCGGCCGGCCGCGCTCTGCGTCCACTCGGGCCGGCGCTCCCCGGGACGGCAAGGCCGACGGCGGGGGGCGGCTGATCACATGCCACGCCTCGCCTCGCGCATCGAAGCCCGGCGGCTTTGGGGCTGCTGTGGTTGCTGCGGGGCCCATGGCGTGCTCGTCACGATGATCGCCCTGGCCTGGTACTCAGCGGCGTTCTGGCATCTGGACGGGTGCTGGCGCCCGGCCTGTAGGAGGACGGCACCGGCTCGGTGCCGTCGTCGGCACCCGGGTGACGTTGGCCTGCTGCGGGCCCGGCACGCAAGCACGCGCCTTGTATCCACGCCGACGCTCTGAAACATGACGTGTGTAAAATGGCGCATATAAGACAGGCGGGAGGAGTGGATCATGATCGCCAAGCTGCTCGCCAAGTTGTCGTTCACTCGCAACTACGGTGCGTACGGGGCCCACGACTGGGGTACATCCGCCGACAAGGTGTGACCGCGCTGCCCCGGGTGCTCGTCGGCTCCCATCCGTGCTGCCGACGAGGTCGACCCCGGGCAGGTCGGAGCGTCGGGGCGATCTCATGGGCCGAGTGAATGAGCCGCCGCGGTTGTCCGGAGGCAGCTTTGCGGCCTGGAGTCGTGACCGGCTGGGACTGGCGCGCCGTGGCGCGGACGAGTGCGGGGACGTCTGGCAGCTGGAGCCGGGTGTCTACGTAGTCGCCACGGCCGGGCCGTGTGAAGAAGTCCTGCACCGTGCGCAGGACTTCCCCAAGTCGCCCTCGCCTCTTTTCCCGCCGTTGAAGCGGGCCGGCGGCGCGCCGACGTCCGAGGAGCGTGTGCACGCGCGCGCCGCCCGTATGCACGGGCTGCGTCCGCAGGCGGTTGCGGCCCGGATTGGTGAGATCGCGTCCGGGACCGTTCGATTTGCCGACCAATGGCCCACGGACCGGGACGTGGAGATTCTGCCCCTGGTCCGGTCGGTCCTGGCGGAGGTCGGCGTGCGTTACCTCTTCTCCGAAGACGCGCCCACCCTGCTGCCCTTCGCCCGGCAGCTCTTCGTGGCCCGGGAGGTGCTCGTCCGCCCCACGCGCTGGGTATGGCCGGGCTGGGTCCCCACACCGGCTCGGCGGTTCCGCACCCGGCAACAGGTCGCCTTCACCAATGCCCTGCGGTCCGTCGTCCGCCGGCGCCGTGCATCGGGCCGGCTCGGTGACGACGTGCTGGGACAGATGCTCCACCCCTCCGGCCGCTACGGCCCGCTGTCGGAAGGGGCCATCCTGGCCACTCTGCCCGGAATCACCGTCGCCACCTTCGAGACACCTTCCCGGGCAGCCGGGTGGATCCTGCTTCACCTGGCCCGCCACCCCCGGGCCGCGGACCGCGTCGCGGCCGAAGCCGCCCTCCTGCCCGCAGACGCGGCCGCGACGACCAGCACCCACCTCGAGCGCCTGCAATACACCCGGGCACTGGTACGCGAAGTGCTCCGGCTCAACCCCCCGAGCTGGCTGCTGACCCGGCGCGCCCCGCGGCGGACCCAGCTCGCCGACTACACCATCGACGCCGGGTCCACCGTTCTCGTGTGCCCCTACACCGCCCACCGCGACGCACGGGAACACCCCGAGCCTGACCGGTTCCGACCTGAACGCTGGCTCGACGAGTCGTGCTCTCCGGCGA
Source organism: Streptomyces sp. NPDC001851 (assembly GCF_040297165.1). NCBI lineage: Bacteria > Bacillati > Actinomycetota > Actinomycetes > Kitasatosporales > Streptomycetaceae > Streptomyces > Streptomyces sp. NPDC001851. The sequence continues at coordinate 12,089 of NZ_JBEOYR010000021.1, read as the reverse complement.
AGCCCGGGGTCTTTCTCGCCTTCGGCACTGGGCCCCACAGCTGCGAGGGAGCTGCCCTGGCCATGGCCATGCTCACGGTCCTGACCGCGCACACCGCCCGCCGCTACCACCTGAGCGAGCCACACGGCCCGGAACCCGGCTACCGGGTCACCACCTTCGAAGGTCTCGCAACCCCCGGCCTGCACCTGCGTGCCACCGTGCGCGGCCGAGGGCCGTCCTGTCCTCGGTGACAGACCGCCTGAACGTGAGGGTCTGCCGCTCCCACTCACTGCGGAGGTCGGGGTGAAAGTTGTCGTTGATCTCTCCCGATGTGCGGGGTACGCACAGTGCGCGTTCCTGGCTCCGGAGGCATTCCGGATGCAGGGTGAGGAAGCGCTGATGTACGACCCGAACCCCGACGACGCCCGGCGCGACCAGGTGCTCCGCGCCGCGGCGGCCTGTCCGGTCCAGGCGATTCTGGTCGACCAGCTGGAGGGACGGCACGCCCGGGCGGAGGCGTCGCCGTCATGACCAGCGCCGGCACTCTGCGGGCGTTCAAGCGCGAGGGCCGCATCGCGGTCGTCGGGGCGTCACTGGCGGGACTGCGGGCCGCGGAGGCACTGCGCGCCGAGGGGTTCACCGGATCGTTGACCATGATCGGTGACGAGCTGGGCGAGCCCTACGACCGGCCTCCCCTGTCCAAGCAGGTACTGACCGGATGGGTGCCGGCCGACGGCACCACTCTGCCCCGCCGTCGTGACATCGACGCGGAGTGGCTGTTGGGCGTGCCCGCCAGCGGGCTGGACCTGACGACCAACTGCGTACGACTCGCCGACGGACGCGAGGTTCCCTTCGACCGGGTGCTGATCTGCACCGGGGTGCGGGCCCGGCCGTGGTTCGTCGAGTCCGAGGCGGCCCTGGACGGAGTGTTCGTCGTGCGTACGCGCGAGCATGCCGCAAGCCTGCAGCGGGCCCTCGCCGCCAGGCCCTCCAGGGTGCTGGTCATCGGTGCGGGATTCACCGGCTCCGAGATAGCCTCCGTCTGCCGCGAGCGGCACATCCCGGTGACCGTCGCCGAACTCGCAGCGGCCCCGCTGATGGGGGCGCTCGGCGCCATGATCGGCGAGATTGCGGCCGACATGCAGCGCGCTCACGGCATCGACCTGCGGTGCGGTGTCAAGGTCGCCCGGCTGGAGGGCGACGCGCAGGGACGGTTTTGCCGTGCTCACTTCGACGACGGCAGTACGGTCGACGCCGAGGTGGCGGTGGTGGCACTCGGAAGCATTCGCAACACCGAGTGGCTGCGGGGGTCGGGACTGGCAGCGGGCGTGTGGGGAGTCACCTGTGACACGGGCTGCCGCGCCCTCGACACCAATGGTCGCGTCACCGACGACGTCTTCGCCGCGGGAGACGTGGCACGTTGCCCGAACCCCATCTACGGATACCGGCTGATCTCACTGGAGCACTGGGCCAACGCCGTGGAGCAGGCCGAGGTCGCTGCGCACAACATGGTCAGTGCCCAGGCGGACCGCTGGCCCCACCTGTCCATCCCGCTGTTCTGGTCGATCCAGTTCGGCGTCAACATCAAGTCCGTCGGCGTGCCGACCTTCGCCGACGAGATGCTTGTCACCCAGGGATCGCTGGGCGACCACCGTTTCGTCACCGCATATGGCTATCGGGGCCGCGTCACGGCTGCCGTGAGCTTCAACAACGGCAAGTGGCTGGACCACTACCGAAGGTTGATCGAGACGGCCGCGCCTTTCCCGCCCTCCTGCCCCACGCCGGACCAGCCGGCCGACATGAAACCGGTGCCCGTCGACTTCCCCGGCCCCGCCCTGCTCGTGCAGGAAGCAACGGCGGTCGTCACCGGCCATGACCCAGGTGAGTGCCGCGTCACGGCCGTGCACCAGCACCGGCAGGAGGAAGGCCGGACGACCACGACCCACATGCCCGGCACGCTGCAACGGATCTTCGACTACTCCGCCCGGGCCGACCCGTACCCGCTGTACTCCGAGTTGCGCAAGACGCCGGTGGCTCGGCAGGAGGACGACAGCTTCGTCATCAGCACCTATCGCGAGATCACGAACATACTGAACGACCCCCATCTGAGTTCCGACCTGAGCAATCTGACGCGTCCGCCGATGCCCTCAGCCGAGGAAGGGGTGACGTCGTCGTTCATCCACATGGACCCGCCCGAGCACGATCGCCTGCGGCGTATGGCGATGCGTCACTTCGGCCCCCCGCACACCCCTGGGCTGGTGACCGGACTCGAAGGCTTCTTGGCCGCCACCGTCGGCAGCCTGATCGACGATTTGGCGGGCAAGGAGCGGATCGACGTCGTCGACGACTTCGCCTTCCCGTTCCCCGTAACCGTGACCTGTCACTTGCTCGGCGTGCCACGCGAGGACGAGCCACGGTTCCACCTCTGGGTGAACGACATCATGCAATCGATCGACTACAACCCCGAGACCGACCCGAAGGAGAAACTGGACAAGGGCGTACAGGCCCGCAAGGACTTGCGCCAGTGCCTCGGCGAGCTGGTGGAACAGCGCCACGGCCGGCCGGGAGACGGCCTGCTGTCACGGCTGGCCAACGACGACGGGCCCGACGGCCGGATGGCCGACGACGAAATCGTCGCCACCGCCAGACTGCTCCTCATTGCCGGCCACGAGACCGTCGTCAACCTCATCACCAACGGCATGCTGACGCTGCTGCGCCACCCGCAGATCCTGCAGCGCCTGCGCGACGAACCGGACCTCATCGTGCGGCTGGTCGAGGAACTGCTGCGCTACGAGCCCCCCGTGCACATCATTCCGTGGCGGGCGGCGTACAGCGACATCACCGTCGCCCACACCGTCATCCCCCAGGGCGCGCAGATCATGCTCATGCTGGCCTCAGGCAGCCGCGATCCGAAGCGCTTCCACGATCCGGACCGCTTCGACCCGGATCGGCGTGACAACCAGCACCTGGGGTTCGGCAGCGGCATCCACCTGTGCTTCGGCGGCCCGCTGGCCCGGCGGGAAACCCAGATCGCGCTGACCGAGCTGGTACGCCGGCTCGACCGCCCCAGACTGGTCACCGACCCACCGCCGTACCGGCCCAGCCCCGTTCTGCGTGGTCCGCTCCATCTGGACATCGAGCAGGGCGACGGCTGACGCGGCAGCCGAGGGCAGTTCGAGTACCGTTCGCCGGTCGAACTCGTCGGCGAGCACGGGCCCCGTCCGCGCTGATCGGCATGTGCGTCGAGCGGTGCTCACCGTGCCAGGAGTCCTCCGCGGCGGAGCTCCTCGACGATGAGGACCCGATCACGCTCGCGGTGACAGCCGGAGCCGTCTACAACCTGCACCAGCTCGTCATCGACCTCCCACGGCCTCGGCCGCGCCACCCCCCGCCCCCAGATCATCGGTCTGGAAGTGATCCAACCACGCCGAAGATCATTTCGTTAGGAGTTCTCATGGCGGGCTGGGCCCGCCGACCCTGCCTCTGGGGAGGACGAGTCCGTCTCCACGACGATGTCCTGGATGTCGGGCCAGGCCCACTTCCGCACCCCGGGTGGCCTACTTGGCGGCCCAGCAGCCCAAGTTGTTCCGGTTCCCCTGCGCCGCCCGGAGCGGCGCGTCCGGCGATCCCAGCAGACCGTACGGCAGATACCCGGACCGGACACCGAGTTCCCACCCGTGGACCTGGACGGCGAGGCAGGCCAGGGCGAGGGTGCCGAGGGGCAGGAGGGACCGGGGCGCGGGATCACCGGCATCGGCCTCGACGCTCTCCCGGTACGCGACCAGCCGGGCGACGAGGGCGTCCTCGAAGGCGTGCTGGTCGTCGTCGAGGAGTACGCGGAGCAGCCGCTGGTCCGCGCTCAGCGCGTCGCCGACCTCGTCGAGCCGCCGGGCGGCCTCCGCGCGCTCCCCGGCGTCCGGCTTGCGCAGCGGGACCGTAGGCCAGTCGCGGGGCAGATGCCCGGCCGCCTCGGTGAGATAGGGGCACAGGGCGTCCATGGCGGCGAGGTCGGCGGGGTCGGAGACGGAGGTGTACCGGTTGTAGGGCACGCCGTCACGGATGGCGGGCGCGTAGTCGCCGCGCAGCAGCAGCCCGGTGACCCGCTCCCAGTCCCACACATGCCCGCTGACGACACACATCTCGAACATGTCGAGCCAGGTCCGCGCGGTGGGCGCCTCCTTGACGACGTCCCGGAAGGTGATGGGCCCGTCCCCGAACTCGTCGTCGTCCGGGTCCGTGCTGATCCGCTCCCCGACGAGGGGGAACCGGAGTTCCTGGTCCCCGCTCGGGAAGCACATGATGCTCAGCACTCCGTGCGCACACTCCGCGGCGGTGACGGCGACCGTGCCGGCCGCAGCGTCGAGCCCCGGCTCCGTCACCGTTCGCGCGGCGACATGGTCGAGCAGTTCGTCCGCCATGGCCCGGATCAGCGTCGGCGAGATGCTGTCATACCGCAGCGAGTGCCACCGCGTGTAGGCCCGCCCTTCGATGTCGTCGAGCGCCTCGGCCAACCGCTGCTCGCTGATCTGATGGCATGTCACATTCCGCACGTACCCGTCCCTTCATGAAGTCCACGACTGGACGAAGCACGTTATCAACGGGCACTGACAGCGCTACTGAAGCCATCCTGGTGGGCGTGAGCGCCGCCGCGGCGGTGTCCGTGAAGCCGCGTCACCCGACCGCCGGGTTGTGCCGGTCAGCTCCCTCGTCGCGCCGCGGGGTGCGTTCCCTGGTGTGGTAGCGCCGCCCGGGGCACTGCCGGGCGGCGTACTCAACGGGTCCGTGGACCCAGCGACAGGGACAAGCTCGTGGGATGAGAGTCCGAAGGCGGCGTTCAGGCAGGTCAGTTGGCGGGTGCCAGCTGGATTTCGTCGTGGAGGCCCTTGGCGTCGACGCCGGTGAAGTAGCTGACGTGGCCGTCGTTCCAGCGGACGAGGATGTCGTTGGCGGTGGTGTTGGTGCTGAAGGCGCCGACGGTGATGGCGGCGGCGTTGGTCCAGTACGACTTCTCGGGGCGGATCCTGATCTCGGCGGGCAGGGCCTTGCCGGTCATGCCGGGGTAGATGGTGGTCTCGCCGTCGATCCAGCGCACCAGCACGTCGTCGGTGGTCTTGCCGGTGAAGGAGCCGGTGGCGAGTTTCTCGGCGAAGGGCCAGGTGTTGTTCTTCGCGACGTTCTGGGTCTGCTTCTTCAGGCCGTTGGCCGCCAGGTCGCTGAAGACGGAGACGTGGCCGTCCTTCCAGGTGACCAGCAGGTCGTCGCGCCGGCCGCCCGGGGTGAAGCGGCCGGCGGTCAGCTGCTGGGCGTCGTTCTGCCATTCGGCGGTGTGGGGCGGGGCGAGCTGCTTCTCGCCGTGGAAGCCCTTGGCGTCGACCGAGTTGTAGAGGGTCATCTCGCCGTCGTTCCAGCGGACCACGACTCCGTCGGTGGCGCCGCCGGTGTTGGCGCCGGTCACGTTGACGGCGTGGGTCCAGATGCTCTTCTCGGGCTGCAGTTGGTGTTCCGCGGCGAAGGGGCGGGCGGGGTCGTTGCCGTAGCCGCCCTGGTAGAGGGTGACCTTGCCGCTGTCCCAGACGACGATCAGGTCCATGTGACGGGTGCCGCCGGCCGAGTCGCCGGTGTAGTAGCCGGCCGTGATCTGCACGGCGTGCTTCCACGGGGCGGCCGCGAAGACGGGGGCGTAGGCGACCTGCTGGACCCAGGAGGCGAGGTCGTCGACCCGGGCGGCCACCGCGCCGGTGCGGGTCTCGGCCGGGTCGGTGCCCAGGCAACCGCCCTGCCAGGACAGGCTGCTGACACCGACGATCGCCGTATGGCCGCCGGTGGTGCGCAGGATCGGGCCGCCGGTGTCGCCCTTGCAGATCGCCGCGTCCCCCGACGCGGCCAGCTGCACGCCGGTGCCGGTCACGGTGCCGGCGGTGAAGGCGGCGGCGTGAGCGTGATCGGGCACCCATTCGTCGCGGGTGCGCCCGAACCCGGCGGACTGCAGGCTCTCACCTTCGGTGGGCGCGGCGGTGGTCACCGAGGCGGGGGTGACACCGCTGACGGCGCTCGCGAGCTTGACCATGACCAGGTCACGGTCGGTGCGGGGCACCAGCTCGACGACGTCCCGTACGGCTCCGGCCGAGGTGTTGGACAGGTCGGCGCGGCCGACGGTGGCTGTGGCCTTCCCCTTCGGCGCCCCCGCCGGGACGGCCGCACCGGGGGTGTCGGCGAAGCAGCTGGCGGCGGTGAGCACCCAGCGGGGGTCGACAAGGGTGCCGGTGCAGGCGCGCTTGGCGTCGCCCATGGTGATGTCGAGCTTCACGAGGAACGGGTACGCGCCGTCCTGGGCCTGGCCACCGACCACGGCGTGGGCGGCCGTCGAGGTGAACAGACCGGCCGCCGTGGCGGCGGCTGCGGTGAGAAGTGCGCTGATCCTCGCGGTACGTGAACGTCCGGCGAACATAGGTGTGTCCTTCAGGTGATGGAGAGTGGCAAGGAGTCCGGTCGGCGAACGACTCGGGGTCAGCCGGTGACCCGGAGCTCGACGAGGACGGAGGGCTTGCCGCTGGCGCCCGCCTCGCCGATGGGCTTGTAATCGTTCTTCGCAGCCTCGACGACGGTTTCCTTGTCGCCGCTCTTCACCTTGGCCTCGACCGGGTGGTCCTGGGTCCAGATGCCGTAGGCATCGGGCAGCTCCAGGGTCAGGTCGCCTTGCTTCCCGCTGACCGAGAAGCAGAACTGCTTCTGGGCGACCCGCGATTCCACCATGATCGCGTACGTGGACTTGCAGTCGGTCAGCATGATGTGACCGTCGCCGTGCTTGAGGAGGATCTGCTTCTCCTGGAAGATCTTCGTCGCCCCCGGGTAGGCGAAGTCCTCGACGGCTGAGGGCATCGTGCCGTCACCCGGCGCCGGTGTGGCCGAGGCGGTGGGGGAGGGATCCCCCGGAACGGCATGCGCGGTGGTCAGCGTCGCGACTCCGGCGCAGAGCGCCAGCCCCCCGCAGACGCCCGCCATGACGACATTGCGAACCTTGGATATCAAGGTGTCTTTCCTTCCCCGTTGCGGTGCTGGCACGGGAGTGAAGTTTCTGTGAACCTCCCGTGCCTGGTCTGTGCATAGGATGCTACTGGCAAGTAGTCAGAAGTCGCACCGCGACTCCCGGACCGGGCCCTCGGCCTGGTGGTGGCCACCGAGAAGGCCTTCGACACCGCCCGCAAGACGGAGGCCGAAGACCTCACCAGCCGCACCAACGCGGCCACCGAACGCGCCAGGAGCCGTAAGGACCGGGCCGACACCCTCACCTCCCGGACCGCTGCCCACGCGTTGGAGACACGCGGCCTGGACGACACGGCACAGGCCCTGGCCGCCGAAACCGCCAGGACAACGCCGGGGGCCCCGGAATCAAGGAAGCCTCCAAGGCCGCCTTGGCCACCAACAACCCCAGGGTTCTGGCCGCTTTCATCGCCACCGGCCAGTACTCCGCCCGCAACGACGACGAACGTGTCGCCGCCTCCGAACTCGTCCGCAAGAGGCTGCCACGATCTGCGGCGGACTGTGGATGCTCTCCGGCGGCAAGGACATCCAGGACTGCATCGAGAATCCCACCCTCGGCAAATGCGCCTTCGCCGCCATGGCCGTCATCCCCGGCGTCGGTGAACTCAAGGCCGCCAAGAAGGGCGTGGGTTACCGCTGGAACGACGGCAAGGGAACGGCGTCCGGATCGACCAGGGGAACTCCCACCATGCCCAGGTGTTCCAGCAGGTCGGCCACGTCGTCATCGACTCCGGCGGTGAGATCATCGGCCGCGATGGGAAACCCATGACTGGTTCGGTCAAGGATCACGCCGAGGAGGCCCGCATCCCGTTGGAGGAATGGCTGCGCTGGAAGGAACGGGACGAGCCATGACCCAGACACCGCAGGTGCGGCTGCCGCAGATGCGCGAGCAGGTCATCGCAGCGGTACACGCGCTGTCCGACCCCGACCACCAGCGACGCGTCTGGACCGAGCGCCAGTACCCGCATCCGGGCTACTTCGACGACCTCACGATGAACGTCCACATCCTCTACGACGACACCGCCGTACTGGACAACCCTCCCGAGGCGATCGGCCACACACTCCGCGACGCCTCGGAGGCGCAGGCCATGCAACGCCTCGCCGACCGCCTCAACGAGATCCTCGACGCCCTGGGCCCCGAGGCGGATGACGCAGCCTACCTCGGACACCAACTGTGGCCAGGCGTCGTCGAAGCCGCGGCGCAGGCCCACGCAAGCCTCACCCGGTGACGCCCTGAGGCCGCTGACAACCTCAGAACCTCGGGGCTGACCCCACCACATCTTGCCGCTCCCGTCGGCCCGGACGGGTGCCAGCGGCCTTGCGGGAGAATGCCCGCCGATCAGGCGACCGCAACCGCCGGGAAACCGCCTGCCGTTGGAGGCCAACTGGCCGCGAGGCACGAGAACCGGCAGGCCCGGCCCTGTACTCGTCCGAGGGCTCGTCGAACGAGGCCGCTATGCGATCATGAACACGACCGACCAAGTGGTGCAGTGGCCTGCCGGTCCGGATGCCACCCGGTGCGTGGCCGGGCCGGGCAGCGACTGCCAAGGGGGAAGGAACCCTGATGAAGTCATTCCGCATAGGCCGTCGCCTCGGCGGTGCCGTGGCCGCCGTCGCCCTGGCGAGCGCGGGTGCGCTGACCGTCGCGACGCCTGCTTCCGCCGCGGCCTACGACATTGCCTTCGACAATGTGTCTCTGCAGAAGTCGGGCCGCCTTCAGACACAGATCACGTACTCCTGCGACGTCGGCAATGACGAGCAGTTGGTGGTCAACGTGACGAAGCTGAACACGACGAGTCACGAGGAGTCCGTCGCGGCGGGCACCATCAAGCCCGACAAGCTCGTCTGCGACTACAACAAGCACACCGCCAAACTGGACCTGCGCAATGCGCCGAGCTCGCTGTTCGCCAAGGGTGACAAGGTGAAGGTCACCCTCTTCTACTTCGACAACGACGGCTTCAGCTACCTCAAGCAGGACCACCTCGCGACCCTGTAAGCGCCCTTACCCGGCCTGAAGCCGTGACGGCCCGCCGATCTGCCCGGCAGGCCGTCACGGCGCGCAGTACCATGCGCAACGGAGTCCGGCATGGCCGTGAAGTCAGGCAGCCGGTGTCTCCGAACTGCGTTCTGGCAGGATGTCGGCAAGGTGATGGGCTTCGATGCCCGCAAGGAGCCGCATCCGGCCTGCTGGACCTGAGGTGTCCGGCACAGCCGCGCGCCCAGACCGTCCGGCCGGTTCAGCCGTCATGGCACGCAACACGAAGCGCAGGCCGGAGCTGGCCCGCTGGTGGGGCCCGCTCACACCGTCGACCCGCTCCACGAGGGTGCGTGCCGGCAGCCGACCAGGTCGACCGGCCACGGCCTGCCCGTAGGGCAGTGGGCACTCGCCAGCGAGGCCGCAGGAGTACACGGCACGCTGGCTCTGATGAGGACCACGTGGCGTCGGATCGAGGAGCAGGACTTCCCGTTGCTGCGGACGTGGCTCAAGCCGCCCCATGTGAAGCGCTGGTGGAATCACGAGACCACAGTGGAAGCGGTGGCGCGCGACTTCGGCCCCGCCGCCCGAGGGGAGGAGCCTTCGGAGGTTTCCTCGCATTCCTCGAAGGCCGGCCGGCCGGTCGGTCTCGTACAGCGTTCACTCCTGCGTGACTATCCCGCCTACCTGGCCGAGTTGGCGGCCATCGTCGCTGTCCCTGACGGTGCGATGACCATCGACTACCTGATCGGTGATCCCCGCCGGACCGGCCAGGCCATCGGGACGGCGATGATCCGCTCAGCCATCGGGGGCACCTGAGCCGAGCACCCGGCCGCCCTGTGCGTTCTCGTCCCTGTAGTGGCAGCCAACCGCGCTTCCTGGCGGGCGCTCGTGCGGGCAGGGCTGCGCCGTGTCGGCGTCGGAAGCCTGGAACCGGACAACCCGGTCGATGACCGGACCCATTACCTCTACCGTGCCGGCCGGCCGCAGACCGGCGACTGACGGTCTCACCGTGTGCTGACCGGGCACCTTCCGCCGGGGCCGTCGAGTGAACCAGCTCCTGGCTGCAGGACTGCCGCCGCCCGCGTGCTCCTGGCGCGGGGCCGGCGGTGGAGTAGCCGGGCGGTGCTTCCCGACCCTGCGGACCAGTGCCGCCCACCGCGAGCACCGTGGGCGGGGCTGAGGCAGACCACACCGAAGAAATGGGCGGTTCAACCTGACGGCGTGACTCGGAACCACATGCCGAACCACTGCTCGGCGCCGTAGTCCTCGAACCGCTCCACCTCGCGGTGAACCCCAGCTTTTCCGCCGGGCGCATCGAGCGCTCGTTGGCGGTCTGGGTGCGCAGCACCACCGGCTTGCCGGGAAGTACTCCCGAGAACCAGCCGAGTACCGCCGCACACGCCTCGGCACCGTATCCGCGTCCCCACGCCTCCGGCAGGATCAGGCAGCCGCCTCGGGCTCGCGGAGCACGAGCCGTTCGGTCCTTACCGGGGCGGCGGCCAGGCGACCGGCCCGAGTTCAGTCATGGCGGACCACCCCCGTCACAGCCCGGACGGCTGTGACATCGCGCACTGTCCGGCAGGGGCTGCCGCTCTGCCCGCGGACGTTGATGGTGCCTCATGTCAGGCTTACGTTCCCGGTGGGGCGCCGCGTCGGCAACCAGGTGGCGATGACCGCTGCCAGCTTGTCCCGGTCGGTGAAGACGTGTCCGTTCATACCGACGGCGGCCGTGGCCGCGCCGTAGGGCAGGACGGCCATGGACCCGAACCAGGGCGACGAGGCGGTCGGCGAGCAGCCGGCCGAGGGGGGGAGGGGTCAGCCGGAGAGGCATGCCCAGCGGTCAGCGTCGCGACTCCGGTGGCAGAGCGCCAGCCCCCCCGCAGACGTCCGCCACGATGGCGTTGCGGGTTTTAGACATCAAGGTGTCCTGCCTTCCCCGTTTGCGGTGCGGCACAGCAGTGAAGGTCCTGTGAACTGTCCGTGTCTGGCCTGTGCGTAGGATGTTACTGGCACGTAGTCAGAAGGCGTACCACGCAGAACGTATGACGGGTGGTCGGCTGACCAGCGCGGACGCCATGACCAGGTCACCCGGGTGCAGTTGCCACCGCTTGATGTCAACGGACGCGGCCCTCGACCAGCCGCGCCCGCATGCGTGCCGACGTATGACCGATATCACTCACTTCTCAGGGGGAATGGGCCAGTGAAACGGCCTTCGCGCTCATCAGGGGCGCCATCGAAGAACACAACAGCGCCGACCCGGGGACACCGCCTGGCACTTCGCGGCGCGTGCGCCGTTCTGCTGCCGGTCACGCTCGCCGCCGGACTCCTCGGCGCCGGACCGGCCGCCGCGGACGACGACTCCGACGACGGCGGATACCCGGTCTCCGATCGCCGCCTCGTCGTCGACGCGTGGACCTGGGGTGGCCCGGGTGTGAAGGCGGCGGCGGAGAAGGCCCTGGTCGGCTCGGACGAGGACGTCAAGAAGTTCCTTGCCGACAAGGACGCCATCGGCAACGACGACGACCGCGTCGACGCCAGCCGCATGGTCGCCGTGGGCGGCCCGGCCGTGCAGGAAGCGGCCAAGAACGCACTGATGTCCACCGACCCGGATGCCGTGTGGGCCTTCCTGAAGGACGGCTGGAAGGCGCCGTTGCAGGAGGACCAGCGGGTCGAGGCGTCCCGGGTCATCAACTTCGGCGGTCCGGAGGTCAAGCAGGCCGGGATGGCGGCCTTGAAGGGCACCCCGGAGGACGTCGCCCGCTTCTTGAACTCGGGCCAGTACGAGGCGCAGGAGACCGACGACCGGGTCGAGGCCTCCAAGATCATCAATGACGGCGGGCAGGCGGTGAAGGCGGCCGGCAAGCTCGCCCTGCAGGGCACACCCGACGACGTGGTGGAGTTCCTTGAGGTCGGGCAGTTCGTAGCCCGCAACAAGGACCAGGAACACGCCACCATCCAGCAGTTGCTGGACCAGGCGCAGAAGGCGGGGGTGCGCGCCGCGACCGTACGGCCGCCCAGCTCCTACACCACCGCGCTGAAGAAGAAGCAGATCGTCGAGTACGGCTACGCCGACACCAGCCTCTCGGACTAC